>PFFW01000143.1 GCA_002781745.1 Rhodospirillales bacterium CG15_BIG_FIL_POST_REV_8_21_14_020_66_15
AATTCCGCGTTGCGCCAGTTGAGCCCGAGCACGCCGTTGGCGCGCAGCCGTCGGTAAAGATCGACAATCTCCATACCTAGGACCCCATCCTAGGACCCGCCCCCGGAAAGCGGCCTGAAGCGGTATAATTCGGTCAATCGGTAGCCCGAATAGCGGCCCAGCAGCAGCACGACCGCGAGCACCACCAGCAGCAGTTCGGGAAACTGGAAGAACATATGCTCGGTGAGCGGATGGCTCATCAAAAGATAGCAGGCCGTTGCCACGATCAGACTGCCGACACCCTGCTGCACGGCATCGCGCGGGCCGCGCTCGTCCCAGATCACGGACATGCGCTCCACGGTCATGGTCAGGATGACCATGGGGAACAGTGCCACCGACAGCCCGCCGGCCAAGCCCAGTTGGGCGCTTGCGATGCTGAGCGCGGCCATGGCGCCGACCACCACGATCAGCACGGCCGCCAGGCGCGGCACGACGAGCAACCGCAAATTCTCCATCCACAGGCGGACCGCCAAGCCGATGGCGACGATCATGGTGAATAGCAGGATGCCCCACAGAAGCTGCGTCTCGCGGAACGCCAGTGCGATCAGCACGGGCATGAAGGTGCCGAAGCTCTTGAGCCCGACCACATTGCGCAGGATGACCAGTAGCAACACGCCGAGCGGCACCACCAGCAATACGCGGTAGACCTGTTGCACCTCCAAGGGGAGGGAAGTCATGGCCGAGGTCAGCAGGTTCTTTGTCTGGACGCTGTCCGCCGACAGGGACTCGACGATCGACTGGTCTGCGGCTCGCTCGATCGTGATGCGCACCTTGGGCGATCCGCCGCCGTCGACCTGGATCAGCTTGATCCCACCTCGCCACCACGGGAACCAGGTCGCGGGCACCTGCGGCGCCGCCGGGTCGGCGGTCATGCGACGCCAGACGCCGCCCTCGGCGACTTCCAGCCAATGGACGGTGCGCACGGGCCGCTGCCCTTCTTCGAGCGCGATGCCGTGGACGGACCGCGCGGAGATGCCGCCCAAGGCCAGGATGCCTGCGGTGACGCCGACGACGCGGTCCGCGCCTGACGTATTGCCCAGGAGCGTGCGGGCGACGTCGTCCGGTGCGGGCGCCGTGAGGCGTTTTAGAAGAGCGGTGGCAATTTCCGTGGCCGATTCTCCCTCGCCGCGGGTTTGGTCAAGAAGGGCGCGTGCGGCCTCAAGGCGGCGCGCCTTCCATTCAGGCGGCTGGACTGTGGCCGGCTCTGCATTTGGCAGCGGGCTCGCCGTGTCTGCGCGATGGATCAGAAAGCGAAAATATACTGTCTGCGGCCCCGACGCTTGCCGCCCGGTCAGCTTGGCCATGCGTCCATCCGGCGTCAGTTCCGTGGTCAGCGCGTATCCGCGCGAAACGAAGCTCTGGTCCAGGATGGTATAGGTGCGGGTATTGCGCGGAATGAACAGGCGCACGGTGGCAGGACCGCCCGAACCGGTGAAAGTGACGCGGGTCTCCACCTCCCAAATTTCTGGCACGTCGCCGGGGGTCAGGGGAAACTCCAGGGCCAGCACCTTGTAGGCGAACAGCGCCAGCCCCGCCGCCGCGAACACCGCCGCCAGAAGATAGACCGCGCGGTTCTTCATCGCCGGCCGCCGCCGCAGGCCGGGCGGCTGGTATGGGATTGCGAGACGTCGACCAGGAAAGCGCCGGAAAGGAAGCTCGCCCCGAGCAGCATGCGGTAGTTCAGGCGCGACCTCTTTGACAGGTTGACTTCGACCTCGCGCGTCGTGCCGTCGACGCACAGGGACAAGAGGACGATGGGCCGGTCGCGGGTTTCGGCGCCGGCACGCCGGACCCGCGCCATGCGCCCCAGCGGCCGTTCCAGGGTTTCGATCCGGCCTTCGTCCAGACGCAGACGGAAACGGACCCAAGTGTCGCCACCCTTGTCGAAGGTCTCCCAGTCGACCGTGTCGATGGAGGAATGCTCGGCGCCCGTGTCCACCTTGGCCAGGACGTCCAGGCCTTCGGGCTGGATCAGCACCCGTTCGATCAGGCCCAGGGTCGTTTTCGCGCCCTCCGCGCGCGCCGGGTCGGTCGCCGCCGCCGCGGCTACGACCGCCGCCATCACCAGGTTTCGCACCGCCATCCGTCCCTCCCGGACCGAATGCTGCATTGTTCCCGAAATCGCTTCCGGCGGCAAATCCTAGCCGCCGGCGAGCAGGCGGGCGAGGGCGACCTCGCTTTCCGCCTCGATCACGCGTCGCGCGGTGTCGTAGTCGAACCCGGCGCGGGCCAGGGCGGCCAGGTCCTTGTCGCGGCGGTCCTGCCGCGTGCCCTGGTGGGCGAAGGGCCCCAGGCGCCTGCGCCGGGCGAACGCCACGGCCGCCGCCAGGTCGGGTTCCGGCGTGTCCTCGGCCAGGGTCGTGATGGCGCGGTCGATGTCCTCGGCCCCCACGCCCTTCTGCATCAGCTTGAAGCGCACGCCCTTCATCGGCGTTCCCCGGCGCAGCATGTCGGCGGCCCGCGCCTCGGCATAGGCGGCGTCGTCCAGCAGGCCGGCCCGGCGGTAGCGCCGGATCAGGTCGTCGACCCAGGCCGCCCCTTCCTCGGCGTCCGTGCCGTGGTGGCGGGCCGACCGGTCGACCCGGCGCATCAGCACCCGGCGCAGGTTCTCGGCCGAGGTCGCGAAGCGCGATAGGTAATGCAGGGCCGCGTTCTCGAGATGGCTCTTGGTCGCCTTCTTGGGTCCGCGGCGCTTGCGTTTTCCGCCCTCGGGCGTGGGCGGATCGTCGGAACGGATTGGACTCTCCATGGCCATCACTTATAAGGAGGGCCGCAATGCGTGACCAGACACCCCTTTCCGCCCTGCCCGAGATGCCCGCCGACGCCGGCGGCACCCCCGCCATGGGCGCCGTCAACTGGATCGGGCTCAAGACGCTCTACCTGCGCGAGGTGCGGCGCTTCATCAAGGTCTACACCCAGACCCTGGTCGCCCCCCTGGTGACGACGCTGCTGTTCCTCGCCGTGTTCGCGCTGGCGCTCGGCGGCGACCAACGCACGGTGGCCGGGATGCCCTTCATGACGTTCCTGGCGCCGGGCCTGATCATGATGGCGATCGCCCAGAACGCCTTCGCCAACACCTCGTCGTCGATCGTCATCGCCAAGATCCAGGGCAACATCGTCGACAGTCTGATGGCGCCTCTGAGCGCGCACGAACTCACGTTCGGCTTCGCCATCGGCGGCATGACCCGCGGCGTCGCGGTCGCCGTCGTCGTCTGGGCGGCCATGGCGGTCGCCGTCGACCTGGGCCTGCACGACCTGTTCTTCGTCGTCTACCACGCGGTCATGGGGGCGCTGATGCTGTCGCTCCTGGGCCTTGCGGGCGGCATCTGGGCCGACAAGTTCGACCATATCGCCGCCGTGACCAACTTCGTGATCACGCCGCTGTCGTTCCTGTCGGGCACCTTCTATTCGATTCAGAACCTGCCCCAGGGCGCCCAGGTTGCGGCCCACCTGAATCCGTTCTTCTACATGATCGACGGGTTCCGCTACGGCTTCATCGGCCATGCCGACGGCAAGCTGTGGATCGGCGTCGCGGTCATGGCGGCGATGAACGGGGCGTTGTGGGGACTGTGCACCTGGATGTTCAAGACGGGCTACAAGCTGAAGGCGTGACGACCGGACTGCCGGATGACGCGGAAGCGTCACCTGCACGCCGTTGACAAGAGCCCCCGTCATACGGATACTCGGCGGCTTTCCTGGTAGGGAAGACGGATGAAGCTCCTGGAAAACGGGGGCTTTTTTCCGTTCCGGAACATTGAACCGTAGGAGAGCGAAATGATCAGCGCCGTCATGCCGAATTACGCGCGGACCGCTTTCGCCCTGGTCAGGGGCGAGGGCATGTACGTGTGGGCGGACGACGGCCGACGTTTCCTCGACATGGGCGCGGGGATCGCCGTCAATTCGCTGGGCCATTGCCACCCGAAGCTGGTGGCCGCGCTGACCGAACAGGCCAAGACCCTGTGGCATGTCTCGAACCTGTACCGCGTCGCCGGGCAGGAACGGGTGGCCGACCTGCTGGTCGCCAATTCCTTCGCCGACACCGTGTTCTTCAACAACTCGGGCGCCGAGGCCGTGGAGACCGCCATCAAGATGGCGCGGCGCCACCATTTCGCCGCCGGCCGGCCCGAGCGCTATCGCATCATCTCCTGCGACGGCGCGTTCCACGGGCGCTCGCTGACCGACCTCGCGGCGGGCTCAAGCGAGAAGCACCGCGAAGGCTTCGGCCCCATGCCCGAAGGCTTCGACCATGTGCCGTTCGACAACCTGAACGCCATGCGCGCCGCCGTCACCGAGCAGACCGCCGCGATCCTGGTCGAGCCGGTGCAGGGCGAGGGCGGCATCCGCGCCGCCTCGCCCGGGTTCCTCAAGGGTATCCGCGAGATCTGCGACGAGTTCGGCATCCTCATGCTGCTCGACGAGGTGCAGACCGGCAGCGGCCGCACCGGCAGGCTGTTCGCCCATGAGTGGGCGGGCGTGACGCCCGATATCCTGGCGACCGCCAAGGGCCTGGGCGGCGGCTTCCCCGTGGGCGCCGTGCTGGCGACCGAGGCGGCCGCAAAGGCCATGACGCCCGGCAGCCACGGCTCGACCTTCGGCGGCACGCCGCTCGCCATGTCGGCGGTCGGCGCCATGCTCGACGTGATCCTGGCGCCCGGCTTCCTCGCCCGCGTCGACAAGGTGGCGCGCGTCCTGTGGGACAAGCTCGGCGCCGTCGTCGCCAAGTACCCGAGCGTGCTGACAGAGGTGCGCGGCCAAGGCCTGATGGTCGGCATGCGCTGCGCCGTGGAGAACAACGTCCTGGTCGGCAGGATGATCGACAACGGCGTGCTGACCGTGCCCGCCGGAGACAACGTGGTGCGCATGCTGCCGCCGCTGGTCATCGAGGAAAGCCACATCGAAGAGGCCGTCGCCGCGCTCGACAAAAGCTGCGCCGAGATTGCCCATGACCTGTCTCCGGAGAAAGCGGGATGAGCGGCCTGCGCCATTTCCTCGACCTCGACCGCACCGACGCGGCGACGCTGCGCCGCATTCTCGACCGCGCGGCCGAGATGAAGAAGGACGGCCGCGCGGCGCCCGCGTCTCCGGCGCTGGCCGGCAAGACCCTGGTCATGATCTTCGAGAAGCCGTCGACCCGCACCCGCGTGTCGTTCGAGGTGGCGATCCAGCAGCTCGGCGGCCGCGCCGTCGTGCTGTCGGGCAACGAATCGCAACTGGGCCGCGGCGAAACCGTGGCCGACACGGCGCGCGTGCTGTCGCGCTATTGCGACGTCATCATGATCCGCACCGACGACCCGCAGAAGCTGCGCGACCTGGCCGAATACGCCACGGTGCCGGTGATCAACGGCCTGACCGACGATTCCCATCCCTGCCAGATCATGGCCGACATCATGACCTACGAGGAACACCGGGGCGGCATCGCCGGCCGCACCGTGGCCTGGGCCGGCGACGGCAACAACGTGGCGGCGTCGTGGATCCACGGCGCCGCGCGGTTCGGCTATCGTCTGCGCCTGGCCTGCCCGGAGCCGCTGTCCCCCGCACCCTGCCTGATCGACACCGCGCAGGCCGAGGGCGCGGACGTCCGCCTGACCCGCGATACCGAAGAGGCCGTGGCCGGGGCCGATCTGGTGGTCACGGACACCTGGGTTTCCATGGGCGACAAGGACGCGGGCAAGCGCCATAACCTGCTGGTGCCCTACCGGGTCGACGAACGGCTGATGGCCATGGCGGCGCCGGACGCGCTGTTCATGCATTGCCTGCCCGCGCATCGCGGCGAGGAAGTGACGGAAGGCGTCATCGACGGCCCCCAGTCGGTGATCTGGGACGAAGCGGAAAACCGCCTGCACGCGCAGAAGGGCATCCTCGCCTGGTGTCTGGGCGACGTCTGACCGGAAGGTCCGTCATGGTCGAAAGCGCCCCTCATGTTTGACGAAGAGGGCATCCGCGACCTGGAGCGCCGGGCCGCCCAATGTTGGCCGCCGTTCAGCCAGGGGCTGCTCGAGGGCTGGTGCCTGCGCTTTTCCGAAGGCGTGTCGCGGCGCGCGAATTCCGTGCTGGCGCTCGACGAGACGGGCGACAGTCCGCTCGATCTGCGGATCGACGCGGCGGAAAAGTACTACAACCAGCGCGGCCTGCCCTGCCGCTTCCAGGTCTCGGGCGCCGTGCAGCCGCGCGGCCTCGACGCCGAACTGGAACGCCGTGGGTACGGGATCGAGGCCCGCACCCTGGTGATGACCGCGCCGGCGACGGCGGTGCTGGAAAACCTGGCCGGCCGCACGGCGCCCGAGGTCCGCGCGCGCCTGTTCTCGAGCCCCAACGCGGCCTGGTTCCAGGTCTATGGCGCGGGACTGGCGGAAGGCCGCGAACGCGGGTTGCGCTGTCGTTTGGCCGAGGGCCTGCCCAGCCCGCGCGCCTATGCGGTGGTGGATAGCGGGAAGGAGCCGGCGGCCGCCGGGGCGGCGGTCCTGAGCGACGACTGGGCGTTGGTCCTGTGCATGGCGACGCGCGAGGATTTCCGCCGCCGGGGCCACGGGACGCGGGTGCTGGCGGCGCTGGCGGGCTGGGCGGCCGAGGCGGGGCGCGCGCGGCGCCTGTTCCTGCAGGTGGAATCGGAAAACGCGCCCGCCATGGCGCTTTATCACTTGGCCGGCTTCCACGCCGCGCATACCTATTACTATCGAACGCAACAGTTGACCGCGCCCGACAATGCCTGACGCTTCCCTTTCCCTCGACGACATGGTGCAGCCGTTCCACGTGGACGCACTGGGCGTGAACGGGCGCGTCGTGCGCCTGGGCCCCGTGCTCGACCGGCTTGTCGCGCCGCACGGCTATCCGCCCGTGGTGGTCGACCTGCTGTCGCAGGTCGTCGTGCTGGCGGCCACGCTGTCCAGCGTCCTGAAATTCGACGGCGTGTTCACCCTGCAGGTCCAGGGCGACGGGCCCGTCGGCATCGTCATGGCCGACATCACCTCGTCCGGCGGCGTGCGCTGTTATGCCCGTTACGACGCCGACCGCCTGGCGGCGATCGACGCCTCGGGCGCGCAGGGGGCGCCGGTGCCGGCACTCCTGGGCTCGGGCTACCTTGCGTTCACCGTCGACCAGGGACCGGATTCGGAACGCTACCAGGGCATTACGGAACTGACCGGGGCGACCCTCGCCGACTGCGCCCACGACTATTTCCGCCAGTCCGAACAGCTTGAGACGGCGATCCTGGTGGCGTCCGACGCCGACCCGCTGGCCGCCGGGGCGATCATGGTGCAACGCCTGCCGCGGGCCCGCGGCGTCAGCGAGGACGACGCCGAGGAAGCCTGGCGCCGCGCCGTGATCCTGATGAGCAGCCTGTCCGCCGACGAGCTTCTCGATCCCGCCGTCGCCACCGACCGGCTTCTCTACCGCTTGTACCACCAGGACGGGGTGCGGGTGACCGAGGGGCGCGCCGTCCGCCATTCCTGCCGCTGTTCGCGGGAGAAGGTGGCGACCACCCTGCGTTCCTTCGCCCGGAAGGACATCGAGGACATGGCCGAAGACGGCAAGATCACCGTGACCTGCGAATTCTGCCGCACGGACTACGTGTTCGATCCGGAGCAGTTGGACGCCTTGTACGACGACTGAGCCCTGCCGCGGCGCCGCGCGCGGCTGAATTTTCGCCCGCCCGTCTTGATCCCGACACGGGAGACGCCCAGTATGACGGATGCCGGGGACCAACTTTGAGGTGAGGAAACGACGACCGATGCCGTACAGACCGCTCCTGATTGGCAGAACACCCCTGATCGGCGCCCTCGTCGCCGGAGTTCTGGCGCTCGGCGCCTGCACCACGCCGGATCCCAGCGTGACCCTGCCCGAGATCACCTACCAGCACGCGCCGTCCCTCAACCTGGCGGTCGACAGGATCGAGATCGTCGAAGCCTACAAACCGACTCTGGTCTCGCCCAATGTGGAGCACAAGATGCGGACGCCGCCGGCCAAGGCGCTGGCGATCTGGGGCCGCGACCGCCTGAAGGCGGTGGGCGGCGGCAACGGCGCCGTCGCGCGCCTGACCATCGAGCAGGCCCGGGTGACCGAAACGGCGTTGCCGCGAACCCAGGGCATCAAGGGGGCGTTCACCACCGACCAGTCCGCGCGCTACAACCTGGAGATGTCTGCCGTTCTGGAAATTATCGACGCCCGGGGGCGGCGCGTCGGCCATGCGGCGGCGCGCGCCACGCGCACCCAGACCACGCCAGAGGACGTGAACCTGAACGACCTGCACCGCACCTGGTTCGACATGATGGAGGCGGCCCTCAAGGACTTCGACCGCGAGATGGAAGCCAACATGCGGCGCTTCCTGGTCAACTGGATGCGCTGAAGCTTTGCTTGCCGGCTTACGTAGGTCTTCAGTGGAGGTTTGTGAGGCGTTCGTGTATTTTGATGTAAGCGCATTTTGATGTCTGGAGAGGCGATAATGTCTACAAAAGGCCAACATGTTGTGCCCAATGGCAACAAATGGAGCGTAAGGAGAGCCGGGGCTGCGCGCGCGTCAGGAGTTTACAACACTCAGGCTGAGGCTATTGAGAAAGCGCGCGAGTTAGCGCGTAATCAAAGTACGGAATTGTATATCCACGGGCGTGACGGGCGAATCCGAGAACGAGATTCATACGGAAAAGATCCATTTCCTCCGAAGGGCTAGTTCTTGGCTGGTCAGTCTCCTTTTGCAGAGTGCGTATTCATAAATTGCCCGCTTGATGAGGAATATGAGCCCATCCTGCAGGCACTACTCTTTTGCATTGTATATTTAGGTTTCACACCACGGCTTTCGACCGAACGAAACGACTCGGCTGAAAATCGATTGGAGAAGATCGTGAACCTGATACAAGATTCAAAATACTCGATTCATGACCTGAGCAGGAGCCAGGCCAAAAGCGCTGGAGAGCATTTCCGTCTGAATATGCCGTTTGAATTGGGAATCGACTTTGGGTGCCGCGAATTTTTTGGGAACGGACGGGATCAGAAAAAATTCTTGGTCCTGGAAGAGAAAAGATATGGATACCAGATAGCAATATCCGATTTTTCTGGGTGTGATATCGAGGCCCATGGAGCGGATTTCCAAAAAGCCATCCGCAAGGTGCGCAACTGGCTTGTAAGCGAAGCCGGAGTCCAAGCCGATGGGGCGAGCAAGATTATTGGCGCCTATGCAGATTTTCAGGAATGGTATTACGAAAGGCAGCTAGCTGCGGGGTTTTCAGATGATGACATTCAAGATTATCCCACGAGTGAATTATTGGATGCGATGAAAATTTGGATTGCCGAAGGTCGCCCGCTCTAAAAGAATTTTGCACTCAGATTCAGTTAAGCCCTAGGCGGTCGAGTTGCCACTGCATCCCGATGTGTTCCCTTAAACCCCACTGAAAACTTCTCGTTTCACCGAAAGGCGCCCATGCTGACCTTCGCCGCCGCCTGCTTCTTCCTGTTCATCACGCCGGGGCCGGGGGTGCTGTCGCTTGCCGGGGTCGGCTCGGGCTTCGGTATTGCCGACGGCCGGCGCTACATGATCGGCCTGTTCCTGGGCACCAACCTGGTGGCGCTGGCCGTGGTTTCGGGCCTGGCGGCGGCGATCCTGGCCGTGCCGCACGTGCGCACGGTGCTGCTCTACGCTTCGGCGGCCTATCTCCTCTATCTCGCGTTCCGCATTGCCTTCGCGGGCTCGAAGATCGCCTTCATCCATCGCCAGAGCGCGCCCGGCGTCATTGGAGGACTGATGCTGCAGGCCATCAATCCCAAGGCCTATGCCGTCAACACCGCGTTCTTCTCGGGCTTCGGGTTCATGGCGGAAAACCTGCCCATGGAGCTGACGGTCAAGTTCGCGATCATGAACGCGATCTGGGTCTCCATCCATTTTCTGTGGCTATGGGCGGGGGTGACGCTGCACCGCCTGGACCTGCCCAAACGGACCCAATTCGCCATCAACGTGGCCATGGCGCTGTCCATGCTCGCGGTCGTCGTGCTGGCCGTGATCGCGCAGCAATAGGCCCGGCGGCGCGGCTTAGTTTCGCCAGAACGCGTGGGTGAACAGTACGATCACCGTGA
>PFFW01000125.1 GCA_002781745.1 Rhodospirillales bacterium CG15_BIG_FIL_POST_REV_8_21_14_020_66_15
GTTCGGCCTGGAGGCCTCGGTCAGCTACGGCGGCGGCACGGCGGCCGGACCGCAGGCGATGATAGACGCCTCGCATCAGGTCGAACTGTTCGACGAGGAGCTGTGGCGCGAACCCTGCCGCGACTTCAACCTGCGGACTCTGGCGCCCTTTGCCATTCCCCGGGACATCCCTGCGGCCCTTGACCAGCTTGCCGGCGTGGTCGGCGGCATTCTCGACGAGGGCCGGTTTCCCATGACCTTCGGCGGCGAGCATTCCATCACGCCGGGCGCCATCCGCCCCTTCGTCGAGCGCCATCCCGATCTGGTGCTGTTGCAGTTCGACGCGCATGCGGACCTGCGCGACGGCTACGAGGGCGAGCATTTCTCCCATGCCTCGGCGATCCGCCGCTGCCTGGACCATCCGAACGTGTCGGTGGTGTCCGTCGGAATCCGCAACATTTCGGCGGGTGAAATCCCGTTCCTGGACGCCAACCGGGACCGCATCCATATTTATTGGGGCAAGGACCGGCGCGACTGGAACGTGGGCGAGATCGTCTCCCACCTGAAGGGGCGCACGGTCTACATCACCTTCGACCTGGACGGCTTCGACGCCAGCCTGATGCAGGCCACGGGCACGCCCGAGCCGGGCGGCATCTTCTGGGACGACGCCATGCGCATCATCCGCGCCGCAACCGCGGCCGCCGGCGAGGTCGTGGGCGCCGACATCAACGAGCTGGCGCCCATCGAGGGCCTGCATTCGTGCAACTTCCTGGCCGCCAAGCTGGCCTACAAGATCCTGGCGTACAGGTTCGCGGCCGCCGCCTGAGGACGCAGTTCACCCGACGCAGGGCAGGCAAAACAAAAGGGGCTCCGGTCAGGGCCCCTTTCGGTTTTTTTGAACGCTTCCTCGAAGGTTTAGTGCAGCTTGCCGGGCAGGGCGTCGATGGCGTCGTCGATCAGCTGGTCCGCCTTCTTGCCCTTGATGCTGCCGGCCAGTACCTGGCGCGTGGCGGCCATGGCGACGTCGACCGTATGGGCCTTGAGCTGCTCCATGGCGGCGGTTTCGGCCTGGGCCAGACGGTCCATGGCCTGCTTCTCGCGGCGGGCGAGGGAGTCCTTGAGGCGCTGTTCGCCCTGCTTGGCCAGGCGGTTGGCCTCTTCCTTGGCGGCGGAGACGATCTTGGCCGCCTCCTTTTGTGCGTCGCGCTGCTTCTTCTGATAGTCGGCCAGCAGCTTCTGCGCTTCCTCGCGGAGCTTCTCCGCCTCTTCGATGTCGGCTCTGATCTTGTCGGCGCGCTCGTCGAGGGCGCCGCCGATCTTGCCCGGCAGCTTGAGGTAGACCAGCAGGCCGACGAACGCGGCGAAGGCGGTGGCGACCCAGAAGGTCGGATCGTGGAGCATCTGTTCCATGGTCTCTGCCTCCCGTTAGGCCGAACGCGCTTTGGCGGCGGCGGTGACGGCCTTTTCGACGGCCTTGGCGTCGGGAGCCTCGCCGATCAGGCGTTCGCAGGCCGCGGTCGCGACCTCGGTGGCCATGGCGTCAAGGCTCGCAAGGGCATCCTTGAGCGCCTTGTCGATGGCGCCCTCGCCTTCCTTGACGCGGGCCTGCAGAGCGGCGGAAAGCTTGGCTTCCTCGGCATCCTGCCTGGCCTTCAGGTCGGCCTGCACCTTGACGATCTCCTCGTGCGCCGTGGCGCGGGCGTCGGCGAGCGCCTTCTCGTAGGCCGCGATGGCGGCTTCGGCCTCGGTCTTCAGTTCGGCGGCGCGCTCCAGGTTCTGTTCGACCTTCTTCTGCCGTGCCTCGAGAGCACCGCCGATCCGGGGCACGCAGACCTTCCACATGACCAGGAACATGGCGGTGAAGGTGATCACCAGCCAGATGATCTGGGGCACGTAGGTCGCGAAGTCCAATTGAGGCATGGAAAGACCTCTTTATCCTAAAGCCGTTGATCCAGAAGCCCGTCGTCCGGGGACGCGGCGCCCGGCCGGGACGGCGGGCGTCCCGGCCACGAGCGAAGGGACGCGGATCAGCCGAACAGAATGACCAGGGCGATAACCAGCGCGAACAGCGCGATGGCTTCCACCAGGGCGAAGCCCAGCATGGTCATGGGGAACACGGCGCCCTGGGCACCCGGGTTGCGGCCCACGGCCTGGATGAACGAGGCAAAGATGGTACCGATGCCGATACCGGAACCGATCACGCCGATAACGGCCAGGCCGGCACCGAGCAGCTTCGCAGCTTGAACTTCCATGGGTTGATCCTTTCTTGATGCTAAATCTTGGTGATTGGGTTGACTGGTGAATGGGTTGTCCCGTCGCCCGACCCGGCCCTGCCGCGCTTAGTGCAGGTGCAGCGCGTCGTTCAGGTACAGGCAGGTCAGGATGGTGAACACGAAGGCTTGCAGGAAGGCGATGACGATTTCCAGGCCCGTCAGCGCGACCACGAACAGCCAAGGGGCCACGCCGAACACGCCGAGCGAGATGATGAACCCGGCGAACACCTTCAAGAGCGTGTGGCCCGCCAGCATGTTGGCGAACAGTCGGACGCTCAGGGAGATGGGACGCGACAGATAGGAGATGATCTCGATCGGGATCAGCAGCGGGGCCATCAGCAGCGGCACGCCCGGCGGCATGAAGAACGAGAAGAAGTGAAGGCCGTGCTTGGCGATGGCGATCGCGGTCACGCCGACGAAGATCACCGCCGCCATGGTGAAGGTGACGACGATGTGCGAGGTGAAGGTGAAGCTGTAGGGAACCATGCCCAGCAGGTTGCCGAACAGCACGAACATGAAGACCGTGAAAATGAAGGGAAAGTAGGGGCGGCCTTCGGAGCCGACCGTATCCTTCAGCAGGTTGGCGATGAACACGTAGGACAGTTCCGCCATCGACTGCCAGCGTCCCGGAACCAGCGCGGCGCGCCGCATGCCAAGGATCAGGAAGGCGCTGACCACCACCACGGTCGCCACCATGAGGAGGGACGAATTGGTGAAGGACGCGTCCAGTTCGCCGAACTTGAGCGGCACAAGGGTTTTGATCTCGAACTGAGCGAGCGGGCTGTGGTTCTCGGCCAAGGCTGGATTTCCCGTCTGTCTAAAGCGCGATTAGGGCAGGTGCGTTCTATTGGCGGTCTGTGTCGTCGGTCGGTTTCTCATCCCGCTGGTAACCCGCGGCATAGCCGAAGCCTCGGGCCATCCGGTAGACATTCAGAATGCCGGCGCATCCCCCTAGGATTATGAACACCAACATGAGCCAAGGCTTCGTATCGAGCCACTTGTCCAGCAGCCAACCGATACCCAGCCCAACGGCGACGGCGGAAACTAACTCAATGCCGACACGAAATGCAAGGCCAAGAGCGCTATTTGGCGGCTCGTCGGCGCTATTTTTGGGCGCCTTCGAAAACCCGCCCGCTTCCTGGGCTTGGCGGATGCGCGTGCCCAGGCCGTCGAGGTCGGTGTTACGGTCGTCTTCAGCCATGGTTTTTCCCAGGAAAGCAGGGGCTTGAGCTGTCACTCCCGCGAAAGACGGGGTAACGGTGACGCGAACTCGATGCGTCCGAAGACTACCATCGCACCGGGCGGATGTCAGGCGCTCTCGCGGATGGTTTCGGCCTGCTGCAGGTCGACGGAGACCAGTTGCGATACGCCGCGCTCCTGCATGGTGACGCCGAACAGGCGGTGCATGCGCGCCATGGTCATGCGGTGGTGGGTGATGACGATGAAGCGGGTCTGCCCCGCCGCGGCCATTTCGTCGAGCATGGAACAGAAACGGTCGACGTTGGCGTCGTCGAGCGGCGCGTCCACTTCGTCCAGCACGCAGATCGGGGCGGGGTTGGTCTGGAATACCCCGAACAACAGCGCCAGCGCGGTCAGCGCCTGTTCGCCGCCCGACAGCAGCGACAGCACCTGCAGGCGCTTGCCCGGAGGGCTCGCGAAGATTTCCAGGCCGGCCTCAAGGGGGTCGTCCGATTCCACCAGTTCCAGGTGCGCCCGGCCGCCGCCGAACAGGCGCTGGAACAGGACCTTGAAGTGCTCGTTGACCTCCTCGAACGAGGCCAGAAGGCGGGCGCGGCCCTCGCGGTTCAACTCGTTGATGCCCTGGCGCAGCTTATCGATGGCCTGCAAAAGGTCGGTCTTTTCCGTCTCCAGGCCCGTGATCTGTTCCGACAGTTCGGTCATTTCCTGCTCGGCGCGCAGGTTCACGGGACCCATGGTGTCGCGTTCACGCAACAGGCGGTCGACCCGGCTTTCGGCGTTCTCGAGGCCGGGCAGGTCCTTGCCTTCCTCCACCTCCGCCAGTTCCGGCAGCTTTTCGGGCCCCACGTGCAGCCGGTCGTTGATGCGCTCGATCAGGCTGCGGCAGCCCTGGTCCGCCTGTTCCACCGCGCCCTCGGCGCGCACCCGGGTCTCGCGGGCCAGCGACAGGTCGTGTTCGGCCTGGCGCAGCTCGCGGTCGGCCTCGGCCAGCGTCGCCTCGGCCCGGGCCAAATGGTCGGCGGCGGCGTTGCGCCGCTCTTCCGAGGCCTGGATCGCGGTCAGAAGCGCGTCGCGCTTGGCGGCGATCTCGGCGGGCTTCTGTTCCAGGACCCCCAGATCCGCCTGCAGGGCCGTGACCCTTTCGGCCAGTTCGCCCAACTGGCTTTCCGAGCGCGCGCGGCGGGTCACCCACATCTGGGATTCGGAGGCAACAGCGAGCAACCGCTGTTTGCGGGCTTCAGAGGCGCGGTGGAGCTGGTCATGGCGCGACCGGCATTCCATCTGGTGCGTGCGCTTCTCGGCCAGCGCCGTGCGTTTTTCCGCCAGCGCCGTGCGCGCGGCCTCCAGGTCGGGCAGTTCCGCCCGCTCGGCCTCCAGCGACGCCTTCTGGGCCTGTGATTCCTCCTGGTCGGCGGCGATCGAGGCCTGGGTTTCCGCCAGGGCCGCCAGCTTGTTCTGCACGGCGGCGGCACGGTCCTTGACCTCGGCCAGGCGGTCGCGCGCCGCGTTGAAGGCGCGGTCGGTCTCGGTCAGGGCCTGGCGGGCATCGCGCTCACGGCCGCGCAGGGTCTCGGCCTTGGATTTCGCGGCCTCGGCGGTCGTGCGCAGAACCTCCAGCGTCGTGCGCAGGGCCGCGGCCTGCTCGCTCGCCTCGTTCAGGCGGTTGCGCTGGGCCAGGCGCTGGGCGGCGGCGGTCTCGGCACCCTCGGCGACGGTGAAGCCGTCCCAGCGCCACAGGCCGCCGGCGCGGCTGACCAGCCGCTGACCAACCTGCAATTGGCCCTGAAGGCGGGTGCCGTCGACGGCGTTGTCGACGATGCCGATCTGCGACAGGCGGCGGTCGAGGGCGGCGGGGCCCCGGACGACCTCGGACAGCGCGCGCCCGCCCGCGGGCAGGGCCGGCGGGTTCGCCATGGGGCCGAGCGCGCGCCAGCCGATGACGGCGTCGCCGTCGTCGCCCGTGGCCGGGGCCGACAGATCCTCGCCCAGGGCGGCGCCCAGGGCGTCCTCGAAGCCCTTGTCGACGCTGATCTGGTCGAGCATGGGGGGCAGGTCCGTTTCCGGCCCGGTGGCGAGGACGCGTTCCAGGGTACGGATTTCCGTCTCCAGGGCGGTCAGTTCGGTCGCCTTCTCGCGCGCCGCCTGGGCCGCCTGTTCCGACGCCTGATCGGCCTCGGCCCGCGCGGCTTCGGTCGTGGTCAGGGTCTGGCGGGCCGCTTCGGCGGCGCTGCGGGCGGTCTCCACGGCGGCGTCGGCCTCGGCCAGGTCGACCAGGTCGGCGGAGCGGGATTCCAGGTCCGCCTTCTGGGCCTCGGCGTCGGCGGCGCGCTGGGCCAGGCGGTTCAGGCGGTTTTCCAGTTCGACCAGACGCTGGCCCAACGCATTGCGCCGGGCCTCGGCGGCGGCCAGGTCGTTGGTGTCGCGGTCGACCTCGCGGTCCATCTCGGCGACCGCCTCGTCGGCGGCGGCGCGCGCCTCGGCGGCGGCGGCCAGGTCTTGGGATTCCTGCACCTGGGCCGTCTCGATCTCTCGCTTCTCATTGGCCAGCCGCTCCACGGCCTCGGCCGCGTCGGCCATCAGGCCCTGTTCACGATCGCGGTCGCGGGCCGTCTGGTCCAGGCGCGCCCTGGTCTCGGCCATGGTCCGGGCGACGCGGGCCTCTTCCTCGTCCATGCCCTCACGGGCCAGGGTCAGGCGCTGCAGTTCCGCCGCCGCCGCCGCCTCGCCCTGGCGCAGCTCGGGCAGGCCCTCGGCCGCCTGGGCTTGGCGAGTGGAGGCCGCCGCCGTGGTCTGGGTCAGGACCGTGACCGCCTGCTCCGCTTCCTTCAGGTTGGCGCGGGCCGCGTCACGGGCGGCTTCGGCGTTGCTCCACAGGATGTGGAACAGGGTCGCCTCGGCCTTGCGGATGTGGTCCGACAGGTTGCGATAGCGGGTCGCCTGGCGCGCCTGTTTCTTCAGGTTGTTCATCTGGGCGTCCAGGGTGACCAGGATGTCGTCCAGACGCTCCAGGTTGGCCTCGGCCCCCCTCAGGCGGAGTTCGGCCTCGTGACGGCGGGAATGCAGGCCGGTGATCCCGGCGGCCTCTTCCAGAAGCAGCCTCCGCTGCGCCGGCTTGGCATTGATGACGGTGCCGATGCGGCCCTGGCTGACCAGCGCCGTCGAGCGCGCGCCCGTGGCCTGATCGGCGAACAGAAGCTGCACGTCGCGCGCGCGCACGTCCTTGCCGTTGATGCGGTAGGAAGAGCCCTTCTCGCGCTCGATGCGGCGGGTGACCTCAAGTTCGTCCGTGTCGTTGAACTGGGCCGGCGCCCTGCGCGAGGCGTTGTCCAGGTGCAGCGTCACCTCGGCGATGTTGCGCGACGGCCGGTCCTGGGTGCCGGAGAAAATGACGTCCTCCATCTCCGATCCGCGCATCTGCTTGGCCGAGGTTTCGCCCATGACCCATTTCAGGGCCTCGACCACGTTCGACTTGCCGCAGCCGTTCGGACCGACCACGCCCGTCAGGCCCGGCTCGATGAACAGCTCCGTGGGGTCGACGAAGGACTTGAACCCCAGAACCCGCAATTTCTTGAAATTGAGCAAACTGCCTCGCCGAACCTGACCGGTTTCCCTTTGATCCGCCTATTTCTTCAAGGCGCGTTCGATGATGTCCTCGAACACCTTGAAGTCCTGGGCGCCCGAGACCTTTTCCCCCGCGACGATGAAGAACGGCGTGGAATCGACCCCGTGGTCCTTGTTGCCCGCCGCGGCCGCCTTCTGGATGCCCTGCAGGATTTCCTCGCTGCGCAGGCATTCGTCGACCTGGGTCGGCGACATGCCGCCCTTTCTGGCCGACGCCTGCAGGGCGGCAAGGCCGTCCGGCGCCTGGCCCCACGCCGTCTGGTCGCGGAACAGGATGCTGACCATGGCGAAATACCGCACCGGGCCCGCGCAGCGCGCGATCATGTGCGCGGCGAGGGCGCGTTGACCCAGGGGAAAGTCGCGGAAGATCAGCTTCACCTTGCCGGTGTCGATGTACTTTTCCTTGATCCTGGGCAGGGTCTTTTCGTGGAACGCGCGGCAATGCGGACAGCCGAGCGACGCAAACTCGATGATCGTCACCGGCGCGTCGGCCTTGCCGAGCATCCTTTCCGCAAGCAGTTCCCGAATGTCGTCCAGTGCCCGCGCCGGACCCGCGAAGGGGCCGGAAACGGCCAAAATCAGCGTCACAACGAACGCAAGACCTTGTGCTATGCGCAGCAAAATAACCTCCTGAAACACAAGATATTGATGAATATAGAATCGGCCCCAACAGTGAGTCGACTCCTTTTGCTAAGATCTTGAAATTCGGGGCCATTCCGCAAACTATCCACCGCCCCGGCGGCGGCGCAGGATGGCCTGGCCCAGCCCTTCGAGGGCACGGCGCAATTCGGGGTCCGTGACGGCCTTCAACTCGCTCTCGAGCGCCGCCCGCTCGGCGGGGCTGAGCGGCCGCGGCTCGGCGGGGCCGTCGTCCTTGCGCGGCGGCAGCGGGCGCTGGAACAGGTGGATGCCCTTGACCGCGCCGTAACCGAAATAGGTGTTCACCTTCTCGACGATCAGGGGCTCCAGGTGCTGGACCTCGGTGGCGACGGCGGAATTGCCGACCTGCAGGTGCAGAAGGCCGCCGGTGCGCTGGCCGCGGGGAAAGGTGATGCGGTCGGGCAGGGTATGGCGGGCGAGAAGGTCGCCCGCGATCTGCGGCCAATGGCGGATGACGTCGCCCTGCGCGAAGCCGCGCCGCCCGTAGGCTGTGGCGGTCAACTTGCCGACCGCCTGGCCGACGGCACGCGCGCCGCCCTGGCGTTTTCCGGGGGTCATGGCCATGGCGGTCCGAAGGTACTCCAGGTTGGGCGTCGAAGGCTAGTTGGGCTTTGAAGGCAAGGTGCGGGCGTGGCATTAAATGGCGATGTCCCGATCTCCGCAAGACGCCCGTGCTTCCGCCCTGCTCGACTGGTACGCCCGGCACCGGCGTGTGCTGCCGTGGCGCGCCCTTCCGGGCCGCCGGGCCGACCCTTATCACGTGTGGCTGTCGGAGATCATGCTGCAGCAGACCACGGTGGCGACGGTAAAAAGCTATTTTGACCACTTTGTGGCGCGCTGGCCGCGCGTGCAGGACCTGGCGGCGGCGCCCCTGGACGACGTCCTGCACGCCTGGCAGGGCCTCGGCTACTACGCGCGGGCGCGCAACCTTCACAAATGCGCGCGGGCGGTCGCGACCGACCATGGCGGCCGGTTCCCGGAGATCGAGGCGGAACTCCTGGCGCTGCCGGGCGTCGGCCCCTACACGGCGGCGGCCATCGCCGCCATCGCCTTCGACCAGCCGGCCTCGCCCGTAGACGGAAACATCGAACGCGTCGTGGCGCGCCTTCGCCACATCGCGGAGCCGCTGCCGGCGGGAAAGAAGGCGATTCAGGCGGCTGCGAGGAACTTGACGCCGCGCGCGCGGGCCGGCGATTTCGCCCAGGCGATGATGGACCTCGGCGCCATGGTGTGCACGCCCCGCGCCCCCAAATGCGGTCTGTGCCCGTGGCACGACGCCTGTGCCGCCCGGGCCGCGGGCGACGCGGAGGACCTGCCCGCCCGCGCGGCCAGGACGCCCAAGCCGACGCGCCACGGCGTCGCCTTCTGGATCGAGGACGCGACGGGCAGGGTGCTGCTGCGCCGGCGGCCCGAACGCGGCCTGCTGGGCGGCATGATGGAGATCCCGTCCACGGACTGGCGGGACGATCCCTGGGGCCTGGACGAGGCGTCGGGCCACGCCCCTCTTCCGGCGGCGGCTTGGGCCGAAGTCGGCGAGGTCCGCCACACCTTCACCCATTTCCATCTGCGCCTGACGGTCGTGCGCGGGACGGCGGACAGCGGGAGCGTCGTCGACGGAACCTGGGTCCATCCCGACGCGTTCGGCGGTCAGGCCCTGCCGACCCTCATGAAGAAGGTCGTGCGCCGGGCGCTGGTCCCCTGAACCCGCGGCGCAGGTTATTCGTCGTAGGCCATCAGGGCGTGGAACGGCACGTCCAGCTTGTCCCGGCCGTTCAGGAAGGTCAACTCGATCAGGCAGGTGGTGCCCACGACCTCGGCCCCGGCGCCGCGCAAAAGCTCGATGGATGCCGCCATGGTGCCGCCGGTCGCCAGAAGATCGTCCATGACGACCACCCGTTGGCCCGGTTTCACCGCGTCCTTCTGGATCTCGATGGTGTCGGTGCCGTACTCAAGCGCGTATTCGTGGGCGATGGTTTCGCCGGGCAGCTTGCCCTTCTTGCGCACCATGATGAAGCCGCATCCGAGCCGCGAGGCGAGGGGGGCGGCCGTCAGGAAGCCGCGCGATTCGATGCCGGCCAGCAGGTCGGGCTGAAAACCCGAAACGATCTTGGCGAGGCGGCCCAGGGCCACCTGCCAGGCGTCGGGATGACGCAGCAGCGTCGAGATGTCGTAGAACAGAATCCCCGGGATCGGGAAATCGGGAATTCCCCGTATGTGGTCCTTCAGGTCCATGTAATCCCCCTCGTGGTGTCAGGCCGGAACGCCGCGCATCCTATTGGATTGACGCGCGGCCATGCAATCGCGTCCTATATTCCCGTCATTCTTGTGTGGAACCCGCCATGACGAACGTCTTCTATCGCGACCTGAAATCGGACATGCCCGTCGCCGTGAAGGGCGAGGGCATCTACCTGATCGACGCCGAGGGCAGGCGCTATCTGGACGCCTCGGGCGGGGCCGCCGTGTCCTGTCTGGGCCACAGCGACCCGGACGTGGCCCAGGCCATCAAGGACCAGGTCGACAAGGTCGCCTTCGCCCATACCGGGTTCTTCACGACCCAGCCGGCAGAGGACCTGGCCGAACTGCTGGTCGGCGCTGCGCCCCAAGGCATCGGCATGGTCTATTTCGTGTCCGGCGGGTCCGAGGCCGTGGAGGCGGCGCTCAAGATGGCGCGCCAGTATTTCCTTGAGAAAGGGGAGCCCGAGCGCACGCGCTTCATCGCCCGGCGGCAGAGCTACCACGGCAACACCCTGGGCGCGCTGTCGGTCGGCGGCAACGTGTGGCGGCGCGAGCCCTACAAGGAAATGCTCATGCCGGCGTCGCACATCGCCCCCTGCTATCCCTATCGGGAGAAGCGGGACGGCGAGAGCGAGGAGGAATACGGCCGCCGCGTGGCCGATGAACTGGAGGCCGAGATCGAGCGCCTGGGCCCGCGCAACGTCGCCGCCTTCATCGCCGAGACCGTGGGCGGCGCGACCGCGGGGGTGCTTGCCCCCGTGCCCGGGTACTTCAAGCGCATCCGCGAGATCTGCGACAGGTTCGGCGTGCTGATGATCCTGGACGAGGTCATGTGCGGCATGGGCCGCACGGGAACGCTGTTCGCCTGCGAGCAGGATGGCGTCGCCCCCGACATCATCTGCATCGCCAAGGGCCTGGGGGCGGGCTACCAGCCGATCGGCGCGACCCTGGTGTCGAATGACGTCTATCGCGCCTTCAAGGACGGCAGCGGCGCGTTCCAGCACGGCCATACCTACATGGGCCATCCCATGGCCTGCGCGGCGGCGCTGGCAGTGCAGCGCAAGATCAGGGACGCGGGGCTGCTGGACAACGTCCGGCGCATGGGGGCGGTGCTGGTCGAACAGCTTCACGACCGCCTGGGCAACCATCCGCACGTCGGCGACATCCGGGGCCGCGGCCTGTTCCAGGGCGTCGAGCTGGTCGCCGACCGGGCGACCAAGGAGACCCTGGACCCGACGCTGAAGGTCCACGCCGGGGTCAAGAAGAACGCCTTCCGCCGCGGCCTGATCTGCTATCCCGCGGGCGGTACGGCCGACGGCGCGCGCGGCGACCACATCCTGCTGGCGCCGCCCTTCATCGTCGACGTGAGCCAGATCAAGGACCTGGTCGGAATGTTGGGCGACGCCATCGACGAGACGTTGAAGGAGTCGGGGATCGTGTGAGCCGGGGGGAGGGACCGGAAGAGAACAACATAAGGGGCATCCAAGGGATGGACATACCAAGCCTTATCGCCGGACATCGGATTCGGGTTCCGCGGCCGCGCGCCGCGTTCGGTGTTCGAATGGTCCCGTTGCTGGTCGCGGCGGCACTCGCTCTATTGCCGCAGGCCGCGCAGGCGAAGGCCCTCAAGATCGGCACGGGCAGCAAGGGCGGGGTCTACATCCAACTGGGCAAGGCGATCTGCGAAATCGTGCGGCGCGAGATGCGCGGCACCACATGCTCGGCCGAACCGTCCACAGGCTCCATCGACAACCTGATCGGCCTCAAGAAGGGCACCTTCGACCTGGGCATCGTGCAGTCGGACGTCCAGTTCCACGCGGTCAACGGGACCGGCACCTTCGCCAACATTGGCATCATCAAGGGCATCTACTCGCTTTTTTCCGCCCACCCGGAATCGCTCGCCGTGGTGACGAAGAAGGATAGCGGCATCGAGGACCTGGGCGACCTTGTCGGCAAGCGCATCGACATCGGCAAGGTCAAGTCGGGCACCAGTGCAACCATGCGCCTACTGATCGAGGCCATGAGCCTCAAGCATTCCGACTTCGCGAAGGTTGAAACCTACGACGTGCGGGAGCAGTACGGCGCAATCTGCGGCCGCCGCGTCGATGCCACCGCGTTTCTTGCCGGCCATCCGAACGCCATCGTCAGGAAACTCATCCAGCTCTGCGACATCGAATTCGTGCGGGCCGAAGGGGCGGCTGCGGACCGGCTGATCGCCTCCAACCCCTATTACGTGCGGGCATTGATCCCCAAGGATTCCTATCCCGGGATGTTTGCGGACGTCCCGACAATCGGCCTTGTCGCGACGGTGATGGCTTCGGACAGGCTCGATGCCGCGACGGCCTACTACCTGACCAAGGCCGTGTTCGAGAACCTCCACTTCATCGCGTCCAAGCACCCCGCGTTCCTGCGCCTGCATCCCTTGGAAATGGCGCGCAATGGCATGACGGCGCCCCGCCATCCCGGCGCCGCCGAGTATCTGCGCGAGGTCGGGCGCCTGCCTTAAGGCGTTGAATTGTCAGAGGATGAACTGGAAGAAATTGGTCTAGACAACCTCAATCTTCGCCGTTGGCCTTTGCGGGGGATGTGTTACACTTTGCCGCAACGATGCTGTTCAGGGAATCAGATGGCTTTATCGGGGAGGAGTCTGAAGAGGACGCCTGCGGTGGGGATTTGCGCACCGGCGCCCGAATTCCGAGACGATCCCTGGTATACCAATCCCTTCGGCGTCTTTCCCCGCCGATCCCTTCCTTTTCCCTTTGATGGAATTCGGGCCCGCCGGCCTGTCCCCGGGGTTTTGGCCCCGAGGCCGCGCGCGCTCGATGCGCCGGGATTTCGCCCGGCGCACGACCCGGATGTCCGCGTTCGATGCCTCCGACGGCGGCGATGCGCGGACCCTGGGATTCCCCCTGCCGGACGGCGCGGCGCGTGTCCTGTCCCGGCGTTTGATCAATATCCAACCTGAAAAAATCCAAGGAGGATTGGAAATGTTCCTGAAGAAATCATTGATCGCCACGGCCGCCGCGGCGGGCATGGTGGCGGCGCTGTCCAGTGCCCAGGCGGCGGACTTCGTCACCATCGGCACCGGCGGCGTGACCGGGGTCTATTATCCGACGGGCGGCGCCATCTGCCGCCTGGTCAACAAGGGCCGCAAGGAACACGGCGTTCGCTGTTCGGTTGAATCGACCGGCGGGTCCGTGTTCAACATCAACGCAATCCGCGCCGGCGACCTGGACATGGGCGTGGCGCAGTCCGACTGGCAGTACCATGCCTACCACGGGACGTCCAAGTTCAAGGACCAGGGCCCGTTCAAGGAACTGCGGGCGGTGTTCTCGGTCCATGCCGAGCCGGTCACCATCATGGCCCGCAAGGACAAGAACATTAAGCACTTGAACGACCTGAAGGGTAAGCGCGTGAACGTGGGCAATCCGGGTTCCGGGACCCGCGCGTCCTGGGAGGTTCTGGCCGAATCGCTCGGCTGGAAGGAATCCGACCTCGCCCTCGCCGCCGAGTTCAAGTCGGGCGAACAGGCCCAGGCCCTGTGCGACAACAAGATCGACGCCTTTTACTTCCTGGTCGGCCACCCCAACGCCTCGCTGAAGGAAGCGGCGACCTCTTGCGACGGCAATCTGGTCGAGGTTACCGGGCCGGCCGTCGACAAGCTGGTCAAGGAGAACGCGTTCTACCGTCACGCGGTCATTCCGGGCGGCCTCTACACCGGCACGCCCAACGACGTGAAGACCTACGGCGTCGGCGCGACCTTCGTCGCCTCGACCCGCACGCCGGACAAGGTCGTCTACCAGGTCGTCAAGGCGGTGTTCGAAAACTTCGACACCTTCAAGAAACTGCACCCCGCCTTCGCCACCCTGAAGAAAGAGGAGATGGTGAAGGACGCCTTGTCCGCGCCGCTGCACGGCGGGGCCATGAAGTACTACAAGGAAGCGGGCCTCGTTAAGTAACCGCGAAGTAACCGCGCTCGCGGGCCGGCTCCGGGGTGCGCCCCGGGGCCGATGCCCGCGGCGATCAGGACGGATCGCAGCCCGTCGCCGGCAGGCCGTCGGGGATCGGCACGAAGGGGGTAGAAGATGAGCGAGCAACCGGCGCCTGACCGGCAACCCGGCACGGTCGACCGCAACGCCGCGGACGATATCGTCGCCGCCGCCGAAACCGGCGCCCGCAGTCCGGGGCCGGTCGTCGCCAAGATCATTTGCGCGATCCTTCTGGCCTGGGCCGTGTTCCAGGTTTGGGTCGCTTCGCCGCTGCCCATCGTGGCGGCGCATTTCATCCCGCTGCTGACGAACACGCATATCCGCCCGGCCCACCTGGCCTTTGCGATCTTCCTGACGTACCTGATCTTCCCGGCCACCAAGAAGTCGCCGCGCGACCATATTCCCATCCAGGACTGGATCCTGGCCGCCGCCGCGGCGTGGTGCGCGCTCTATCTCGCCGTGTTCGCCAACGCGATCGCCGAACGCCCGGGCCTGCCGACGACGGCCGACCTTGTGCATTCGTTCCTCGGGCTCGTGCTGCTGCTCGAGGCCGCGCGTCGCGCGTTGGGTCTGCCGCTGGTGATCGTGGCATCCGTGTTCCTGGTCTACATCTTCTTCGGCGAATACGCGCCCGACGTCCTCAGGTGGAAGGGGGCGAGCATCGACCGCGCCATGTCGCATTTGTGGCTCACCCAGGAAGGCGTGTTCGGCGTGGCGCTGGGGGTCTCGGCCTCCCTGGTATTCATCTTCGTGTTGTTCGGCGGTCTGTTGGAAAAGGGCGGTGCGGGCAACTACTTCATCCAGGTCTCCTTCGCCCTGATGGGGCATTTCCGGGGCGGCCCCGCCAAGGCGGCCGTCGTGTCGTCGGCCATGACGGGGATGATTTCCGGTTCATCCATCGCCAACGTTGTGACCACGGGCGTGTTCACCATCCCCCTGATGCGCAAGGTCGGCTTTCCCGCGGAAAAGGCGGGGGCCGTCGAAGTCGCGTCGTCCACCAACGGACAGCTCATGCCGCCGGTCATGGGCGCCGCCGCGTTCCTGATGGTGGAATACGTGGGCGTCAGCTACGTCGACGTCATCAAGCACGCGTTCCTGCCGGCGGTCATCTCCTACATCGCGCTGGTCTACATCGTGCATCTGGAGGCCGTGAAGGCCGGGATGCGGGGACTGCCGCGACTCTCCAAACCGACCCTGGCCCAGCGGGCGGTTATCTGGACCACGGTGCCCGTGGGCATGATCGTGCTGGGCGCCGCCATCTACTACGGCTTCGGCTGGACCAAGCAGGCCGTGGGCGACGCGACGCCGTGGATCGCCGCGGCGGTCCTGATCGCCGCCTATGTCGCCCTGGTACGCTATGCCGCCGACTACAAGGAACTGGGCATCATGGAATCGGTCGACGTCCTGCCGGAAACGGGACCGACCATGAAGTCGGGGCTGTACTATCTGCTACCCGTCGGCCTGTTGATGTGGTGCCTGCTGGTCGAGCGCTTCTCGCCGGGGCTCAGCGCCTTCTGGGCGGTGGTGCTGAAGGTCTTCATGCTGCTGACCCAGCGCCCGCTGCAGTCCCATTTCCGCGGCACCGGCATCGGGCCCGAGAAGTGGCGCGAGAGCTTCAACAACCTGATCGAAGGCATGATAAACGGTGCGCGCAACATGGTCGGCATCGGCGTCGCCACGGCGGCGGCGGGGATCATCGTCGGCGCGGTCACCCTGACCCCGATCAGCCAGGTCATCACCGAGGCCATGGAGATCCTGTCCGGCGGCAATCTGCTGGTGCTGCTGGTCCTGACCGCGATCTCGTGCATCGTGCTGGGCATGGGCCTGCCGACCACGGCCAACTACATCGTCGTGTCGTCCCTGATGGCCCAGGTCATCGTCACGGTCGGCGCCAGCAACGGGCTGATCGTGCCGTTGATCGCGGTGCATCTGTTCGTCTTCTACTTCGGCATCCTGGCCGACGATACGCCGCCCGTGGGCCTGGCGGCCTATGCGGCGGCGGCGATTTCCGGCGGCGATCCGATCAAGACCGGCATCCAGGGCTTCACGTACGACATCCGCACGGCGGTCCTGCCCTTCATGTTCATCTTCAACACGGAACTGCTGATGATCGGCATCGAGGGGCCGTTCCACCTGATCCTCGTGATCGTCACGGCGGTCATCGCCGTGCTGTTGTTCGCGGCGGCCACCCAGGGCTTCTTTCTGGTCAAAAGCAAGGCGTGGGAGACCGCGGCCCTTTTGCTGGTCGCCTTCACCCTGTTCAGGCCAGGTTTCTGGATGGACATGATCGTGCCGCCGCTGGAATCCGTTCCCGCGACCAAGATCGAGGAGGTCGCGGCCAAGCTGCCCGCCGGCGAGCAGATCCGGTTGCGCGTCACGGGCCAAACCCTGGAAGGCGACGACGTGGACAAGACGGTGATGCTGCCTATGGGGCCGAAGGCGCCGGGCGTCGAACGGCTTAGGTTCGCGGGGCTCGAACTGCGTGACGAGGGCGGCAAGAAATTGGTCGACGTCGTCGTGTTCGGCAGCGCGGCCGAGAAACAGAAGATAGACTTCGACTGGGAGATCGTTTCCGTCGAGCGCGAGGCGGATCGCCTGCCCAAGCACATCATGTATATCCCGGCCCTGGCGCTGCTGGCCCTGGTCATTTTCCTGCAGAAGGGCCGCCAGCGTAGGGCCGTGTTGGCGTAAGGGGAGGAGACCCGGATCATGTTCAAGGACATACTTCTCGCGATCGACCTGGAGGACTCTTCCACCTGGGACCGGGCCGCGCCCAAGGCGGTGTCTCTGGCCAAGGCCTTCGGCGCCGATCTGCACGTCATGGCCGTGGTGCCCGATTTCGGCATGACCCTGGTCGCCAGCTTCTTTCCCAAGGATTTCGAAAAGAAGGCGTTGGACGAGGCCAACGCCCGCCTGCATGCCTGGGTGTCCGAAAACATTCCTCCCGGCATCAAGGTTCAGCACATCGTCGGCCACGGCCGCGCCTACGAGGAAATCATGCGCATCGCCGGCGACATCCCGTGCGATCTTCTGATTCTGTCGGCGCGGCGCACGGACGAGGGCGACAGCTACGAGGTCGGTCCCAACACGGCCCACATCGTCCGCCACACGAACCATTCCGTGCTGATCGTGCGCTGAGCGGTAACGCCCTTGGGTCCATCAAAAAAGAAAACCGCCGTCCGGTTTACCGGGCGGCGGTTTTTCGTCTCGGCGCAACGGTGCCGATGCGGGCGGCGGCCGGGCCGTCCGCCCACGGGGTCACTTCTGGCTGGCCAGGTATTCGATGACCTGCTTGCGCTCGTCTTCCTTCTTCAGGCCCGGATAGGCCATCTTGGTGGTCGCCTTGGGATCGCCCAGGAAGTCCTGCAGGAACTTCTTGGGGTTGGCCAGGTAGGCGTCCAGGGTCTTGGCGTCCCACACCAGGCCCTTTTCGCTGGCGGCGACCATGGACTTGGAATAGCGCGAGGCCTTGTAGCCGTCAGCCGTGCCGGCCTTGCGGCCCACGACGCCATTGAGGGACGGGCCGATCGTATGCTTTCCGGACACCGTATGGCACTGCGCGCAACGATTTTTCTTGAACGCCTGGGCTCCATCGGCCAGGACGGGGCCGGAGGCCGCCATCATCGATACCGCGAACCCGGCAGCCGCGACCGCCATCAGGGTTGAATGCTTCATAAAACGAACCTTCCGTCTTACTTGAGGGTGGATAATCTCATTCTGCCCTTTCGGGCTGGCTCAACGTGCCCATTTTGGGCCGGCCCGCATTATGTTCATCCGTCCCGTCGTGCGCAATCGGCAAGCCGAAGTGCCTGAGATGATTTCATAAACGCTGCGTTCCGCATTATAATCGCCCGACGTGGAAGTCGTGGGTGCAGTTCCGGGAGGCCTTTCCGATCTGCAAGAGGAGTATTGTGTTCTCATGCCAACAGATAATCTCAATCAGGCGGACGTCGCCAAACTGTTGTCCGATCCCACGCCGGACAACCGCGCGGCCACCGCCGCCAAGGTCGCCGTGGCCTTCGATCCCGCCAGGCTCAGCCCCAACGAGCGGGCCCTTGCCGAGGAAATTTTCCGCCTGATGGTCAAGGACGCGGAAGTCCGCGTGCGCCAGGCGTTGGCCGAAAACCTGAAGCAGAACGGCAACGTGCCCCACGATGTCGCCCTGGCGCTGGCCAACGACGTCGACCAGGTGGCGTTGCCGATGATCGAGTTCTCCCAGGTCCTCAACGACGACGATCTGATTGCCATCATCGGCTCGCAGGACCCCGCCAAGCAGGAGGCCGTCGCCGGACGGGCGACCGTTTCCGAGGCGATCTCCGACGCGCTGGTCGGCACGGGCAACGAGGCGGCGGTGACCCGTCTGGTTGCCAACGAAGGGGCCGCCATTTCCGAGCGCGCGTTCCAAAAGGTGGTCGACGATTTCGGCGACCGCGAGCCGATGCAGACGGCCATGGTCAACCGGTCGTCGCTGCCGGTCACGGTGGCGGAACGCCTGGTCACCCTGGTTTCGGAAAACCTGCGCGACGAACTGGTCAAGCGCCACGAACTGCCGGCGTCCATGGCCACCGACATCATCATGCAGTCGCGCGAGCGGGCGACCATCAGCCTGTCGTCGGATTCCGGCGTCGACGACGTCATGGTTCTGGTTCGCCAGCTTCACGAGCATGGCCGCCTGACGCCGTCTATCACCCTGCGCGCGCTGTGCATGGGCGACATCACCTTCTTCGAATGCGCCATGGCCACCCTGGGGGGCGTGACGCTGGAGAATGCGCGGCGCCTGATCCATGACCGCGGTCCCTTGGGCCTGCGCGCCATCTTCGACAAGGCGAAGCTGCCGCCCGCCCAATTCATGGCGGTGCGGGCGGCGCTCGACGTCAGCCGGGAAACCGAAATGGACGGCGGCGAGAACGACCGCGAACGCTATGCCCGTCGCATGATCGAGCGGATCATGACCCAGTACGACGACCTGGGCGTCGAGTTCGAGTCGTCCGACCTGGAATACCTGCTGACCAAGATGGACGAACTTCCCCCCGACGTGCTGGGCGACGACGGGCCGGATGCCGTGATCGGCACGGGGTGATCGTCTTCCGGTCTGGGGCCTATCGGCCTCCGACGTCGCGCCATACGGCGTAATCCTTGCGGAACCGGTCGAGCGACTTCCACACCTTCGCGAAGTTCTTGTCGCGCTTGGCGGTTTCACGGGCGACCTCGTCCCAGGCCTGGGACAGCTTCTCCAGGATTTCGCGCGGCCAGCGCCGCACGGTCACGCCTTCCTTGGTCAGGTTCAGCAGCGCCCGGTACTGCATGGCCTCGCCCTCGGCCAGGCCGTGGCGCACGTTGTCGCCGCACACCGCGCGAAGCTGCGAGCGCTGCACCGGCTTGAGGTCCGCCCACCGCGCGGCGTTGACGACGAGCGCCAGCAGCGTCGCCGGCTGGTGCCAGCCGGGGAAATAGTAGTTCCGCGCCATGCGGTGCAGGCCCAGTTGCGTGTCGACGGTCGGCATGGAGTATTCGGCGGCATCAAGGGCGCCCGTTTCCAGCGCGTGGAAGGTCTCGCCCTCGTTCAGGAGCACGGTCTTGGCGCCCAGGCGGCTCATGACCTTGGCGCCCAGGCCCGTCATGCGCACGCGCAGGCCCTTCAGGTCTTCGACCGTGGTCAGCGGCCGACGGTACCAGCCGGCCCCTTCGGGCGACACCAGACCGCAGACGACGATTTGCACACCCAGGCCCTCGGCCAGGTCGTCGAGCAGTTTCTCGCCGCCGCCGAAGTACAGCCAGGCGAGGTATTCCTCGGCTCTCGGGCCGAAGGGCACCGCCCCGAAAAGCTGCAGGGCGGGCGCATCCGCGGGCCAGCTTTCCGGCGCCACGAAGGCGGCGTCGATGGTTCCCGCCTTTACCGCGGCCAACATGTCCCTCCCCTGGACGAGAGAGCCCGGCTCGTGGAAGGCGATCTCCATCCCCCCGGCGGACACGCGCCAAATTTCGGTCTCGATCCGCTTGGCCTGGGCGCCGAGCTGCGGCAGGGCGCTTGAGAAGGCGCTTTCCATGCGCCAGCGCACGACCGGGCCAGGGTTCGCGACGGGGGCCAGAAGGTTCTCGGCCGCCGGAACGGGGGGCGTGCCCGCGACGGCCGTTGCGATGGCCGATTTGGCGGACAGGGCGTTGGCGGACAGTGCGGCGGCGGCGTGGGCGGCGGGTTCGTGCAGCGGTGCCTGAAGGCGAGGGGCGATGACGGACACCCCCATGACGACACCGACCACCAATCCTACGACGATGCCGATCAAGGCATTGCGCATGACGATGACCTTTCCGATCCGCCCTCCCTCGGGCGACCCTCTGCGGGCGCGCAAGTGTACCCGAAGCGGCGGCCGGGCCAGAGTCCTTAGGCGCCGAGGTTATTCACAATCTGTGGATATGTCGGGACGGCCGCGGTGTGGGAAAGGAGGAGCCTGCGGTCCTTGATCTAGATCAATGCCGGGGCGTCGGCGGCGCATCTAAAGTCGGCCCATCAGTTCCACAGGGGGATGTCGACATATGACGACCGGCAGCGTGATTTTCCTTGGTGTGTGCGTTGGTGCTGCGATCGCCTTCGCGATCGCGGTGGCCTACGGCATCAGCCAGACCAGTAACCCCCGTTAAGGGGACATTCATTCGTTAGGGCATTATGCCCGATCCAACCCCAAGGATTGGCAAACCCACGGCCCCGGCCCGCGCTAGCGCGGGCCGGGGTTTTTTTCGGTGGTACCGGAGCGTGTCGCCCGCCGCGGGGTTCAGTCGCACTTGCGGTAGACCAGGTCGACCTTGTGCCATTGGTTGTTGTACTGCACGGCGTAGGATCGCAGCTCCGTCGCGCTGACGATCTTGTCCTGATAGATCAGGCCGTCGGCCTCCAGCACCATGATGTCGTCCTCGCGGCGCACCGTGTAGACGGCCGAACTGCCGTCGTCGCGCACCACCCGCACCTTGTCGGCGGAGACCTGGTTGTAGGTGACGCCGTTGCCGCCATTCGTGCGCGAGCAGTCGACGGCCCAGCGACCCAGGACCCAGGGCACGGGAAACTGGCCCGGCGGCATGGGCGGCGGGAGCTGCCCCGCCGCGTGGCGGACCAGGGGCGGGCGTGGCTGGTCCGTTGCGTAGGTCGCGGGCACCTGCGCCCCCTGGGTCGGCTGCAGGGTCGCCAGGCGGCGGCGCGCCAAGTGGGTCAGGGCGCTGTCAGGATAGGTTTCGATGAAGGACTGAAACACGGTCGGGTCGTCCGATTCCCGGATGCGCTCCCACTTCTCCACATCCTCGCGGCGCTCGCGGGTCGGATCGCGGGAAAGCGACTTTTCCTCATCGCCCGTGAACGGCGACGACACGGTGTCCCACAGCTCCTTCGACTTGTCGGCGACGGCGGAAAAGGCGTTGCTCGCCGTTTCGCAGCCGCCCAGCAGGAGCAGCGCGGCAAGGGCCGGCACGGCCGCTCGCAGGCGGGGCCTCGAATTGCGGCACGGCGATTCGCTCAACGCGGTCATGACACGGCCCTGGCGGACGGTTCCCGAGTTCGATTAAGGAGCATGCTCCTCCCCATACGGCGATAAGGTAGCCAATTAGAAACGAAAGCGAAAGCGTCCGCTCGCAGCCCGCGGGCGGCGCCGTCAATTGCATTTAGGGGATTGCTGTCATGCCGGCGGTGCGGGGATTCCGGCTGCGGATTCCCTGGGGCCCGGACGGCAAGCGTCGTATTATCCGCGGCTGAGGACTCTGGGATTGAAGACCTGTCGCGCGCGTCCTTCTTCTTGATGGAAATCGGCGCGCCGCTTGCGCAGGCCGTCCGGGAAACCGGCCGACCGGCGGTGTCAGGCACCACATGCTGCTTGTTCAGCCCTTAACGCGTCGCTCTTTGCCTCTCCGGCCGCGTGCCTGGAGAAGGCTTTTGATGGAGTGCCCAAATGTCGCTTTCGAGCGTCAAAAAGACCGCCGCCTTCGTCGGTTTCATGTCTCTCGCGCCGTTCGCCACGGCCGTGTCCGCCCAGGAGATCGCCAGCCTGCCGGCCTGTGAGCAGGCCATCACCGATACCCTGAAGACGAAGGACGAGAACCCGGCCGTCGCCGAGCAGACCGAAGCGGTGTTCGATCAGCTGATCGAGCAGGCCCGCAACGAATGTGCCGCGAACAGCTTCCATGACGCGGCCGCCACGCTGAATCAGGCCCGCTCGCTGGTCGCCGCCGAATAACGACCGGCCCGCCGCGTCCGGTATCCGCCGGGACGCGGGGCGAAACGAAAAACGGCCCCTGGGGACTGGCAACCCCGGGGGCCGTTTCCGTTTGTACGCGTCGGGCTTGCGCCCGGATTGGTCGGAGTGAGAGGATTCGAACCTCCGACCCCCGCCTCCCGAAGACGGTGCTCTACCAGGCTGAGCTACACTCCGGCATGGACGCCGCGGGTTAAGGCCGGCCGGGACTTTGCATCCCCTGCCGCCGGGCCGCGACGGGCGCCCGTTATAGCGGTGGTTGCGGGCCAGAGCAAGCGCTTGGACAGCGTGGCGGGACAGTGCGACGTCACGAGGGTCGATGGGTGCACGGCCGCCGGCCAAACCCCAAGGACCGTATTCGTGATTGATCCGGGGCACAGCGGACTGTAGCCTGACGAAAATACGCACATCGTGCGGAGTTTGGGCGGCGGCATGAACATGGACGGCAACGCATTCCGGCACTGGCGCAAACGCCACAAGATGTCGCAGAAGGACGCGGCCAAGGCGCTGGGCCTCAAGCCGCGCATCATCCAGTACTACGAGAAGGGTGAGCGCGACGGGAAGACGGTGGAAATTCCGCTGTCCGTCCGCCTTGCCTGCTATGCCATCGAAAGCGGCGTCGGCGACTTCGACGGCGAGGACAGCACCAAGTTCAAGTTCCGCGCCAAGAAGGGCAAGGACTGAGCGCCCACGTTCGTCACCCGGGTCAGTACGCCCGCTCGATACAGAAATCGACCAGTTCCAACAACGCCACCTTCTGCGGGTTGTCCGGGAAGATGCCGAGCGCGTCGCGCGCCACGGCGCCGTAGTGCCTCGCGCGGTCCACGGTGTCGGCGAGCGCGTGGTGCCGGGTCATCAGCGCAATCGCGCGCTCCAGGTCGTCATCGGTCTGCTCCAGGTCCTCGAGGGTGCGGCGCCAGAACGCGCGTTCGTCCTCGCCGCCCCGGTTGAAGGCGAGGATCGCCGGCAGCGATACCTTGCCCTCGCGGAAGTCGTCGCCCACGGTCTTGCCCAGTTCGGCCTGTTTCGCCGAATAGTCCAGCACGTCGTCGATGAGCTGGAAGGCGATGCCCAGGTTGGTGCCGTAGCTGAGCAGCGCGTCCTCTTCCGCCTTGGGCCGTTCGGCGACGACGGCGCCGATGCGGCAGGCGGCGGCGAACAGTTCCGCCGTCTTGGCGGTGATGACTTCCAGGTAGTTGGCTTCGCCCGTCGCCGTGTCGCCCGTGGTCATGAGCTGCAGGACCTCGCCCTCGGCGATCACCGCCGAAGCGTCGGACAGGATCTTCAGGACCCTAAGCGATCCGTCCGCGACCATCACCTGGAACGCGCGGGAGAACAGGAAGTCACCCACCAGAACGCTGGCCTGGTTGCCCCACACCGCGTTGGCCGAGGCCTGGCCACGGCGCAGCGCGCTTTCGTCGACCACGTCGTCGTGCAGCAGGGTCGCGGTATGGATGAATTCGACGCAGGCGGCGAGCGGGATGTGCCGCTTGCCCTCGTAGCCGCACATGCGCGCGGCGGCCAGCGTCAGGATGGGGCGCAGGCGCTTGCCGCCCGAGGCGACGATATGCCCCGCAAGCTGCGGAATCAGGGCGACCGGGCTGTCCATGCGTTGGACGATGACCTCGTTCACCGCTTTCATGTCGTCGGCGACCAGGGCCTGGAGCTTGTCCAGGTTGGGTTTCTTCTGGCGTTCGCCTTCAAGGTCGACCACAAGGGCCACGGCGCATCCCCTTATTTCGGTTTGGTTCGTCGCTTGACGGTTGTCCCGGGAGCCGTGAGCATAGGGACCGCCGGGCCCCACGGTCAACCGCGACGGACGGCCGGGGGCGGGGCGGGAAAGAGAAAACGTCATGGTCGAGCTGTTCCGCACCAACGATCCCGTGCTGCTGTCCTGGATGCAGGCGCGGCTGGCCGCCCTGCACGTCCCGGCCCAGGTATTCGACACGCACGCCAGCGTCATGGACGGTAATGTCCTGGCCATCCAGCGCCGCATCATGGTCGACGAGGCCGATCTCGCCCGGGCGCAGCGCGTCGTTGCCGAGGCCGAGGAAATCGCCCGCGGCGATCGCGACCCTCTCGACTGACCGTGGGCCGATGACGGGCGCCTCCGCGATCATCGCCGACGAGACCCGCCTTCTGGACGGCCGGGTGATCTGCTTCCAGCCCGCCAAGGGCTACCGGTCGGCCATCGACCCGATCCTGCTGCAGGCCGCCGTTCCGGCGCGGCCCGGAGAGCATGTGCTGGAACTCGGCTGCGGCGCGGGAGCCGCCGCCCTGTGCCTGGCCCGCCGCCTGCCGGACGTTTGCGTTCTGGGTCTGGACGTCCAGGCGCCGCTCATCGCCCTTGCCGGGCGCAGCGCCCTTGCCAACGGGCTCGAGGCACGGGTTCGCTTCGTCGCGGGCGACCTGCTCGACCCGCCGGCGGCGGTGCGCGCCGGCGCCTTCGACCACGTGATGGCCAATCCGCCGTTCCGCAAGGCCGGCACCTCGCGCCCGTCGCCGGATCCGGTGAAGGCCCAGGCGACCGTGGAGGGCCGGGCCAAGCTGGCCGACTGGATCCGCGCGGCGGCCGGGCTGGTCCGCGACGGCGGCACGGTCACGGTGATCCACCACGGCGGGCGGGGGGATGAGTTGGCGGAACTCATGGCCGGTTCGCTCGGCGGTCTCACGGTCCTCCCGTTCCTGTCCCAGATCGGGGAGACGCGGCCGGGCCGCGTCATCGTCCAGGGAACCAGGGGGGCCGCGCGCGGACAGGAGACCCTGCCGCCGTTCGTCCTGCACGAATCGGGCGGCGCCTATACGCCCGGGGTGGACGAAATCCTACGCGGGTATGCGGATCTCGCGCCGAACTTCGCCTGACGGTCCGAAAAGTGCCCATCTGTGCGTCTCGTCACTTGCAAGCCGCGGCTTCTCCTGGAATATTTCCTGCAAACCAAGCGCGGACGACACCGCCAACTCTTCAAGAATTTGGGGGCGGTCTTCGAGGGCCGGTGAGATAGTGGGCAACGCAGCGGTTATCACCGTCATTGGCGCATTTGTCGCCTTGGGAATTCTCGGCGTGCTGTTCTACGTCAGCACGCTCGCCAAGAACGTCTATCAGATCAAGATCCAGATGAAGGAAGACCTGGCCTACGAGCTGGAGCGTCTGAAGGAGCACGTCGAAAAGGAATTGGTCCAGCGCCAGCGCTGGATCACCCGCGACGTCGCCGGCGCCCAGGACGGCAAGTTCGTCCTCATCGACGAGGAGATCGCCGCCCTCAAGATCCAGGTGAAATCGGACCTCGACGCCATCGACGAGAAGGTCCGCAAGCTGGCGGCCCTGCAGCATGCCTTGGCGGCGAAACGGCAGGCCAAATCCGCCGCGGCCGAGGACACGGCCATGGAACCGGCCTTCACGGTGGACAGCCCGGGACGCAAGGCCGCACAATAGGGCATGTCTGAAATCCAGCCGGCATCCCGCGGTCTCGGCGCTGTTCCCCTCATCGGCGCGTTGCTTGAGCCGCCGCCCGTCGTGGCGGTGCTGCGGCTGTCGGGCGTCATCGGTTCGATCGGCGCCTTCCGCCGGGGGCTCAGCCTGAGCGGCCAGGCGGACGCCATCGAACGGGCCTTCAAGCTGCGCAATCTCCAGGCCGTGGCGCTCGCCGTCAATTCGCCGGGCGGCTCGCCCGTGCAGTCGTCGCTGATCGCAGGCCACATCCGCCAGTTGGCCGAGGAGAAACAGGTTCCGGTCGTCGCCTTTTGCGAGGACGTGGCGGCGTCGGGCGGCTACTGGCTGGCATGCGCCGCGGACGAAATCTACGCGGACGCGTCCTCCATCATCGGCTCCATCGGCGTTGTTTCCGGCGGGTTCGGCCTGCAGGGCCTGATCGAAAAGCTGGGGGTGGAGCGCCGCCTGCACACGGCGGGCGAGAAGAAGGCCATGCTCGACCCCTTCCAGCCGGAAAAGCCCGCCGACGTCAAGCATCTGAAGGACATCCAGGGCGATATCCACCTGGCCTTCAAGGACATGGTGCGCGCGCGCCGCGGCAAGCGCCTGAAGGGGGCCGAGAAGGAGCTGTTCTCGGGCGCCTTCTGGGCCGGTGCGAAGGCCCTGGAACTGGGCCTCGTCGACGGGCTTGGCGACATCCGCTCGGTCATGCGGGAGCGCTTCGGCGAGGACGTGAAGCTCAAGGTCGTCGGCGAGCGGCGGGGCTGGCTGCGCCGCCTGCGCTTCGGCGCGACGTCCGAGGTCCCGGCCGGCGCCGACTGGGCCGGCCAGTTGGTCGCCGCCGTCGAGGAACGCCTGACCTGGAGCCGCTTCGGGCTTTAGGCGGTTGCGTCCTTCGTCAGGTTATAGCGGCCGCCGATGCCGGTGATTTCGTGGACCGGCACGGGCTCGCTCAGGCCTTTCAACTGAACGCTCAGGTGCCCGGCTGATTTCACCGTGTCCTTGACGGCCCTGTGGGTTGCGTCCGAGGCGAATATCTGGCCGCTCGCCGCCAGGCTTTCGATCCGCGCCGCCAGGTTCACGGTGGCGCCGATGACGCTGTATTTCAGACGCATCTCCGATCCGATGTTGCCGGCGACGACCTCGCCGGTCGACAGCCCGATGCCCATGGCGAGCGGCGGCAGGCCGCGGTCGTTGACCCTCCCGTTGACCTCGGCCATGGCCATCTGCATTTCGATGGCGCAGGCGACGGCGCGTTCCGCGTCGTCGTCCTTGGCCATCGGGACGCCGAACACGGCCATCAGGGCGTCGCCGATGAAGTTGTCGACGCTGCCGCCGTATTTCATGATGATCGCGGTCATCGTGCCGAGAAACATGTTCAGGGCGTCGACGACTTCCTCGGGCGCCAGAACCTCGGACATCGGCGTGAATCCCCTCAGGTCGGCCATCAGCACGGTGACGACGCGGCGTTCGCCGCCCAGGACCAGCGGGCCGTCGCTTTTCAGGGCCGCTTCGGCGACCTCGTTGGTGACGTACTGGCCGAAAACCTTCTTGATGAACTCGTTGCGCAGGAAAAGGTCCTCGTAGGCGCGGCTTTTCTCCAAGGTCAGGGCCAACTCGCCCGCGATCTGGGCGTACATCTCAACATGCTGGTCCACGTAGGTTCCGGCTTCGACGCTGGAAAAGAAGATGAACCCGATGACCTTGTCGTTCGCCACCAGGGGACAGGTCAGGCTTGAAAGAATTCCCTCCTTGCGGATCAGTCTGCTCGATCCGGACTTCGGATGGTCCTTCAGATAGGCCTCCAGGTCGTTGATGATCCGGGGTTCGCGCGTCTCGGCGATGGTTTCCAGCGTGCTGCCCCGGAGCACGGCCGCATATCCTCCGTTAAGATACGTCTTGCCGTACTTGGCCCGGTTCCAGCGCGCCCGGACCAGCGTCTTGCCCGACTCGCTCTCCTCGATCAGGGCGACGCCGATCCGGTCGAAGGGGATCAGCTTGTCGAAATCCTCGAAGACGTGATCCAGAACCTCGTCGAAAAACATCCCCGAATTGACGCGGACGGTGATCTCGTTCAGGGCCTTGATCTCGGCGAACTTGTGATCCAGGCGGCCGCCCAGCGCCACAAGGGCGTCGCCGATGTCCTTGGTCACCAGGGAATAGTTCGAAAATTCGCGTTGTTCCGGACCGTGGTTCGGAAACATGTCGATGGCCGCCCGGCGGAAAACCTGGGACCGGCGTTCGTCCACGGTCGCCGTTTCGTGGGCCTTCAGTTGCTCGCGCAGGGAGGTCAGGAGAATGTTCTGGCCGTCGACGCGCGATTCAAGGGCGGCGATTTCCGTTTCCAGGTGCTTGATGATTTCGTTGCGTGTGCTCATGACTTCTCCTGCGGTCGGCGGCCGGCTTCGTTATGATACTGATCTTTCACCCCTTCGGCAGCATGGGCAATGGGCACGTGACGCTTTTCTCCCCCCAGCTTGACCGCGAACGGCGCGCCCCCTAAAAGGCTGCATGTTCGGTTTTTCCCTTCCCAAGCTTCTGTTCACGGCGCTCGCCATCGCCGCCGTCTGGTACGGCTTCAAGTGGCTGGGCCGGGTTCAGGCGCGTCAAAAGGAACTGGCCCGTGAACGGGCCCGGCGCATGAAGGATACCGGGACGCCCAGGGGAAGGGCGCCCGAGGTCGAGGATATGATGGAATGCCCGACCTGCGGTGCCTTCGTGGCGGCCAGCGGACCGCGCAACTGCGGCAAGACCGACTGCCCCTATCCCGAGTGACGGAGGGCAGTTCCTTTCTTGACCCTCCGATAGCGGCCCCCTATTTTCTGGCACCGCAACATAACGCGAATTCTTAACGCATTTCCTTTGGAACCCGCCGCCATGGCGAACGCCCCAGGCGATAAGCCCAGTTTCCAATCGCTCATCCTGACGCTTCAGCAGTTCTGGGCCGACCGGGGATGCGTGATTCTGCAGCCCTATGACATCGAGGTGGGGGCGGGCACCTTTCACCCGGCGACCACGCTGCGCTCGTTGGGCAAGCCCGACGACGTGTGGAACTGCGCCTATGTGCAGCCCTCGCGGCGGCCGACCGACGGCCGCTACGGCGAGAACCCCAACCGCCTGCAGCACTATTACCAGTTCCAGGTGCTGATGAAGCCGTCGCCGCCGGACATCCAGCAGACGTACCTGGAAAGCCTCTACGCCATCGGCATCGACAAGGACACCCACGACATCCGCTTCGTCGAGGACGACTGGGAAAGCCCGACCCTGGGCGCCTGGGGTCTCGGCTGGGAGGTGTGGTGCGACGGCATGGAGGTGACGCAGTTCACCTATTTCCAGCAGGTCGGCGGTTACGACTGCGATCCGGTGCCGGTCGAGCTGACCTACGGCCTGGAGCGGCTGGCCATGTACGTGCAGGGAGTCGAAAACGTCTACGACCTGGACTGGGACGGACGGCCGAAGGACAAGGGCGGCAAGACCTACGGCGACGTGTTCCTGCAGGCCGAGCGCGAATACTCCGCGCACAACTTCGAACATGCCGATACGGCGATGCTGCGACGGCACTTCGAGGACGCGGAAAAGGAGTGCGCGCACCTTCTGGAGAAGGGGCTGGCGCTGCCCGCCTATGACTACTGCCTGAAGGCGTCGCACCTGTTCAACCTGCTGGATGCCCGCGGCGTCATCAGCGTGACGGAGCGCCAGGCCTTCATCCTGCGCGTGCGCGACCTGGCCAAGGGGTCGGCCACGGCCTGGATGAAGTCGCAGGGGGTCGAGGTCGCGTGATGCCGGAGCTTCTGCTGGAACTGCTGTCCGAGGAAATTCCCGCGCGCATGCAGGCGCGCGCGGCCGATGACCTGAAACGCCTGGTCGGCGACGGCCTGAAGGGCGCCGGGCTCGCCTTCACCAACGCCCAGACCTACGTGACGCCGCGCCGTCTGACCCTCGTCGTCCACGGCCTGCCCGTCAAGCAGCCCGACATTTCCGAGGAACGCCGCGGCCCCCGCGCCGACGCGCCGGAACAGGCCAAGCAGGGCTTCATGAAGTCCCTGCCCAAGGGGGCCGAGGTCGAGGAACGCGAGACCGAGAAGGGCAAATTCCTGTTCGCCCGGGTCGAACAGGCGGGCGAGAAGACGCGCCTGATCCTGCCGGGGATCATCCAGACTGCGTTGCAGGCCCTGCCGTGGCCCAAATCCATGCGCTGGGGCCGGGGCAAGGCGCGCTGGGTGCGTCCGCTGCATTCCATCCTGGCCGTCTACGACCAGGAAGGCCTGCCGGTCCGGTTCGCCGGGGTCGAGGCCGGAGTGACCACGCGCGGCCATGCCTTCATGGCGCCGGGCACCATCGAGGTTGCCGATTTCGCCGACTATGAAAAATCCCTGAGGGCGGCCAAGGTGGTGATCGACCCGGACGCCCGCAAGCAGACCATCGGGGCCGACGCGGCCAAGATGTGCAAGGGAGCGGGCGTGACCTTGAAGGACGACCCGGCCCTGCTGGACGAGGTCGCGGGTCTGGTCGAATGGCCGGTCGTGCTGATGGGCAGGATCGACGCCGAGTTCATGGACGTGCCGCCGGAGGTGCTGATCACCTCAATGCGCAAGCACCAGAAATACTTCGCGACCGAGGACGCCAAGGGAAACCTGGCGTCCAGGTTCATCCTCGTCGCCAACCGGGAGACCGCCGACGGCGGCCGCCAGGCGATCGCCGGCAACGAACGCGTGCTGCGCGCGCGCCTGGCCGACGCCAAGTTCTTCTGGGACCAGGACCGCAAGACCTCGCTCGCCTCCAAGGCGCCGCAGCTCAAGGAACGGGTGTTCCACGCCAAACTGGGCACGCTCGACGAAAAGGTCGACCGCATGCAGGCCCTGGCGGTTGCCTTGTGCGAATACATGCCGCAGGCGGACCGGGACAAGGTGCGGTCGGCCGCGCGCCTGGCCAAGGCGGACCTGTCGACCGGCATGGTCGGCGAGTTTCCCGACCTGCAGGGCGTCATGGGCGCCTACTACGCCCGCCACGACGGCGAAAGCGAGGCCGTGGCCGCCGCCGTCGCCGACCATTATTCGCCGCTGGGCCCGTCCGACGATTGTCCGTCCAAGCCCGAAAGCGTCTGCGTGGCGCTGGCCGACAAGATCGATTCACTTGTCGGGTTTTGGGCCATCGACGAGAAGCCGACGGGGTCGAAGGACCCCTATGCGCTGCGCCGCGCGGCGCTCGGGGTCATTAGATTGATCATCGAGAACAAGCTGCGCCTGCCGCTTTATGAAGTGTTTCGGAACGCAGCAGATCAGTACAAGGACGTTGCATTAAAACATTGGGCGGAAAGTAAGTCGGGAGAAACCTTCGATTTTGTAACGCCACTCCGTCAATCACTTCTCGATTTCTTCGCCGACCGCCTGAAGGTCCACCTGCGCGAACAGGGCGTGAAGCACGACCATATCGACGCCGTGTTCGCTCTTGGCGGCGAGGACGACCTCGTCCGCCTGCTGGCGCGGGTCGAGGCGCTGGCCGATTTCCTCGGCAGCGACGACGGCGGCAATCTTTTGACCGCGTACCGCCGCGCCGCCAACATCCTGCGGATCGAGGAAAAGAAGGACGGCGTTTCCTACGCGGCGCGGCCGGACGACACGCTGCTGACGGACGACGCCGAGAAGACGCTGTACGCCGCGCTGGAAGAGGCCGCGCCGGCGATCGCCGACAAGGTCCAGGCCGAGGACTTCACCGGCGCCATGGCGGCGCTGGCCGGCCTGCGCGCACCCGTCGACGCCTTCTTCGACAAGGTTACCGTCAACGCGGACGACGCCAAGCTCCGCGAAAACCGTTTGAAACTGCTCTCCATGATCCGGACGGCGCTGGAAGGCGTCGCCGACTTCTCGCGGATCGAGGGATAACACCACGCAAGGGATCGACTGGTCATGACACAATGGGTCTACAGCTTCGGGAGCGGCAGCGCCGACGGCGACGCCGGGATGAAGGCACTTCTGGGCGGCAAGGGGGCGAACCTGGCCGAAATGGCGGGTCTGGGCCTGCCGGTGCCGCCCGGGTTCACCATCACCACCGAGGTCTGCACCTATTACTACAAGAACGACAAGTCCTACCCCGGCGACCTGAAGGACGCCGTGGCCGAGGCGCTCGCCAAGGTCGAGGCGGCGCTCGGCCGCAAATTCGGCTCCACCGACAAGCCGCTTCTGGTTTCCGTCCGCTCTGGCGCCAGGGCCTCCATGCCGGGGATGATGGACACGATCCTCAACCTCGGCCTGAACGATGCGACGGTCGAGGCGCTTGCCAAGGAAAGCGGCGACGCGCGGTTCGCCTATGACAGCTACCGCCGCTTCATTCAGATGTTCTCGGACGTCGTGCTGGGCGTCGAGCACCACAATTTCGAGGACGTCCTCGAAGAGCACAAGGACCGCCTCGGCAAGTCCCTGGACACGGAGCTTTCCGGCGACGACTGGAAGGCCGTGGTCAAGGACTTCAAGAAGCTGGTCGCCGACGAACTGGGTCGCGACTTCCCACAGGATCCGGAGGAACAGCTGTGGGGCGCCATCGGCGCCGTGTTCGGCAGCTGGATGAACACCCGCGCCATCACCTACCGCCGCCTGAACGACATTCCCGCGGAGTGGGGCACCGCCGTGAACGTGCAGTCCATGGTGTTCGGCAACATGGGCGACGACTGCGCCACCGGCGTGTGCTTCACGCGCAATCCGTCCACGGGCGACAACCACTTCTATGGCGAATTCCTGATCAACGCCCAGGGCGAGGACGTGGTCGCCGGCATCCGCACGCCGCAGCCGCTGACCGAGTTCGAGCGCGAGAACCAGGAATCCAACCTGCCGTCCCTGGAGGCCGCCATGGGCCCCGTGTTCGCCGAGCTGGTCGCCGTGCGCGACAAGCTGGAGCGCCACTACAAGGACATGCAGGACATGGAGTTCACCATCGAGCGGTCCAAGCTGTGGATGCTGCAGACGCGCTCGGGCAAGCGCACGGCCAAGGCCGGCCTGAAGATCGCCGTCGATATGGTGGCCGAGAGCCTGATCACCAAGGAGGAGGCCGTCGCCCGCATCGACCCTGCGCAGTTGGACCAGCTTCTCCATCCCACCCTGGACGACAAGGCGGAAAAGACCGTGATCGGCCGCGGCCTGCCGGCCTCGCCGGGGGCGGCGACGGGGCGCATCGTGTTCTCCGCCGACGACGCGGAGGCCTGGGTCGAGAAGGGCGAGCGGGTCATCCTGTGCCGCACGGAGACGTCGCCTGAGGACATCACCGGCATGCACGTGTCCGAAGGCATCCTGACGACCCGCGGCGGCATGACCAGCCACGCCGCCGTGGTTGCCCGCGGCATGGGCACGCCCTGCGTTTCCGGCGCGGGCGAACTGCGCGTCGACTACAAGACCAAGACGCTGCACGCCCTGGGCCAGACGCTCAAGGAAGGCGACGTCATCACGCTCGACGGTTCCACCGGCGAGGTCATGCTGGGCGAGGTCCCCATGATCCAGCCGGAACTGACCGGCGATTTCGGGGAACTGATGGCCTGGGTCGACCAGATCAAGGCGATCGGCGTGCGGGCCAACGCGGAAACGCCGCTGGACGCGCTGACGGCCAAGAAGTTCGGCGCGGAAGGCATCGGCCTGTCGCGCACCGAGCACATGTTCTTCGACCCGCACCGCATCGTCCACATGCGCCAGATGATCCTGGCCCGCGACGAGGCCGAGCGGCGCAAGGCCCTCGACAAGCTGCTGCCGCATCAGCGCCAGGACTTTCTTGAACTGTTCCACATCATGGATGGCCTGCCCATCACCATCCGCCTTTTGGATCCGCCGCTGAACGAGTTCCTGCCGCACACGGACGAGGAAATGGAAGAGGTCGCCGAGGCCGCCGGCGTGACCACCGAGGACGTGCGGGTGCGGCGGGCCGAATTGGACGAAAGCAACCCCATGCTGGGCCATCGCGGCTGCCGCCTCGCCATTGCCTATCCGGAGATCTGCGAGATGCAGGCCCGTGCCATCTTCGAGGCCCAGGCCGAGATCATGAAGGAGGGCAAGCAGGCCTATCCCGAGGTCATGGTTCCCCTCGTCTCGGTCAAGAAGGAATTCGAGATGCAGAAGGCGATCATCGACCGCGTCGCCAGGGAGGTCATGAACGAGCAGGGGATCGAACTGGATTACGCCGTCGGCACCATGATAGAGCTGCCGCGGGCCTGCCTGATCGCCGACCAGATCGCCGAGCAGGCGGAGTTCTTCTCGTTCGGGACGAACGATCTCACGCAGACCGCCTACGGCTTCTCGCGCGACGACGCGGGCACGTTCCTCGACATCTATCTCCGCCAGGGCGTGCTCGAGCAGGACCCCTTCGTCTCCATCGACCAGGAAGGGGTGGGCGAACTGGTGCGCATCGGCGTCGAGCGCGGGCGCAAGACCCGGCCCGACATCAAACTCGGCATCTGCGGCGAGCACGGCGGCGACCCCGCCTCCGTCGCCTTCTGCCACCGGGTCGGGCTGACCTACGTGTCGTGTTCGCCCTACCGGGTGCCGATCGCGCGCCTGGCGGCGGCGCAGGCGGCGTTGGCCGATAAATAGGCGCGACGGCGGGCCTCTTTCCCGCCCAACGCATGGCGCCTGCGGCTATTTGAGGCCGTATTGCGCCGCTGAGGCGCGGACGATTTCGACATCGTCCGGATGGTCGCGGCGGTAGGCGTCGCGGGCGGTGCGGACGACCGCGATGCGCTGTTCAATCGATGACGGGGAAAGTTCTGTGCCGAAGGCCGGCTCGCCTGCTGCGCCCAAGACGCGGTTCAACATCATCCGCCCCACATGCGGCAGGAAATGGCTGGTATCCCCAAAATTCTCGGGCGGCTTCCGCAAGGCCTCGGTGGAAACCGGCGAATAGCCCGCGAAATCCCAACACGGCGTTTTGATTTGCGCGCAGATGGCGGCCAGCCCGCGCTTCCAGTCTTCGAACAGGGGCCATAGACCCGCCGCTGCGATCGCTTCGAGCTGAAGGGCGTGGATCGGCGGAACGACGACGATGACCTCAAGCCCTGCCGCACGCAGGTATCTGAACAAGCTTGGGAAGTCGGCCAGTTTGGCCTGAAACCCGGAGAAATTGCGATAGGCTCCGCCGGGCGACAGGAACGAATCGAGGGGAGTGGTCATTGTTCCGTTTTGCCCGTCGCGCGGCCGAAACGGTCGGAATCCGTCCGTGCGGTAACTGTCCGACCTGCCGCGCAGGGAATCTCGCAGGGTGTTACGGCTGCGTTTTAGTGCGGCATAGGAAAACACCGTGCGCGGCAGGGAACGCAGCAGCCCCCATGGTCCCAATACGTCATCGTAGAATCCGTCACGCAGGCCCCGGGTGTCGCTGAAGGATACGAGATTGAGACAAAGGACGAGACGTTTTGCCGTGGTTGCTTGAGCGACGTGGCGGGCGAGAGCGGTCAGTTCGTCGGCAAGGGCGCCAGGGATGGAAAGGTTATAGGCATGGCCGCCGGGAACGTCCTTGGGGTCGATGCCGTGCAGGCAGCGCGACGTGCCCAGTATGACCGTGGCGGGCTTCCGTGCGACCGCCTGCAGGGGTTTCGACAGCCGTTCCACGCCGATCGATTTATGCGTGTTGATCCGGTCGATACGGGGGGTGCCGAAGATGTCGAAGGGATCGACCAGCAGGTTGGTGCCACCGCCCAGCACGACAAGGGAGAAAATCCCTAGGAACAGATGTTTTACATAAGCCATGTCAGAACCGGAAATAGAGGAATTCGCTGATTTCGGTCATGTTGGCTAGCGAGGCCGCCGCGACGACCGCCAGGATAAAGGCCCATCCCTTGGCAGGTCGCCAGTGGACGGAAAGCCGTTGCGGCGTGTCGTCGTCGAGTATCCGTTCCGTCGGCAGGACCGGGGCGTGGCCTCGGAACATTTGCGCGGTGTTGGGTGCGAACCAGACCATGGCAAGCAGGAAGGCGATTATACGGTACACCTCATGCCATTTGATTTCCGCGAGGACTTGGGGCGGGTTGACCCCGTGTCCGCCTATCATGCCGACGAAGACGTTGGCGGCACCATCCAGGGATTCGGCCCGGAACAGAACCCAGGCTGCGACCACGGCGAGAAAGGTCAAGGTTCGAGCCGCCCATCTGCCCGTTGTGCCGCCGGTGTTGGTGATGCCCGTGCGGACGGTAACGGCGCGCCACAGGTTGTTGATGACCAGGTAGATGCCATGTAGGGCACCCCAGGCAATGAAGGTCCAGCCCGCGCCGTGCCACAGGCCGCCCAACACCATGGTCGCCATCAGGTTCACGTAACGGCGAATTCGGCCATGCCGGTTGCCGCCCAACGGGATGTACAGGTAGTCGCGCAAGAACCGTGACAAGGTCATGTGCCAGCGATGCCAGAAGTCGATGATGCTGACTGCCTTGTAAGGCGAATAGAAATTCATCGGCAGGCGGATTCCGAACATCAACGCCAATCCCGTTGCCATGTCCGTGTAACCGGAGAAGTCGAAATAAAGCTGGAAAGTATAGGCGAGAGCGCCTCCCCACCCATCGATCAGGCCGATCGGGGTCCCGGTCTCGGCAGCGGTGAATACCGGCGTCGCGAAGCGGGAGAGCCAGTCCGCGATGACGACTTTTTTGAACAGTCCTATGAAAAACACGGATAGGCCGAAGCCGAGATTTTCCCAAGAAAACCGGAAATGCCCCGGGTCGGAGAACTGTGGCATCATTTCCTTGTGATGCACGATGGGGCCCGCGATCAGTTGAGGAAAGAATGTCACGAACAGGCAGTATTCCCGGAACCGGTGCGGCGCGACGCGGCCATGGCGCATGTCGACGAGGTAGGTGATCTGCTGGAATGTGAAGAAGGAGATCGCCAACGGCAGGACGATGTCCGGTAGGCGCCATTGCGCGCCGACGGTCTGCGCCATGACCTCGGCAAAGAAGTTCGCGTACTTGAAATATCCGAGAAGACCCAGGTTGAAGGCGATGCCGGCCCACATCCAGCTTGCCGAGGCGGCCCCCGACATCCGTCGTCCGACAAGGAAATTGACCGTGATCGAACCGACGATCAGGGCCAGGAAATGAGGGTTCCACCAGCCGTAGAAAAACAGAGAGGCCGCAACCAGCAGAGTGATTGCGTGGTCTCTCTCGTTTCCGCGGGACAGTACGTAGAACCCGACAAGGACCACGGGCAGGAAAAACAGGACAAAGGTGTAGGAATTAAACAGCATCGCCCGTTCCGTCAGGGCTACTCAACCGCCGAGATGTGCGGGCGCGCGATGATCCATTGCATGGTCTGGGGACGGAACTCACACATGGCCAGCCATCGGTCCAGGTTGTCGCGGTTGCGCAGGATCTCGTAGCGGTTCGGGTCGCGGGGGCCTTCGCTGACGATTCGGGTGTCATGCGTAGCGGACAACACGGCGGCAACATCCTTGGTGACGGGGCGGCCGATGAAGTCATGGCATTCGATCAGGAAATGACTTTTTACGCCGGCTGCCGCGACGGCGACCGTGATCAATTCCACCTCGTCGCCTTCGCAATCGCAGATCACCAGACTGCAGGGGTATTGGTCCAGAATATCAACCAATTCTGGCGCGCCCATGCGACCACGGCATTCGATCTTGGCGGCGACTCCGTTGCGTTCGGCGTTGCGCCGCGTAGCATCCAGCGCCACCGGATCGATGTCGACGGCGATGACCTTGGGTGTGTCCAGAATCATCGCGGCGCCCACGGCGTAGTAACCTTCGGCCGATCCGATGTTGATCACGGCGTCGAGGGATTGGCCGCCGAGGTCCGCCATCCAACCCGAAATTTCCTGTTCGTAGCAACCGAGAAGTTTCGGGGTGATGCCGCCGTCGCCCCAGGAAATCTGCGAATCGATCACCATGCCCTTGAAAGGACCGGATGATACGACGCCTTCCGTCTGTGCGATGACGTCGCGCTCGATCAACGCCAGGCGTTCGTAGGCCGATACGCGCAGGATGTCGGCCACGAATTTTTGCGCCATCGGATCATGCTTCGCGGCATTCCCCGCATACTTGACCCAATTTTTGAACAGGCGGCGGGCGGTGACCAGAAGCAGGCGGTTGAGCATAAAAAAACCTTTGTCGGCGCGGACCAGGAAGGTTACGGACCTTACGAATTCCTCGGGCGGATGGGAACGTGCTTTGGTCGATCGAACTCAAGAGAATTAAATATTATGTTTTCCCCATGTTCCACAGGGCTGTGGACTCTATTACGGTTGAGCCCCGGCGGGCCGGGCCGTATCCTTCACGTGGGTTCAGGGACAAGGGCGGTCCGCGAGGAACGCCCCCAGGCCTGGAACCCGGTCAGTTTTCCCAGGGGCCCCCTTCGGGGGGAATGAAGGATCACTGATCAGGAACGGCCCCACCGGGCGACCGGCGGGGCCGTTCTCCGTTCCGGGGCCTGGCTGCCGGCCGGATTTCGGCCCGCCTTGGCCGCACGAAGCCTTGTCTTCCGCCAAAAAATGTTATGGTCGCCGCCGGTGGAGAATAGGAGCATCCTGCGGTGAAGCTGACGTTCATGGGGGCCACGGGAACGGTCACCGGGTCCAAGTACCTGGTCGAGGCCGCGGGTGCCAAGGTTCTGGTCGATTGCGGCCTGTTCCAGGGCCTGAAGGACCTGCGCCTGCGCAACTGGGCGAAGCTGCCCGTCGATCCGGCAAGCATCGACGCGGTGATCCTGACGCACGCCCATCTCGACCACAGCGGCTATATCCCGCTCCTGGTCAAGAACGGCTTCAAGGGGCCGGTCTATTGTTCCGCGGCGACGCGGGACCTCTGCGCGATCCTGTTGCCGGACAGCGGCTATCTGCAGGAAGCGGATGCCGAGCGCGCCAACCGCTATACCTACACCCGGCACAAGCCGGCCCTGCCGCTTTATACCCAGAAGGACGCCGAACGGTCGCTCGGGCAGTTCCACGCGGTGCCCTTCGGTCAGCCGCAGGTGGTCGGCGACGGCGGCACGTTCGTCCTGTCGCGTTCGGGCCACATCCTGGGCTCCGCCTTCGTGCGGATTGCCGACGGGCGGACGTCGCTGGTGTTCTCGGGCGATCTGGGACGGGCCCAGGATCCGGTCATGAAGCCGCCGGCGGAAATCCACGACGCCGACTTCCTGGTCCTGGAATCGACCTACGGCGACCGCCTGCACCGCGACAGCGATCCCGAGGCCAAGCTCGGCGCCATCATCCGCGACACGGCGGCGCGCGGCGGCACGGTCGTCATCCCGTCCTTCGCGGTGGGGCGCACGCAAAGTGTGCTGTTCCACATCCACCGGCTCAAGAAATCGGATGCCATACCGGACATTCCCATCTTCCTGGACAGCCCCATGGCGATCGACGCGACGATCCTGCTGCGCCGGCACCGCGACGATCACCGGTTGTCGGGGCCGCTCTGCGCCGAGGTCTGCCACGCGGCGCGCTATGTCAATACGCCCGAGGAATCGTGCTCCCTCGACGACGGGCCGGGCGTTCCCCAGGTCATCATCTCGGCCAGCGGCATGGCCACGGGCGGGCGCGTCCTGCATCATCTGAAGCATTTCATCGGCGACGCCCGGAACACGGTCCTGTTCACCGGATTCCAGGCGGCGGGCACGCGCGGTGCACGCCTTGTCCATGGCGAGGACGAGATCAAGATTCACGGCCGCATGTGGCCCGTGCGGGCGGAGATCTCCGTCCTGCACAACATGTCGGCCCACGCGGACTACGGCGAGATCCTGGGCTGGCTGCGTCATTTCCGGACGCCGCCGCGGCGCACCTTCATCACCCATGGCGAGCCCGAGGCGGCGACGTCGCTGCGCATGAAGATCCAGGACCGCCTGGGCTGGGACGTCGTGGTGCCGGAATATCTGGAGACGGTGGACTTGTAGCGCTACCGCCGGACGACGAAGGTGAAGTCGGGCAGGGGGGCGTCGTTGGTGACGCTCGTGCGGGGCGAGAGTTCCGTTTTGCAGAAGGTCAGGAACTCTCCGCCGTCGGCATAATAGAGGCCCTGGTAACGGTCGCCCGCGTCCGCGCGCAGCAGGTTGAAGGCGAGCGTCCTGCCCGTCCTGGCCCACAAATTCCGCAGGCTGTCC
>PFFW01000119.1 GCA_002781745.1 Rhodospirillales bacterium CG15_BIG_FIL_POST_REV_8_21_14_020_66_15
ACCGCGTCGTCGCGGCCCACGGGCCCGAGCGCATCGCCCGCGAATGGTGGCGCGACCTCGTCCCCGAGGGCGCCGAAGACGACGCCGGGGCGCGCGACTACTACCGGGTCGAGGACGCCGACGGCGGGCGCTTCTGGCTCTACCGCACGGGGCTGGTGCTGCCCGGCAAGGCCCCGAAATGGTTCCTGCACGGGCTCTTCCCATGACCGCAAGGATCAGAGGCCCCCGCTACGCCGAACTGCAGGCCATGAGCAACTTCAGCTTCCTCGAGGGCGCGTCGCATCCGGAGGAACTGGTGCTGCAGGCGGCGACGCTCGGCCTCGACGCCCTCGGCATCGCCGACCGGAACGGCGTCTCGGGCCTGGTGCGCGGCCATCAGGCGGCCAAGGCCCAGGGCCTGAAGTTCCTGCCCGGCGCGCGCCTGGATTTGACCGACGGGATCTCCCTGCTCTGCTATCCCACGGACCGCGACGCCTGGGGGCGGCTGACGGAACTGCTGACGCTCGGCAAGCGGCGGACGGAAAAAGGCGGCTGCGACCTGGCCCTGGCGGACCTCCTCGCGGGCGATTTCCAGGCTGGCCGCGGGCAGCTCCTGATCGTCCTGCCGCCTGCACAAATAGACCGTTATTTTAACATGATATTGGATAAACTTAAGAACGAAGGCGAATTCGATCCGTTCCTCGCCGGGCAGGTCCGCCTGGACGGCTGCGACGCCCCGCGGCTGGCCGCCCTGGCGGCCCTGGCGCAGCGCCACGGCACGCCCCTGGTGGCGACCAACGGCGTGCTCATGCACACGCCCCGCCGCCGCGTGCTGCAGGACGTCCTGACCTGCATCCGCGAGGGCTGTACCCTGTTCGAGGCGGGCTACCGCCTTCAGGCCAACGCCGAGCGCCACCTGAAGGCCCCGGCCGAGATGGCGCGCCTGTTCGCGGACCACCCCGCGGCCGTCGCCCGCACGGTCGAGATCGCCGAGGCCTGCACCTTCTCGTTGGACGAACTGCGTTACGACTACCCCATCGACCCCGCGCCCGAGGGCCGCACGCCGCAGGAGGAACTGGAGGTCCAGACCTGGGCCGGCGCGGCCGGCCGCTATCCCGGCGGCATCCCCGACAAGGTTTCGGCACAGATCGCCCACGAGTTGGCGCTGATCGGGAAGCTCGAGTTCGCGCCCTACTTCCTGACCGTGTTCGACATCGTGCGCTTCGCGCGGGGACGCGGCATCCTCTGCCAGGGCCGCGGCTCGGCGGCCAATTCCGCCGTCTGTTACGCCCTTGGCATAACCGCCGTGGACCCGGCCCGCCTGGACCTGCTGTTCGAGCGCTTTATCAGCGCCGAACGGGGCGAGCCGCCCGACATCGACGTCGACTTCGAAAACGGCCGGCGCGAGGAGATCATCCAGTACGTCTACGACAAATACGGCCGCGCGCGCGCCGCCATGACCGGCACCGTCATCACCTACCGCACCAAGGGCGCCGTGCGCGACGCGGGCAAGGCCCTGGGATTGGCCGAGGACACCATCCACGCCCTGCAGGGGGTGCTGTGGCGGCGGTCGCTGGGCGAAGAGCTGTCAGACGACCGGTTCCGCGACTACGGCCTGGACGCGGCCGACCCCATGGTGCGCCGGGTGCTCGACCTGACCCGTGAACTACGCGGCTTTCCCCGCCACCTCAGCCAGCATTCCGGCGGCATGGTGATGACGCAGGGCCGTCTCGACCGCGTGGTGCCGATCCACAACGCCGCCATGGAGGGCCGCACGGTCATCGAGTGGGACAAGAACGACCTGGACACGCTGGGCATCCTGAAGGTGGACATCCTGGCGCTCGGCATGCTGACCTGCGCGCAGAAGGCTTTCGCCCTGCTGAAATCCTTCCACGGGCGCGAGGTCACGCTCGCCACCGTGCCGCCCGAGGATCCGGCCGTCTACGACATGCTCTGCAAGGGCGACAGCGTCGGCGTGTTCCAGGTCGAGAGCCGGGCCCAGATGAGCATGCTGCCGCGCCTGAGGCCGCGCGATTTCTACGACTTGGTGATCGAGGTCGCGATCGTGCGGCCCGGGCCGATCCAGGGCGACATGGTGCATCCCTACCTGCGCCGCCGCGACGGGCTGGAGGCCGTGGAGTTCCCCTCGGACGAGCTGCGCAGCGTCCTGGGCAAGACCCTGGGCGTGCCGCTGTTCCAGGAACAGGCCATGAAGATCGCCATCGTCGCCGCCGGATTCACGCCCTCCGAGGCCGACGGCCTGCGCCGCGCCATGGCGACCTTCCGCAACCACGGCACCATCCATGCCTTCCGCGAGAAATTCCTGGCCGGCATGCAGGCGCGCGGCTATGCGCCCGACTTCGCCGAGCGCTGCTTCCGCCAGATCGAGGGCTTCGCCGACTACGGCTTTCCGGAATCCCATGCTGCCAGCTTCGCCCTGATCGTCTACGTCTCGTCCTGGCTCAAGCGCCATTACCCGGCGGCCTTCGCTTGTGCCCTCCTGAACAGCCAGCCCATGGGCTTCTACGCCCCGGCGCAGATCGTGCGCGACGCGCGGGAGCACGGCGTCGTGGTGCGCCCCGTCGACGTCAACCTGAGCGACTGGGACTGCACCCTGGAGCCCGGCCCCGCAAGCGAGCCCGCGCTCAGACTCGGCTTCCGCCAGGTCAAGGGCTTGCGGGAAGAGGACATGCAGCGCCTGGTCCTGCATCGCGGCAACGGCTACGGCGATCCGGCGACGGTCATGCGCCGCGCCGGGGTCGGCCGCCCGGCCCTGGAGAAACTGGCCCGCGCCGACGCCTTCGGGTCCATGAAGCTCGACCGCCGCCCGGCGCTGTGGGCCGTGAAAGGGCTTTCCGACGCTCCGCCGCCGCCCCTGTTTGCCCTTTCCCCCGGGGACGCGGACCCCTTCCCACCCGAGGACGCGGCCGAACCCCTTTTGCCGCTGATGACGCCCGGCGAGGAAGTCGCCGACGACTACCGCTCACTCCGCCTGTCCCTAAGGGCCCACCCGGCCGAGGTCCTGCGCCCCAAGCTGGCGGCCCAGCGCTACGCTCCCTGCCGCAACACCCTGACAACCAAACACGGGCGTCACGTCCGCATCGCCGGGCTGGTCACGGCGCGGCAGCGGCCGGGCACGGCCAAGGGGGTCATCTTCCTAACCATCGAGGACGAGACGGCGACCGTGAACCTGATCGTGTGGCCGCACGTGTTCGAGGCGTTCCGCCGCCCGGTCCTGGGTTCGCGCCTGTTGGGCGTGACCGGCGAGGTCCAGCGCGCGGGCGCGGTGGTTCACGTGATCGTTCAGGCAGCCGAGGACCTGGCCGAGGTGCTGCTGACCCTGGACGCGCCGTCCGACGGCGGGGCCGAGGCACGGCGCATGTTCCGCGCCAGGGAGTTTCAATGAGCGCGGTTTCCGCAATGTCGGGAGCGCGCTACACTCCGCCGACCGTTCCACAGCCGGGAAGCCGCCATGGTCAACGCCGCCGCCGTCGTCCTGCACGTTCTTGCCGCCGTCGTCTGGGTCGGCGGCATGTTCTTCGCCTATCTGGTCCTGCGCCCCGCCGTCGGCGGGATCACCCCGCCGCCGGAGCGCCTGAAGCTATGGGCCCGCGTGTTCGGGCGGTTCTTCCTCTGGGTGTGGGCCGCCGTCGCGATCCTGCCGGCCTCGGGCTACGTCCTGATCGCCCTGCAATACGGCGGATTCGCCGGCGCCCCCGTGCACGTGCACTGGATGCACGGCCTCGGCTGGGTCATGAACGCGCTGTTCATCTACCTGTTCTTCGCCCCCTACCGCGCCTTCCGCGCCGCCGTCGAGGCCCAGGACTGGCCGACCGGCGGCGCCGGCCTGACCATCATCCGCCGCATCGTCGCGACGAACCTTGCACTCGGGCTGGCGACGGCCGCGCTCGGCGCTTCGGGCCGGTTATGGGCCTGGGTTCCCGGAGGCTGACCGCGCCCAAACCTTCATTCAAACGCAGCCCGGAAAACAACCAACCGTTGCACCTCGGCACCGCATCAGCCTATTCTCGTTGAGAGGGGAAGCGTCAATCCAGCCAGAAGATCGCGCCTGAATGCTTAGACACTTGACCAATTTGCGCATCTGGGGGCCGCCGACGGTATTTTCGGGGGTCCTCCTGATCTTTGCGCAGATCGACTATCTCGCCTTCCATACGACCGCCGAACTGGTTTCCATCGTCATCGGCTACCTGCTGTTCGCCCTGGCCTGGGAAACCCGCGATCTGTCGGACAACCCGTTCCTGACCTTTCTCGCCGCCGGCTACTTCTGGATATCGACCATCGACCTCCTCCACGCCCTCACCTACGAGGGAATGGACGTGCTTCCGATCACCGGAGCACCTATCGCCACGCAGCTGTGGCTCGCCGCCCGCTTCCTGGAGGCGGTCGCCCTGTTGGCGGCCCCTATGGCAAGCAATTTCAAACTGCATCGCACCCACGTCTTCCTGGCGTTCAGCGTGATCGCCCTCGCCTGCGTGACGGGCATCTTCCTCGACATGTTCCCGACCGCCTATGTTCGCGGGACCGGCCTCACCGATTTCAAGATTTACAGCGAATACGCCATTGTTCTGGTCATGCTGCTGGCGCTTTGGAGCGTACGACGCGCCGGGGACGCGATCGCGGGCAGTGAAATCCCGCTTATCACCACCTCGATCATCCTGACGATCGTCGCAGAGCTCGCCTTCACCTTCTACGTCGGCGTCTATGACCTGTCGAACCTGATCGGCCATCTGCTGAAGGTCTATTCCTTCTGGCTGATCTACCGCGCCGTCGTCGTCACCAACCTGCGAAAACCGTATCGCTCAACCCAACGGCTGGCCTCCATGCGCCACGCAATCATGGAATGCCAGTCCGCGATCCTGCGCAACTCGACCGAACAATCGATCATGCAGTCCTGTATCGACACGCTGGCCGGTCACCGCAACTACGAACTGGTCTGGATCGGCATGCCATTCATGCAGCCGGAAGGGCCATACCTGTCCGCCGTCGCCGTCGCCGGCAAGTCGCACCTGAATACCCTTGCGGGCGAATTGGCGGGGTTGCCGAGGTTCGGTCCGGTCTGGGACGCCTTGCAGAGCGGGCAGGTGAAGACATTCAACATCCGCGCCCGGTCCGGCTCGTCGCAGCAGTGGGCCGAGGCGGTCGCGCAGCACGGCCTTGGCTGCGCCGTTTCCGTACCGCTAATCCAAGACCGCGAGCCGATCGCCGTCCTGACCGTGCATGCGAATGTCGCGAACCTTCTGGAGCCGACGGAGATCGGCCTGCTGTCCGAACTGGCGGCCAACCTGAGCCTGGCTTTGGGCGCGTTACGCACCAAGGAGGAATCCCGCGTGGCGAAGGACGCTCTCGGGGAAGCGGCCCTGAGTGCGATTTACGCGGTCGCCAAGACCGTCGAGAAGCGCGATCCCTACACGTCCGGACACCAGCAACGCGTCGCCCAATTGGCCGTCGCGATCGGGCGGGAACTCGATTGGGACCCCTTCCGGACCGAAGGCCTGCGCTTGGCCGCCGTCGTGCACGACATCGGCAAAATCTACGTCCCGGCTGAAATCCTGAACCGCCCCGGACGGCTGAGTGACGCGGAATTCGACATGATCAAGTCGCACCCGCAGGTCGGCTTTGACATCATGGCGGACGTAAAATCGCCCTGGCCCATCGCCAAGGTGATCCTCCAGCATCACGAACGCCTTGACGGCTCCGGCTACCCGTTCGGCCTGAAGGGCGACGAAATCATCGAGGAAGCGCGGGTCCTCGCCATCGCCGACGTGGTGGAAGCCATCACGGCACACCGCCCCTACCGGCCGGCGCGGGGAGAGGACGCGGCGATCGAGGAAATCCGCCGGGGCAGCGGAATGCTTTACGACCCTGACGTCGTGGATGCCTGTATCAGCCTGTTCGAAGGCAAACGATTCGCCTGGTAGCGGGACGACCGACCCCGGCCCGGATTCTCCGGCCGCCGGACCGGACCCGAGCCCATGCAAAAGGGCCGCCGGGGGGAAGCCGGCGGCCCTGTTCACGCGGCCGCGCGGGCGGCCGAAACGCCTGAACTACTTCTTTTTCGTCGGCGCCGGCTTGGCGGCCGGCTTGCTGGGAGCGGCGGGTTTCGCGGCCGGCTTGGCGGCGGCGGACGTGGTCTTGGACATCTCTGTTTTGCCTCGTAAGGCGCCGGACGGAGCCCGGCGCGAGATACCGGCCCATCGCCGGCAAGGGGAATAAATACCCCATACCGCAAAGACGGAATAATGAAATCTTTTTGATGATTATATCGAAAATATCGAAACATTGGGTCGGTCTTTCCGCGACCGCGGCGCCGACTCCACAGCCGCCTACACCAGGCGGCTCTCCTCGACGATCTCGGAATGCAGCGTGCGGTGCACGGGGCACTTGTCGGCGATCTCCATCAGCCTGGTCTTCTGTTCGTCGCTCAGGTCGCCCTCGAAATGCAGGTCGCGGACGATGCGGTCGAGCTTGCCTTTCTTCGTCTCGCAGGTTTGGCAATCCTCGGCGTGGATCTTGTCGTGGCGCAGGATGACGCGCACCTTGGTCAGCGGAATGTCCTTCATTTCCGCGTACATGCGGACCGTCATGGCCGTGCAGGCGCCGAGCGCCGTCAGCAGAAAGTCGTAGGGTCCCGGCCCCGTGTCCGTGCCGCCCATGGCCTCGGGCTCGTCGGCCAGCAGCAGGTGCCGCCCGCCCACGGAAACCGCGTTCTGGAACTTGCCCTCGCCGGTTTCCTCGACCACCACGGTGCCGGGCGCGGCGTCCGGCGCCACCGGCGGCTTGGCCGCCGCCCCATCCAGGCAAACATAGCGTTTCGCCCAGGCGGCAATGACGCCGGCGACATATTCGGCATCCTCCTTCTTGCTGAGCAGATGGTCCGCGTCGTCCAGGGAGACGAAACTTTTCGGATGCCTTGCCGCCCGATAAATCGCGGCGGCATTCTCGATTCCGACGATGGCGTCGACGGGAGAATGAAAGATCAGCAAAGCCCGTCCCAGGCCGCCGATGGCCTGTTCCAGTTTCTGTGCCTGAATGTCGTCCAGGAACTGCCTCTTGACGCGGAAGGGACGACCGACCAGTAGAACCTCCGCCTCGCCGTTCGCCTCGATCTCCTCAAGAGAGTCCCGGAAATGGTGGGCCACATGGGCGGGATCGGCGGGCGCGCCGATCGTGATCACGGCCTTGGCCTCGGGCACGTTCGCCGCGGCGGCCAGGACCGCGGCCCCCCCCAGGGAGTGCCCCAGCAGCATGGCCGGCGCCTGGAGATGCGCACGCATGTAATCCGCCGCCGCGATCAGGTCACCGACGTTGGAGGAAAAGTTGGTGTTGGCGAAATCCCCCTCGCTGGCGCCCAGGCCGGTGAAATCGAAGCGCAGGACGGCGATCCCGCTTTCCGTCAGGGCGCGGGCGACACGGGACGCGGCGAACACATCCTTGGTGCAGGAGAAACAATGGGCCCAGAGGGCGTAGGCCCGGGGCGGGCCGTCGGGCCGGTCCAGGCGGGCCGCCAGCGTCTCGCCCAGGGCGCCTGGGAAGGATATCTTTTCGCTTGTCGTCATGGCGGCCACCTTTCGTCATGGGAAGTCGTTGATATCAAACCCAGGATGACCATACTACCGCCGCAGCATGAAAGGGCGATATCCGATGGACAAGGGCGATCTCGAGGTTTCGGCGCGGCGGACGGTGTTCCAGGGCTATTTCCGCATGGACGAATGGCGGCTGCGCCACCGCCTGTTCGAGGGCGGCTGGAGCGCCGAAGTGACCCGCGAGTGCCTGGAACGCGGGCATGCGGTGGCGGTCCTGCCCTATGACCCCGTGCGCGACGAGGTCGTGCTGATCGAACAGTTCCGCGTCGGCGCCGCCGCCAGCGCGCCCTCGCCCAATTGGGACGGCGCGCCGCCGTCGCCGTGGCTGATCGAGATCGTCGCCGGCATCGTCGAGGACGGCGAGCAGCCGCACGAGGTCGCCGCCCGCGAGACCCTGGAGGAATGCGGGCGGGAGCTTCTCGCCCTCAAGCCGATCACCTCCTACCTGGTGACGCCGGGCTGCTCGTCGGAAACCCTCAAGCTCTACCTCGGCCGGGTCGACGCGACCGATGCCGGCGGCATCCATGGTCTCGACCACGAGCACGAGGACATCCGCGTGTTCGCCGTCCCGGCCGAGGACGCCTTCCGCATGGTCGCGAACGGCACGGTCAACAACGGCACGGCGATCATCACCCTGCAGTGGCTGCAGTTGAACCACAAGGCGGTGCGCCGGGAGTGGAGCGCTTGAGCAATTTCACCCCGCGTCACCCCCGCGAGGGCGGGGGCCAGGTGTCTGGATTCCCGCATTCGCGGGAATGACGGAAAGTCAGGGGACGAGGCCCCTCATTCCTTGAACCAGGCCGGATTGCGTTTCTCGCGGAACGCCGAAAGGCCCTCGGTCGCCTCGTCCGACTGTCGCTTTTCCGCGTGCAGGCGGGCCAGTTCCTCGGCCGTCGCCTCGTCGATGCCGGTTTCCGCAAGCTCCAGGATCTTGGCCTTGGTCTGCGCCACCGCATCGGGGCCGTTGCGCAGCAGCGCGTCGATGGTGCGCTGCGCCGTGCGTTCAAGCTGCAGGCCCAACGCGACCTCGTGCACCAGGCCCATGATGTTGGCCTGTTCGGCCGAAAAGCGTTCCGCCGTCAGGGCATAGCGGCGCACGTTGCGCGCCCCCATGGCGGCAATCAGCTGCGGCAGGATGGGATGCGGGATCAGGCCCCAGCGGACCTCGGACACGGCGAAGGTCGCGTCGGCCGCGGCGACCACCACGTCGCAGGCGGCGATCACGCCGGTGGCGCCGCCGACGCAGAAGCCCTGGACCACGGCCATGGTGGGCTTGGGACAAGTGTCGAGCAGGCGCACCACCGTCTCCGTGCGCCGCGACACCTCCAGGTTCTCCTCCTCGGACTGCGCGGAAACCTCGGCCAGCCATTTCAGGTCGGCGCCCGCCTGGAAATGCTTGCCGGCGCCCCTGAGAACGATAAGGCGCACCTTGTCGTCGCTGCTCAGCCTGGTGATGCCGCCCAGCAGGGCCTCGATCATGGCGCCGTCGTAGGCGTTGTTGACCTCTGGCCGGTTCAGGGTAACCGTGGCGACGCCGCGCGCGTCTATGTCTACAAGGACCGGATCGTCGGCCATGATGTTCCTCCATTCGCTCTTTTCACGCTTGCATCCCTGTGGCGCCCTCATGGCGTCCCCGCGGGGTCCCTGTGCGGACCCAGAGATTAGCGTCAAGGACCCGCCGGACGGAACAGGAAAACCGCGCATGATCCGATGCCCGCGCCTTGATCGGCCCAGCAGGCGCGGTTATGTTGCCGCAAACCCCAAGAAACCCACGCTGCAACACCTCTAGGGACGGAACTCATACAAATGGACATCAAGAAGGGCCTGGTGGACGCCATCGGGAACACGCCACTCATTCGCCTCACCAAACTGTCCGAGGCGACGGGCTGCGAGATCCTCGGCAAGGCCGAATTCCTCAACCCAGGCCAGTCCGTCAAGGACCGCCCGGCCCGCCACATGATCCTGGAGGCTGAAAAGCGCGGCGACCTGAGGCCCGGCGGCCTGATCGTCGAGGGCACGGCCGGCAACACGGGCATCGGCCTGGCGCTGGTCGCCAACGCCCGCGGCTACCGCACCACCATCGTCATCCCGGAAACCCAGAGCCAGGAAAAGAAGGACATGCTGCGCCTGTGCGGCGCCAAGCTGGTCGAGGTTCCGGCCCTGCCCTATTCCGACCCCAACAACTACCAGCACATCGCCCGGCGCATGGCCGAGGAACTGGCGGCGACGGAACC
>PFFW01000193.1:0-9007 GCA_002781745.1 Rhodospirillales bacterium CG15_BIG_FIL_POST_REV_8_21_14_020_66_15
CTGTCGGGCCTGCTGTCGGGCGGCGAATACCTGGACCAGACCCGCCAGATGTGGGACGAGGACGGCCCCCAGGGCACGGCCCATTTCTTCATCGCGCTCGACCCCGCTCGCCTGATGGACGCGGGCGAATACGACCGCCGCATGGCCGATTTCCGCGCCCGCATCAAGTCGACCGCGCCGTTCACCGCCGGCGGCGAGGTGCTTTTGCCCGGCGAGATCGAGATGCGCAGCCTGGCGGCGCGCCGAACGAACGGCATCCCCGTCCCCGCCAAGACTCTGGAAACCGTGCGCCGGCTTGCGAAAACCGCCTGATATCCCCATATTGGGGGTGCCGGCTCGTCCGGCTATGGCGCTAAACGCCTAGCGGAATAAGCACTGCGGACCCGGGGGCGGTACCCGGCGCCTCCACCATAAGCCGCGTTCAAGCCGCGTTCGACCGGAATTCTTCAGGTCAGGCGCATCAAGACGCGGTTTGTGATGGGGGCGAAATAGGATCGACGCGTGTAATAAAGGCTAGGTCTGTGCTCGGCATGGTACCACCGACATCGGGCCATTTTGATAAGTGCCAACGATAACACGGAAGCACTTGCTGTCGCGGCCTAACACGCCATAACGACAACGGGGTTCGGGCGGCACCTGGCAACAGAAGCCGCCCACTTTCTTTCAGCCGCCCAAAAATCTCCAGAACCTGGAGTTGACGCGAATCATTTCGGTGCCCGCCGCGCGGCAGGAGAATGGCTCATGAGCGAACAGGGCACGAACGAATCGGCTTCCGCGGAAGCCGTGGGCGGAGCGGTGGGATATCTGCTGCCCGATGGCGCGGATCTTCTGGGCGCGTCTCTTGAGCGCAGCGGAGCCGATCTCGTCATCCGCCTGGCGGACGGACAGCGGCTCACGATTTCCGGCTATTTCACCGACGGTATGCGCCAGCTTGTCCTGGCCGACGGCACGCAGGTCGGCGCGGCCGAGGTGTCCCGACTGCTGGCGGCGGACGGCGAACCGTTCGCCCGGGTGTTTCATCTTCGCGGACCGGTGTTTCCCATGGACGGCGGCGACGATGCCGAATTCACCGTCGATCAGTTCCTGTTCGAAGATACGGAAATCAGCCTCGACGACGGCGGCGCGGTGGGGTTGACCCTCGCCGACGACGGCGTGCTGTCGGCCTCGGGCCCCGGGCGCCTGACGGTGTCGTGGGACCGAGTCACGGCGGAAATCCACGTCACCCTGAACGCCGGCCGTCTGATCGCCGCCACGCCCGGCGGAGAGGAACACCGGATCGTCGTCACCACGCCCTACGGCACCGTACTCCACGCCGGCGGTCAGGTCGGGTTGGAAGTCGTCGAAACAGGGGGACTGAACGTGATCACCATGCGCCCGATCCTGGGCGAGTTCGGCACCGTCCGCATCCTAACCGAGTACGGCGAAATCAGCCTTACCGACGCCCATCGGCGGACCAACATCTCGGCCGACGGGGCGCCGTCCGCACCGCTTTCGGTCTCGGCCGAGGACGTCCGCGACGCGTTCGAGGATACCCTGCTCCACGTTCCCCTGGTTCGCGACCATGCCAACGACTACGGCCTGCAACTCGCCGAAGGCAGAACGGAAGCCGGCCCCGGAGAGGGAGAGGAAGGTGCGTTTGACGGCTTCGTGAAGGTCGTCGCCGATCCCCTACCGCACCCCCAGGTCGGTGAGGACCAGCCAGCCTTCGCCTTCGAGGGGCCGCAGACGCTGGTCTATCCGGAACTCCCCAAGCCCGAGACGGAAACCCGACGCATCGAAGGTTTCGAGCTGGGCACCCTGCGGCCCGAGGATATCGGCATCAATCCCTTGAACGAGCCGCCCATCGCCTACGCCGGGCATGCCACAACGCCCGAGGACCAGACCGCCGACGGCCGCCTAACGGCGGCGGACTTCGACCGCGACGTGCTGGAGTTTTCATTGCTGGAAGGCGGAGAGCCGATGCACGGCGACGTCGTGATCACCCCGGACGGCACCTACACGTATACCCCGGACCCCGATTTCCACGGCACCGACCAGTTCTCGTACCTGGTGTCCGACAACAAGGGCGGCTCCGCCTCCGCCGTGGTCACCATCGGCGTCACCCCGGTCGCCGGCACGCCGATCCTGAGCGTCCTCGACATCAATGCGGGCGGGGCGCAGACGGACGAAACGCTCAAGGGTACGGGCGGAGCCGACACCCTGGCCGGCGGAGGCGGCGGCGACATCATCGAGGGCAAGGGCGGCGGCGACGTCATCTTCGGCGATGCTGTCACCGGCGATACGGCGGTGACCGTCCCCTTGAATATTTCGGCGGCGCTGAGCGACGCGGCCGACACCGGAGGTCTGTCCATACTGCTGTCCGGCGTGCCGGAAGACGGCGTCCTGTCGGCAGGCACACGGATCGACGACACGACCTGGAGGCTCGCGCCTGATGACCTTGACGGCCTTGCCCTGAGCGTGTCTCCCGGGGACGGATCGGACATAAGCCTGCAGGTGCACGCCCTGGCGGTCGACGAGGATGCCGGCCTGGGCCTTTCGGATATTGCCGAGGCCTCGGACTCGCTCGTCGTTTCCTTCGGGGCGGGGAACGACGGGGCCGACGACATCTCCGGCGATGCCGGCAACGACCGGATCTTCGCGGGCGGCGGCGACGACGTGGTTTCCGGGGGCACCGGCAACGACGAAATTTGGGGCGGCCTGGGACATGACCATATCTCTGGCGGCGCCGACGACGATCTGGTCTACGGCGAGGCCGGGGACGACGTGATCGTCGGGGACGGCGGTGCCGACGCGTTGCACGGCGGCGCCGGGGACGATGTCATTTCCGGCGACACGGGAAACGACCAGCTTTACGGCGACGCCGGCGCGGACGTCCTTTACGGCGGGGCGGACGACGACGTCCTTCACGGCGGCGAAGGCAGCGACACCCTGTTCGGGGACAAAGGGCATGACCAGCTTTTCGCGGGCGCCGGGGACGACGTTCTGATCGGCGGCGCGGACGACGACGCGTTAACGGGGGGCGCCGGTAACGATGTCTTCGTTTTCGGGCGGCAGGACGGAGACAACACCATCACGGACTTCGCACCGGGAGATATCCTGCGGTTCGAAGGCGACAACAAATTCGACGTCGACCACCTGAACGTCGAGTACGACCCGGATATCGGCGGCACAGTCATCGATTTCGACGGCTTGAAAAGCATGTCGGTCACCCTGGACGACGTCAACCTGCCGGAACAGAGCTATTCCGTCACGGTCGAACCGGACGCGCTGATCGTCAGATTCCACGACGAGGAGACATGACCCGGCCCGGTGGCGCTCCTTTCGCTCGCGCTCGCGGGACGTCAAAAATCACTGACTTAGGCCAAGACTCAAGGCGCCTATCCCTGCTAATAAGGGGACATGGAAGAGAGCCCGCTCAGATACGACGTCTGGATCGAGGACGCGCTGCGCACCGTGATCCGAAACGCACTGGCCCATGCCGCGCGCGAGGGCCTGCCCGGCGAACATCATTTCTACATCACCTTCCGCATGGACGACCCCGGCGTGGTCGTGCCGCCCTATCTGCGCACCCAGCACCCGGAAGAGATGACCATCGTCATCCAGCACCAGTACGACAACCTGCACGTGGACCAGGACGCCTTTGAGGTCACGCTGTATTTCAAGGGCAAGGGCGAGCGCCTGCGCATCCCGTTCCGCGCCATCACGGCGTTTTCCGATCCGTCCGTCAACTTCGGCCTGCAATTGAAGATGATCACCACGGAAGAGGAAGAGCCGATCGAGGACGAAGGCGTCTTCGCGGAACAGGAGATCGTCCTGGACGCCTCCAACGCGGACAACCCGGACGGCGAGGGCAAGATGGGCGAAGTGATCGCGCTCGACACCTTCCGCAAGAAATAGGCGCCCCGCCGCCCCGGTGTTCGAACGGACTTTCTTTTCAAAGACGAAACCCAAGCAAGCTTCGAGGACTGCGACGATGACCTTTGAACATCACACGATGTTTTCCCTGGGTCCGGACCAAACCCCCTACAAGAAGATCATGGACGGCGGCGTCAGCACGCAGGAGATCGGCGGCCGGACGATCCTGACCGTGGAGCCCGAGGCCATCACGGAACTGACCAAACAGGCGTTCCATGACATTTCCCATCTTTTGCGCCCGGCCCATCTGGCGCAGTTGCGCAAGATTCTCGACGATCCCGAGGCGTCCGACAACGACCGCTTCGTCGCGCTCGACCTGCTGAAGAACGCCAATATCGCCGCCGGCGGCATCCTGCCCATGTGCCAGGACACGGGCACCGCCATCGTCATGGGCAAGAAGGGGCAGAACGTGTTCACCGGCTTCGACGACGAGGCCGCCATCGCCGAAGGCGTCATGAAGACCTTCACGGAGACCAACCTGCGCTATTCCCAGGTGTCGCCGCTGAACATGTTCGACGAGAAGAACACGGGCAACAACCTGCCGGCGCAGATCGAGCTTTATGCCGAGCCGGGCGACGCCTACAAGTTCCTGTTCGTCGCCAAGGGCGGCGGCTCCGCCAACAAGACGTTCCTGTTCCAGGAAACCAAGGCGCTGCTCAATCCCACCGGCCTGATGAACTTCATGGACGAAAAGATCCGCACCCTCGGCACCGCCGCCTGCCCGCCCTACCACCTGGCCGTGGTGATCGGTGGCACCTCGGCGGAACTGACGCTGAAGACCGTCAAGCTGGCCTCGACCAAATACCTGGACGAGTTGCCCACGCAGGGCGGCGAATTCGGCCAGGCGTTCCGTGACCTGGAATGGGAAGAGAAGATCCACGAGCTGACCCGCTCCATGGGCATCGGCGCCCAGTTCGGCGGCAAATATTTCTGCCACGACGTCCGCGTCATCCGCCTGCCGCGCCACGGCGCCAGCTGCCCCGTCGGCATCGGCGTATCGTGCTCCGCCGACCGCCAGGCCAAGGGTAAGATCACTTCGGGCGGCGTGTTCCTGGAGGAACTGGAGGCCAACCCCGCCAAGTACCTGCCCGAGGTCACGGAGGAAGACCTGAAAGGCGAAGTCGTGGCCATCGACCTGAACCGGCCCATGGCCGAGGTCCTCAAGGAACTCAGCAAGCATCCGGTCAAGACCCGGGTGATGCTGTCCGGCTCCCTGATCGTGGCGCGCGACATCGCCCACGCCAAGTTGCAGGAACGGCTCGATTCCGGCGAGGGCCTGCCCCAGTACTTCAAGGACCACGGGGTCTACTACGCCGGCCCGGCCAAGACACCGGATGGCTACGCCTCGGGCTCCTTCGGGCCGACGACCGCGGGCCGCATGGACTCCTATGTCGACCAGTTCCAGGCCGCCGGCGGGTCCATGATCATGCTGGCCAAGGGCAACCGCTCGCAGCAGGTCACGGACGCCTGCAGGAAGCACGGCGGGTTCTACCTGGGCTCCATCGGCGGCCCGGCGGCGCGCCTGGCCAAGGACTGCATCACCAAGGTCGAGCTGATCGAGTACCCCGAACTGGGCATGGAGGCGATCTGGAAGATCGAGATCAAGGACTTCCCCGCCTTCATCGTCGTCGACGACAAGGGCAACGACTTCTTCGCCGAATTCAAGCGGCCGAAGGCTGCCTGAAACGAAGACGATCCAGGCATTTCGGGAAGGAACGAACGTGGCCGACGACTTTCGCATTGAACGCGACACCTTGGGCGAGGTCCGCGTACCCGCCGACCGCTACTGGGGCGCGCAGACGCAGCGCGCGTTGGAGAACTTCCCCATCGGCGAGGGCACCATGCCGCGCGCCCTGATCCGCGCCTTCGCCCGCCAGAAGCAGGCTGCCGCGCGCGCCAACATGAAGCTGGGCAAGCTGGACGAACGTCTGGGCAATGCCATCGACAAGGCGGCGGGCGAGGTCGCCGAGGGACGGTGGGACGACCATTTCCCCCTGCCCGTGTGGCAGACCGGGTCGGGCACCCAGACCAACATGAACCTGAACGAGGTCATCGCCAACCGGGCCATCGAGATGCTGGGCGGGGCGCTGGGCTCCAAGGACCCGGTGCACCCCAACGACCACGTCAACATGTCGCAGTCGTCCAACGACAGCATGCCGACGGCCATGCACATCGCCCTGGCCATTGAGTGCCACAACCGTCTTCTGCCGGCGCTGGAGGGCATGGAGGCGGTACTGCTGGAGAAATCCCGGGCTTTCCACGACGTCGTCAAGATCGGCCGCACCCACCTGCAGGACGCGACGCCGCTGCGCCTCGGCTCCGAATTCGGGGCCTACGCCCACCAGACCCGCCAGAACATCGAACGCCTGCACAAATCCCTGGCGCAAATCTACGAACTGGCCCAGGGCGGCACCGCCGTCGGATCGGGCATCAACGCGCCCAAGGGCTTCGATGCGGTCTTCTGCGAGGAAGCCGCGGCCCTGACGGGCCTGCCCTTCAAGCCCTGCCCCGACAAGTTCTATGCCCTCGCGGCCCATGACGCCCTGGTCAACCTGTCGGGCAAGCTGAACACCATCGCCGTGACCAACCACAAGATCGCCGATGACATCCGCCTCCTCGCCTCGGGCCCGCGCTCGGGCCTGGCGGAGCTGATCCTGCCCGCCAACGAGCCGGGATCGTCCATCATGCCCGGCAAGGTCAACCCGACCCAGGCCGAGGCGCTGACCCAGGTCGCGGCCCGCGTCATGGGCAACCATGTGACGGTGACCTTCGCGTCGAGCCACGGGCATCTGCAACTCAACGTCTACAAGCCGGTGATCGTGGCGACGCATCTGGAATCCATCCGCCTGCTATCCGACGCCATGGCCAGCTTCACCGAACGCTGCCTCAAGGGCATCGAGCCCAACCGCGAGGTCATCCGGCGCCATCTAAACAATTCGCTGATGCTGGTGACGGCGCTGAACCCCCACATCGGCTACGACAAGGCGGCCGAGATCGCCAAGAAGGCGCACAAGGACGGCTCGACGCTCAAGGAAGCGGCCGTGGCGCTGGGTATCCTGACGGCGGACGAGTTCGACAGGCTGGTCAACCCGAAGGACATGCTGGGAGAAGACGGTTGAGCGACAAGGTCACCATCGTCACCGGGGGCAGCCGCGGCATCGGCCGCGCGACGGCGCTGCTGGCGGCCAAGGCCGGGCACGCGGTCTGCATCAACTACGCGAGCGACCAGGACGCCGCCGATTCCGTTTGCGCCGGGATCATTGCCCACGGGGGCAAGGCACTCGCCGTGCCCGCCGACACGAGCAGCCAAGCCGACGTCATCCGCCTGTTTGAAACGGTGGACCGGGAACTGGGCCCCGTCACGGGCCTGGTCAACAACGCGGGCATCCACGGACCGCGCGGCCCCGTGAAGGACCTGACGGAAGCAGACATCCGCCGCGTGCTCGAGGTCAACGTGCTGGGCCTATTCCTCTGCGCCCAACAGGCGATCAAACGCATGTCCACCGACAACGGAGGGGCGGGCGGCGCGATCGTCAACATCTCTTCGGGCGCGGCCGTGATCGGGTCGCCTGGCGGCGGCGTACTCTACGCCGCCTCCAAGGGCGCCGTGAACAGCTTCTCGACGGGCCTGGCCCAGGAGGTGATCGGCCAGGGCATCCGCGTGAACACGGTGGCCCCCGGCCTGACCGAGACGGACATGACCCGCGCGACGCTCGAGAAGCGCGCCAAGGCGACGCCCATGGGGCGGGCGGGACGGCCCGAGGAAATCGCCCAGGCGATCGTGTTCCTTCTGTCGGACGAGGCCTCCTACATCGCCTGCGCCAACCTGCGGGTGTCGGGCGGCAAGCCGTGATCCCCGGCGTCACCGTCCGCGACATGACGGCGGCGGACCTGGACGCCGCGCGCGGCCTGATCGACCAACTGGGCTACGACATCCCGGCGGATGAAATGGAACGCCGGTTCCGCGCCGTCACCGAGGCCGACGGCCACCACGCCCTGATGGTGGCGGAACTGGACGGCGGGATCGTCGGCCTGCTCCACATCTTCGCCCGGCCGGCGCTCGAGAAGCCCGTGGAGGCCCTGGTGCAGTCCCTGGTGGTCGACCAGACCCTGCGCGGATCCGGCATCGGCCGCGCCCTCATGGACCGGGCGGAAGGCTGGGCGCGCGGCCGGGGCCTGGAGTCGGTCACCCTGCATACGCGTGCAACCCGCGCCGAGGCGCGGGCCTTCTACCGCGCCCTGGGATATGACGAGGTCGCCGAGGCCATGCTGATGCGGAAGACGCTGCACCCCGAATGACCGATATCCTCTTCACCGGCCCCAAGACGGCGCCGCTGACCATCGCCCTGGCGCACGGCGCGGGCGCCCCCATGGACAGCCCGTTCATGGAAGCCTTCACCGAGGGCCTGGCGGCGCGTGGGCTCCGCTGCGCCCGCTTCGAATTTCCCTACATGGCGCAGCGCCGCGTCGACGGCGTGAAGCGCCCGCCCAACCCGGCGCGGGTGCTATTGGAAACCTGGCGCGAGGTCATCGCGGAAATCGGGCGGGAGAATTTGGTTGTCGGCGGCAAGTCCATGGGCGGGCGCGTGGCCTCCATGGTGGCGGCGGAGCTGGAGGCCGAGGGCGCTCCGGTGCGGGGCGTCGTCTGCCTGGGCTATCCCTTCCACCCGCCGGGAAAACCGGAAAAGTTGCGCACGGCGCACCTGCAATCGCTCCGGACACCGACCCTGATCTGCCAGGGCGCGCGCGATCCCTTCGGCACGGCGGCGGAGGTCCCCGCCTATCGCCTGCCCAAGGCGATCCGGCTATGCTGGCTGCCCGACGGCGACCACGGGTTCAAGCCGCGCAAGGCCTCGGGCCGGACGGAGCGGCAGAACTGGGACCAGGCCCTGGACGCCATTCGGGCGTTTTCCGCCGAACTGTGACGGGAGCCTACCGATGACCATTGCCGGACTGGACCATTTCAACATCCGCGCGCGCGACATGGATGCCATGCGTGACTTCTTCGTCAACGTCATCGGGCTGACCGTGGGCGACCGTCCGAACTTCCCCTTCCCCGGCTACTGGCTGTACGGCGCGGAGGGGTCCGGCG
>PFFW01000193.1:9233-9691 GCA_002781745.1 Rhodospirillales bacterium CG15_BIG_FIL_POST_REV_8_21_14_020_66_15
GGAAAGATTGTCCACTTTGTCAGATTTTAAACCCATCCTTTGCAAAATGAAGGCGTTGATTTTCGTGTCTTCTTTGAGCAATCTGCGCAATGCATCCGGTTTCAGTTCATTCTTTTTGAATTCATAAGCAAACGTGTGCAGTCTTTGAACTTGAACATTTAATTTTTTATAAAGCTCATCAAAAGACATGCTGGCTGAAATCTCTTGCCATTTGGCTTCATCAACACCAAACATTCTGGCCAACGGATAAAGCTGTTGTTTGAGCGCTTCATTGGTGTACTCTTGGGATGCGATCCAATTCTGCGCTTCTTGAGTCCATTGCCCTTCGGCCTTGATGATGCCTCCACTTTCTCCCGCCTTGACATATTTATATTTTGCATCCCGGATGACCATGCCTTCGAGCGATTGCGACATAGTGTCGTCAGGATTGAGGAACATCCCGTTGCCGAGAGCGATCG
>PFFW01000052.1 GCA_002781745.1 Rhodospirillales bacterium CG15_BIG_FIL_POST_REV_8_21_14_020_66_15
CTCATCGCCCTCATCCTGCTCGCCATCCTGGGCAAGGGCGTCGACAAGATCACCATCGCGCTGGTCATCGCGCAATGGGCCTATTACGCGCGCACGGTGCGCGGCTCGGCCCTGGTGGAGCGCAACAAGGAATACATCGAGGCGGCCCAGTGCCTGGCCCTCGGCCACAACCGCATCGTGTTCCGCCACCTGTTCCCCAACTGCCTGCCGCCCTTGATCGTCGTCGGCACGATCCAGACGGCGCACGCGATTTCGCTCGAGGCGACGCTCAGCTTCCTCGGCGTGGGGTTGCCGATCTCGGAGCCGTCGCTCGGCCTGCTGATCTCCAACGGCTTCGACTTCATGCTGTCCGGCCTGTACTGGATCAGCTTCTTTCCCGGCGTGGCGCTGCTGGTCACCATCGTCGCCATCAACCTGGTCGGCGACCAGCTGCGCGACGTCCTCAACCCGCGCCTGCAGAAGTAGCGAACGACGGCGGAACATGAGCGGCGCATCCCCCACCCTTCAGGTCGACAACCTGGAAACCCATTTCTTCACCAAGGACGGGGTGGCAAAGGCGGTGGACGGCGTCAGCTTCGCCATCGGCCGGGGCGAGATCATGGGCCTGGTCGGCGAGTCGGGATCGGGCAAGTCGGTGACCGGGTTCTCGATCATCGGCCTGGTCGACCCGCCGGGCCGCGTGGTCGGCGGGCGCGTCCTGTTCAAGGGCACGGACCTTGTGACGCTCGGCCCCGAAGGCCTGCGCAATCTCCGCGGCAACCGCATCGCCATGATTTTCCAGGACCCCATGATGACGCTGAACCCGGTGCTGCGCATCGACACCCAGATGATCGAGACCGTGCGCGCCCACGACGCCTCGGTCACCGAGGCCGAGGCCCGCGCGCGGGCCCGCGACGCCCTGGGCCAGGTCGGCATCCCCTCGCCCGAGGAACGCCTGAGGGCCTATCCGCACCAGTTCTCGGGCGGCATGCGCCAGCGCGTGGCGATCGCCATCGCGCTCCTCAACAAGCCGGACCTGATCATCGCCGACGAGCCGACGACGGCGCTCGACGTCACCATCCAGGGCCAGATCCTCTACGAGGCGCAGAAGCTGTGCCGCGAGACGGGCACGGCGCTGATCTGGATCACCCACGACCTCGCCGTCATCGCCGGCCTCGCCGACCACATCAGCGTCATGTACGCCGGCCGCATCGTCGAACAGGGCTCCTTGGACGACGTCCTCGACCGGCCCGCCCATCCCTACACGCGGGGGCTGCTGGGCTCGGTGCCCGGCCACAACACGCGCGGCCGGCGGCTCTACCAGATTCCCGGCATGACGCCGTCGCTGCTCAGGCTGCCCGGGGGCTGCGCCTTCAAGGAGCGCTGCCCGCACGCCGACCGGGCCTGTGACACGGCGCCGGAGATCACCCGGCCGATCGAGGGCCGCCTGCTGCGCTGCGTCCATCCGCAACTCGGCGCCGGGAGCACCGCGCCGTGACCGCGATCCTCGAACTCAAGCACGTCACCAAGAACTTCGTGAAGCACCTGGACCTGGCGGCGCGCCTGGCGCGGAAACTCGGCGCCGCCGTGAAGGAGGAGGTGGTCCACGCGGTCGACGGCGTGAGCCTGACGATCCGGCCGGGCGAGGTCGTCGGCCTGGTCGGCGAGTCGGGCTGCGGCAAGTCGACCCTGGGGCGCATGGTCGCCGGCATCCTGGAGCCCACGGCCGGGGAGATTCTCTACAAGGACCGGATCGTCTCGGCCATGGACAAGGACGCCGGACGCGAGACGGCGCTCGCCGTGCAGATGATCTTTCAGGACCCCTTCGCCAGCCTCAACCCGCGCATGCGGGTGCAGGACATCATCGGCGAGGCGCCGGTGCGCCACGGCATCGTCTCGCGGGCCGAGATGGCCGGTTACGTGGCCGAGGTCATGCGGCGGGTCGGCCTCGACCCCGAATACCGCAAGCGCTACCCGCACCAGTTCTCGGGCGGCCAGCGCCAGCGCATCGGCATCGCCCGCGCACTCGCCGTGAACCCCGAGTTCCTGGTGTGCGACGAGGCCATCGCCGCGCTGGACGTGTCGATCCAGGCGCAGGTCATCAACCTGTTCATGGACCTGCGGGAGGACCTGGATCTGACCTACCTGTTCATCAGCCACGACCTGTCGGTGGTCGAGCACATCTCGGACCGGGTCGTCATCATGTACCTGGGCCGCGTGGTCGAGGCGGCCGCGACCGAGGACATCTTCGCTTCGCCCAACCATCCCTACACCCAGGCGCTGCTCAACGAGGTGCCGCGCCTCGACATGCGCGGCCTCGACTACCAGCCGATCACGGGCGAGATCCCGTCGCCGCTGGACCCGCCGCCGGGCTGCCATTTCCATCCCCGCTGTCCGCACGCGACGGCGCGCTGCCGTGAAGAACGGCCGAAACTGCGCGAAATCGCGCCCGGCCGCATCTCGGCCTGCCACCTGAACGACGGTTGACGCCGCGCCCTGCTCACGACCGTGCCAGCGATGCTAGCGTGCAGACGATTTCCGGCGCATCGGCAATCGCGGGAACAATTTTCACGAAATTGTGTCAAAAGATGAGAATGAATTAATTGACAAAAAAACACATTCGATCATGTTCAAAAAACAAAAACAAAAACAAAAACAATTTTTTGTATTGACGGGTTGCCAGTCAATGCGTCGAATTTCGATGGGATGACGGATCGTCGTAAATGGTTGCGGTCAAAATAGGGGAAGCTTGAACATGCTGAAATTTCTCGGATCCGGCGCCGCCAGGGCGGCCGGACAGGGCAATGGCGATCTGGAGGCGGTGCCGGCGGCGATCATGATCTGCGATCTGCCGGATTTCAGGATCACCTACGTGAACCCGCGCTCGCGCGAACTTTTGTCGCAGATCGAGGCCCATCTGCCGGTGAAGGCGGACGACATCGTCGGTCAGAGCATCGACATCTTCCACAAGAACCCGGAATACCAGCGCAGGCTGCTGCGCGATCCGGCGAACCTGCCGCACCACGCGCAAATCAGGGTCGCCGATCAGGTTCTCGACCTGGAAATCGTCGCGCGCATCGACGGTGCCGGCCGCTATCTGGGGCCGCTGCTGCTGTGGAACGTGGTGACCGAAAAGGTGAAGGCGGAACAAAGCGCGGCGCAATTGCGCCAGATGGTCAATCAGATGCCCATCAATACCATGTTCATGGACGCGAAAACCTTCATCATCACCTACATGAACGCGGAAAGCCTGAAGACCCTGAAGACTCTGGAGCACCTGTTGCCCTGCGAGGCGGACCGGGTGGTCGGCCAGAGCGTCGACATCTTCCACAAGCATCCGGAACACCAGCGCCGCATGCTGGCCGATCCCGCGAATTTGCCGCACCGGGCGAAGATCAGGCTGGGCGACCAGATTCTCGACCTGCGGGTCAGCGCGGTGAAGGATGCCGTCGGCACCTACATGGGGGCCATGGTCACGTGGGAGGTCGCCACCGCCCGCGAAGCCCTGTCGAAGGAGATCAATAACGTGGTCGCCGGCCTGTCGTCGGCGTCGCAGCAGCTTCAGGGCGCCGCCGAAACCATGGCCGCCAATGCCGAGGAAACCAACGTCCAGGCCAACACGGTGGCGGCGGCGACGGAACAACTCAGCGCTTCTATCACCGAGATTTCGGGCCAAGTGACGCGCGTCGCCGACATCACGCGCGACGCCGTCTCCCAGGCCAATCGGTCCAACGAAATGGTCGCCAGTCTGGCGGAAAACGCCGAACGTATCGGCCAGGTCGTCGGCCTGATCAACGACATCGCCGCGCAGACCAACCTGCTGGCGCTCAACGCCACCATTGAGGCGGCGCGCGCCGGCGAAGCCGGCAAGGGCTTCGCCGTGGTCGCCAGCGAGGTCAAGAACCTGGCCAATCAGACCGCCCGCGCCACGGGCGATATCTCGGCCCAGGTTACCGGCATCCAGGCGGCGACCAAGGAAGCGGTGGACGCCATCAGAGGCATCGGCGCCACGGTCACGGAACTGAGCGAGATCGCCTCCGGCATCGCCGCGGCGGTGGAGGAACAGGCGGCCTCGACCCAGGAGGTGGCATCCAACACCACCGGTGTCAGCGCCGCCGCCGCGGAAGCCGGGCGTGTCGCCGCCGACATCCAGTCCGCCGTCGGCCTGTTGAACGGGCAGGCCGGCCACTTGTCGACCGAGGTCGAGAACTTCGTCAGCGCCATGGATGCCTAGGCGGAACGGCGGCGTTGTTCTCCGGTTCGCAAGGTGCTATGGGGCTTCGTTCGTCCGATCACCCAAAGGCGTCACCATGAATCCGATCCGGGACCAGCACATTCCCGGCGTGCTGCGCCTCCATGCCCCCGTGGAGCCGGCGGTGCCGCTGGTCTTCGACTCGCCCCACAGCGGCACCGACTACCCCGCCGATTTCGGCGCGATGGCGCCGGTCGCCGAACTGCGTGCAGCCGAGGACACCTTCGACGACGACCTCTACGGCGCCGCGCCGGGCCTGGGGGCGCCGCTGCTGTGCGCCCTGTTCCCCCGCCTCTACATCGATCCCAACCGGGCCGAGACGGACATGGACCCGGCCGAGATCGAGGGCGCCTGGGACGGCCCGCCGCTGTCTCCCGGCGCCAAGTCCAGGCTGGGCCAGGGCGTGGTGTGGACACGCCGCCCCCCGGGCCTGCCCGTCTATGACGGGAAGCTGCCGGCGGCGGCGCTTCGGGCGCGCATCGAGGGCTATCACCGGCCCTATCACCGCGCGCTCGCCCGCGTGCTCGACGCCACGGCGGCGCGGTTCGGCGGCTACTATCACGTCAACTGCCATTCCATGCCGTCGCTCGCCTCCAACATGTCGGCGGAACCGCCGGGCACGAAACGCCCGGACATCGTCCTGGGAACCCTGGACGGCCTGACCGCCGGGCCGGAGCTGGTGGACGCCGTTCGCGCCCACCTGTCCGGCCGCGGGCTCGACGTGCGCGTCAACGAATGGTTCAAGGGCCTTCACATCATCCGCGCGGCCGGCGATCCGGCGCGGGGCCGCCACAGCCTGCAGATCGAGGTCAACCGCCGCCTTTACATGGACGAGGAACGGATCGGGAAAGGCCCCGGTTACGCGACGATCAGATCCGTGTTCACGGACCTGATCGAGAACCTGCGGCGGTTTGCGGCGGCCCGCCCCCCTGGACCAAAGTAAGCGATGAAAATCGCCGCCGGGGTTGTACAATCGGCGGGACTGACTGGGAGATTCGATGACACCGCGAACGGCGAACCGCTTCGTGGCGGTGTTTCTTGACGACACGCCATGAAGGCTCCGACCCGGCACCTGCTGGCTGGGCTTGCGCTCGGGCTTGCGCTCGGGGCGGTGGTGGTGCTCGCCTCGCGGTCGGTCCACCGCCATCAGGTGGCCCAGGCCCGCGAGGCGACGGAACAGGCGTCGGAGCAGATCGCCTTTCAGATCGAGCTCCTGATCGGCTCGCGGGTCGGCGTCGGCCGCCACCTGCAGCAGCTTTGGCGCGACGGCGACATTTCCACGGAGAAGGAGTTCCGGCGCCAGGCGGCCTCCCTGTTCCGCAACTATCCGGGCATGCGCCTCATCGCCTGGCTCGACGCGGGCGGCTATGTCACCTGGATCGAGCCGGAGATCGGCAACACGCAACTGATCGGCCTGAACCTGCGCGACAACCCGGGGGTGCGGGAAACCTACGACTACGTGTCCGGCGAAGGCGTCGCGGCGTCCAGCCCGCCCTACGAACTGCTGGGCGGCGGCACCGGGTTCGTCAACCTCTATCCGCTCGATCTTGACGGCCGCCGCGCCGGCTACATCAACGTCGCCTTCCACACGGCGCCGATCATCGAGCGGGCGCTGGGCGACGTGATTCCCAAGCGCTACCTGGTTCAGGTCCACCACGGCGGCCGCCTGGTCCATTCCTCGGGCGTGGAAACGCCGCACGCGACCTTTTCGTCGGCGACGGACTTCCTGATCCTGGGCCGGACCTGGACCGTCACCCTGTGGCCGTCGGCGGCGACGCTTGCGACGCAGATCGGCGACGCGCACCTGGTCGTGCTGGCGCTCGGTCTGCCGGGGGCGCTCATCGTCTCGGTGCTGCTGGGCATGTTCCTGTCGCGTCACGAGGCCCTGCGCGCCAGCGAGGCCATGGCCGCCGCCCTGATCGACAACGTGCCGGCGTCCCTCAACGTCAAGGGACTCGACGGGCGTTACCTGCGTGTCAACCGCAAGTTCTGCGAATGGGCAGGGAAACCGGAGTCCGAGGTCATCGGCCGGAACGAACGCGAGGTCCACGGCGAGCGCGGCGGCGCGTCGGAAGCCATCGACGCGCAGGAGGTCGCGGTGCTGGAGCAAGGCGCGCCGGTCTATCGCGAACGCCACGGCCCGTTCAGCGACGGGATCCGCCGCCACGTGCTGGTCGCCAAGTTTCCCATCAGCGACGGGGCCGGCAAGATCGTCGGGCTCGGCACGGCGGTCACCGACATCTCGAAGCAGAAGGAGGCGGAGGAGATCCTGCGCCGCTCCCACGAGGAACTGGAGAAGCTGATCGCCGAGCGGACCCGCGAACTGCGCAGCGAGATCCGCGTGCGCGAGATCGCCGAGACCGCGTGGCGGGAAAGCGAGGAACGCCTGCGCGACATCGCGGAATCGGCCACCGACTGGTTCTGGGAGATGGACCAGGACCTGCGCTTCACCTACGTCTCGGACCGCTTCTTCGAGATCACGGGGTTCGATCGTCGCGATGTTCTGGGCAAGACGCGCCGGGAATTCGCCGGCGACGACCGCAGCGAGGATGAGCGCGCGCGTCTCGACCGCAACCTTGCCGACCTGGAGGCCCACCGCCCGTTCCGCAATTTCGAATACACCGTGAAGACCCGCGCGGGGGGCGAGCTTTCCGCGCGGCTCAGCGGCCGGCCCGTGTTCGACGCCAACGGCGCGTTCGCCGGCTACCGCGGGGCGGGCACGGACATCACCGCCACGCGGGCGGCCGAGCGCGCCCTGGTCAAGGCCAAGGAGGACCTGGAGCACCGGGTCGACGAACGCACCAAGGAGCTTCAGCAGGAGGTCGCCGTGCGAAGGCGGGCCCAGGAACTGGCCGACCAGGCAAGCCGCGCCAAGACCGACTTCCTGGCCAACGTCAGCCACGAATTCCGCACGCCCTTGAACGGCATCATCGGGTTCTCGGAAATCCTGGCGGGCGAGGTGTTCGGTCCGCTCGGCGCGCCACGCTACAGGGAATACGCCGAGGACATCATCCGCTCGGGCCACCATCTTTTGGCGCTGATCAACGACGTGCTGGACGTGTCGCGCATCGAGGCCGGCGCCATGGCGCTGCACGAGGAGCCCGTGGACCTGGCGCACGCCGCCCGGGAATGCGTCGGCCTGGTCCGGCAGCGGGCCGAGACCAAGGGGATCGCCGTGACCACGGAGGTGCAGGCGCAGCTGCCCCTGCTGCTGGCCGACCTGACCCGCGTCAAGCAGATCGTCCTGAACCTGGTGACCAACGCCGTGAAGTTCACGGAACGGGGCGGCGAGGTGCGGATCGAGGTCGCCTGGACCGAAGCCGGCGGTCACGTGCTCCGGGTCGTCGACACGGGCATCGGCATCGATCCCGAGGACATTCCCAAGGTGCTCCTGCCGTTCGGACAGGCCCACCGGGCGTTCACCCGGGCGCACGAGGGCTTCGGCCTGGGCCTGTCGCTGGTCCACTCCCTGACCGAGGAGCACGGCGGCCTGCTTGAGATCGACAGCACGCCCGGCGAGGGCACGGCGGTCACCGTGCGCTTCCCGCCGGAACGCACGGTGACGGGGACCGAGGCGGCGCAGTAGGGCGCCGCGCCGGCGCCGGGTCCCGGCCGGGGCTCACATGTAGTGGTGGATGACCTTCTCGCCGAAGAAGCGGGTCCCTTCCATCGGCGGCATGGGCTGGAACACGATGTGGTTCACGCCCGCGTCGATCCACGCGTCGATGCGGTCGCGCACCTGGGCGACGTCGCCGATCAGGTTGGCGGCCATCACGTCGTCGACGGTGGGCGGGACGGGAAAGCGGTGCTTGCGCTCCTCGGCGTACATCTCGGCCCATTGGCGGGTCTCCTCGGGCCCCTTGTCGGCCAGGCCGACGGCCGAGATCGCGACCTCGAAGGGCCGCCCGGTCAGGTCCGCCTTCATGCCGTCGACCAGGCCCTTCACCACCTCGGGCGCCTTGGAATACATGAACCACACGTCGCCGTGCCGCTTCATCAGCTCCTGGGTCGGCGGCGAATCGCCGGCGATCCAGATCGGCGGATAGGGCCTCTGCGGCGGCTTGGGGTTACAGAACGCGTTCCTCAGGCGATAGAACCGGCCGTCGAACGAGAAGCCGTCGGCGTCCTCGCATTCGATCAGGCCGCGGTAGATGGCCAGGCATTCGTCCAGCCGCGCGATGCGCTCCAGCCCGTCGTCGGACCATTCCGTGAAGCCGTAGGACCTGGCCTCGGCGGCGAACCAGCCCGACCCGGGGGCCAGGATCACCCGCCCGCCGGTGATGTGGTCGAGCGTGCAGGCGATCTTCGCCGTCAGTCCGGGGTGGCGGAAGGTGTTGTTGATGGAATGGCCGCCCAGGCGCACGCGCCTGGTCAGGGCGCCGATGGCGGTCATCGCCGTCCAGTATTCCAGGATCGGCTTGGAGCGGTCGAGGTGCGCGTTCTCCACGTGGTCGGGAATCCACACGGAGGAGAAGCCCAGGTCCTCGGCCGCGCGGGCCATCTCCAGCGCGTAGTCGAAGCCGGACGAGGTCGCCCCCATCTCGCCCTGGACGGTCAGGCGGACGCCGAAGCTCACCTTGCGGGTCATCGAATTTTCCTCCCCTTGCGTGCCGCCCCCCCTTCTTATGCGACGACGATAGGGGGCCGGGACGGCGCGATCAAGACGCACAGGGTCCGGGCGGCGGGTCGGCTGGCGGGAATGTGAACGGGGGAAACGCACGGACAAACGAAAACCCCTTGGTTTCCCAAGGGGTTGAAATGGTGGAGCCGGACGGAATCGAACCGACGACCTCTACAATGCCATTGTAGCGCTCTCCCAACTGAGCTACGGCCCCACGGGGTCCCGCCGGCTTTCGCCCCGGCGGGAAGATTCGGGATGCCCGGCGAACCGGGACCCGGAAAATACGTCCGCTGTGTCCCCCGGTCAACCGGGACGCGGAACATAAGGACGGTTGGGATCGGAAGGCAAGGGGAAAATGACGGACTCCCGTCCCCGCGCCGCCGCGCCCCTATTCCTTGACCGGATCGCCCTCGATGTGCTCGCGCACCTCGTCCAGGTCGTCCTCGTCCTCGCCGAGGTCGGCCGTGTCCTCGATCAGGTCGTCGTCCTCGTCGTCCTCGAGGGCGTCGTCGTCGACGTCGTCGCCCAGGTCATCGTCCACGTCGGGCAGGACCGCGTCGAGTTCGTCGTCGTCATCCTCCACGGGCAGGACGGCGGCCGCCTTCGGCTTGGGCACGGCCGGGGCGGCCGGCTTCGCCGCCGCGCCGCGCTTCGGCCGGAACGCCTGCAACGGGTCGTTCGCCGCCCCGCACGACGGGCAGGTCGCGGGTTCGCGCTTCATGTCGTAGAACTTATTGCCGCAACTTGCGCAGGTAACCTTGCGGCCCCATTCGGGTTTCGCCACGGGCTGCCTCCCGATGTCTGGA
>PFFW01000117.1 GCA_002781745.1 Rhodospirillales bacterium CG15_BIG_FIL_POST_REV_8_21_14_020_66_15
CGTCATGGGCGTGGTCATCGACGGCGGCCTGGCGCGCGACGCCCACGAGGCGGGCGAGGGGGCGGAGATCACGGCCCACTTCAACCGCGCGCCCCGCACGGCCTTCGAGGATTCCTATGAGGTCGCCGCCAAGGTCCTGAAGCTGACCGACGGCGCCTTCGTCGGGCGCCGCGGCATCCTGCGCGGCCGCGCGCTCAGCGTCGGGCCGGCGGCGCTTGTGCAGATCGGCGGCATCCGCGTCGCCGTCGGGACCCACCGCAAGCAATGCGCCGACCCGGCCATGCTGGAAATGTTCGGCGTCGATATCGCCAAGGCGCGCACCGTGGTCGTCAAGTCGCGCGGGCATTTCCGCGCCGGGTTTGACGAATACTTTCCGCCCGAGAACGTCATCGAGGTCGATTGTCCCGGCCTGACCTCGCCCGTGTTCTCCAACTTCACCTGGGGCGATCTGTGCCGTCCCGTCTTTCCGTTGGACCGGGACACGACCTGGACGCCGCCCGTCTGGTGACAGGGCGGGCCGTCTGGAGTATCATCGTCCGACGTTCCGCAAGGAGGCCGTCATGTTCCGATCCGCCGCCTGGCTGCTGACGCTGCTGCTTCCGATCTTGCCGTTGACCGCCTCGACCGACGACCGCCTACAGGAGAGCGGCCCGGTCACGCACGGGTCTTCGGCGCAGGAAGTGCAGGACTATATTTCGACCCTGACCGGGGTTTTCGACGAGAACCCCCATTCCTGCTATGAAGCGGACGAAGGGAGGGAGGAGCGCCCGGATCTGGCCAACCGGCCGCAATCCTGATTCGATTTTGGCCTGACCGTCCCGCCGATTTTCATTCCATCGCCACCATCACACCGGAACCATCCATGGCCGTTCACCGTACCTATCTGTTCGCGCCCGGCAACCACCCGCGCCGGGTCGAGAAGGCGTTCATCCTCGATTGCGACGCCGTCATCCTTGACCTGGAGGACGCCGTCGCCGTCGCCGAAAAACCGGCGACCCGCGCTCTGGTCGTCGAGGCCCTGAAACAGAACCCCGGCAGGCGCGGCTACGTCCGCGTCAACGCCTGGGACACGGATTTCTGCCTCAACGACATCCTGGCCGTGACGGGGCCGTGGCTGACCGGGATCGTCCTGCCCAAGGTCGAGGAGGCGGCGCAGCTCGTCGCCGTCGACTGGCTCCTTGCCAACATCGAGCGCGACAAGGGCATGGACGCGGGCGCGATCGACCTTCTGCCGATCATCGAGACGGGGCGCGGCATCGCCAACGCGCGCGCCATCGCGGGCGCCGGGACCCGCGTGCGTCGGCTCAGCTTCGGCGCCGGCGACTATACCAAGGACATGTCCATGCGCTGGACCCTGGGCGAGACCGAGATCGACCACGCGCGGGCCGAGGTCGTCCTGGCGTCGCGCGCCGAAGGCCTGGAGCCGCCCATCGATTCCGTCTGGATCCACATCAAGGACACGGACGGCCTCGTGCGCTCGGCCGAGAAGGTCCGCGACATGGGCTTCCAGGGCAAGCTGTGCATCCACCCGGACCAGATCGGCCCGGTGAACGACGTGTTCACGCCGACCGAGGAACAGGTCGCCTTCGCCGAGAAGGTCGTTGCCGCCTTTGACGCGGCCGAGGCCCAGGGCCTCGCTTCGATCCAACTCGACGGCTATTTCATCGACTATCCGATCGTCGACTTGGCGCGCCGCACCCTGGATCAGTGGCGGAGCATCCGGGACAGATGATGCCCGTCCGGCGCCGTCAGGTACCGTAGAACAGGCCGCCGTTGACGTGGATGGTCTGGCCGGTGATGTAACCGGCCTCGGGCTGGCACAGGAAACGCACGGTCGCCGCCATCTCCTTTACGTCGCCCTGGCGCCCGACGGGAATGTTCATGGCGTTGCGCGGATTGCCGGCGCCGGCCGAGGCGGGGCGCACCGTCTCCGTCGCTCCCGGCGAGACGCAGTTGGCGGTGATGCCCTGGGTCGCGAACTCGGCGGCGATGCCGTGGGTGAAGCCGACGATGGCCGACTTGCCCGTCAGGTTGTGGATGCGGTTCGGCATGCCGATGTACCAACTGACGCCGCCGATCGTGATGACGCGGCCCCAGCCGGCCTCGAGCATGTAGGGGATGGCCGCCTGGCACAGGTGGAAGGCGCTGTCGATGGTGGTGTCGACGACGCGGCGGAAGTCCTCGTGGTCCATTTCCAGGAACGCCTTCTGGCCGCGGGTCGAGGCGTTGACGACGACGATGTCGACGCCGCCGAACGCGTCCGCGGCGGCCTGGATCAGGGCGTCGCTGCCCGCCTTGGTCGAAACGTCGGCCAGCTTGGCGACGGCCGTACCGCCCATGGCCTCGATCTCCTTGACGGCGGCGTCGGCGGCTTCCTGGTCCTGTACACCGTTGACGACGATGTTGGCGCCGTCGGCGGCGAGCGCCAGGGCCGTGGCCTTGCCGATGTTGCGCGACGAGCCCGTGATGACGGCGGTCTTGCCCGCCAGAGTTCCATTGGACATTCCGGTTGATCTCCCTTGAGGCCGGGTTGCATTTTTTTAAGAAGGCGCGCGCCTTCCATTGCCCATTATCTTATTGGCGACGACGGGTTTTGTCTCGCAACGAAGGGCCGGTCGGGAGGCGCGGGCGACGAATTCGCAGCCCTTGTCGACCTTCTTGGCACGCGCGGCGGCGAGGACCGTCACGGCCTGTTCCTTGGGCACGCAGAGCACGCCGTCGCAGTCACCCAGGATCAGGCCGCCGGCAGCTTGAGCCGCGGGAACACCTTCAAGGCATTCTTGTAGAACACCTTTTCCTTGTCGTCGGCACTCAGGTACGTGGTTGCCTCGATGTAGCGGCGGGTGTCGTCGAACCATTCGCCGGTGTCGGGGTCCTTGCAGCGCACGGCGCCGTGCAGTTCGGAGGCGAACAGGATGTTGTCCACCGGCACGACCTCGGCCATCAGATTGATGCCCGGCTGATGATAGACGCAGGTGTCGAAGTATAGGTTCTCGCCCATCATCTCCTTCGGCTCGGGCTTGCCCATGCCGATGGCGATCCCGCGATACCGGCCCCAGTGGTAGGGCACGGCGCCGCCGCCGTGGGGGATGATCAGCTTCAGCTTGGGGAAACGCTCGAACAGGTCCGACTGCAGAAGCTGCATGAAGGCCGCCGTGTCGGCGTTGATGTAATGCGCGCCGGTGAAGTGGAAGTTCGGGTTGCACGACTGGCTGACGTGGATCATCGCCGGAACCTGCAGTTCCTCCAGCTTCGCGTACAGATCGAACCACCAGGGATCGGTCAGGGGCGGGTCCGTCCAATGGCCGCCCGAAGGGTCCGGGTTCAGGTTGACGCCGATGAAGCCCAGCTCGTTGACCAGGCGCTCCAGCTCGGGGATGGAGTTGGAGGGCGGACAGCCCGGCGACTGCGGCAACTGGCCCACGGGGGCGAAGTTGTCGGGGAACATGTCGCAGATGCGCTTGATCTGGTCGTTGCAGATGCGCGTCCACTGCTGGCTCATTTCCTCGGTGCCGATGTGGTGACCCATGCCGCCGGCGCGCGGCGAGAAGATCGTCAGGTCCGTGCCGCGCTCCTGCTGCAGGCGAAGCTGCGTGCCTTCGACGCTCTCGCGGATCTCGTCGTCGGAGATCGCGGGCTCCTTGGCGCTCATCTTCGACAGGTCGCCGTTGGCGTCGATCTGTTCCTTGCGCCAGGCTTCGTGCTGGGCGGGGGCGGTCGTGTAGTGACCGTGGCAGTCGATAATCATGACGCGAATCCTATTCCCCCTTGAAGTCCGGCTTGCGCTTCTCGGTGAATGCCGTGACGCCTTCGAAGAAATCCGCCGAACGGGTGCAGGCGACGAAGGCCGCCGTTTCCGACGCAAGCTGCTGCTGCAGGTCGCGGGTCAGCGAGCCGTTCAACAACGCCTTGGTCTCGCGGTAGGACACCGCCGGGCCGCGGGCCAGACGCGCCGCCAGCTTTTCCGTCTCCGCCGCCAGGTCGGCCGACGGCACGACCCGGTTGACCAAACCCCAGGCCAACGCGTCCTGGGCCGTGAAGCGGTCGCCCAGCAGCGCGATCTCGAACGCCTTCTTCAATCCCACCGTACGCGGCAGGGCAAAGGTCGAGCCGCCGTCGGGGCTGGTTCCGATGCGGCAATAGGCTAGCGTGAAGAAGGCGTCGTCGGACGCCAGCGCCAGGTCGCAGGCCAGCATCAGGCTGACGCCCGCCCCGGCCGCCGCACCCCGCACGGAGGCGACGATGGGCTGCGGCAGGGTGCGCATGTTGGTGACGACCTTGTGCACAAGGTCAAGGCGGGCGTTGAAGTCGGCGGCCGTCTTGTCGCGGTCGGGCTCAGCGTCCAGCATGGCCTTGAAGCTTTTCACGTCGCCGCCGGCCATGAAGTGGTCGCCCTGACCACGCATGACCACGGCGCGCACGTCCCTGGCGGTCATAAGCTGCCCGGTGATATCGGCGAGCGCCGCCGTGACCTCGGGCGTGATGGCGTTCAGCGCCTGGGGCCGGTTGAAGGTGATCCAGCAGATGCCGTCGCGGACCTCGGCGAGGACCGTTTCGTTGGGCGACGTGATCATGGATGGTTTCCTCTGGTCTTGCTCTGGGACGGTTGGTGGGCGCAGATTAGAACACGTCCAGCGCCCCACCAACCCATGAAAATCGGAGGAACGCATGCCCGCAGCCGACGTCAAGGTGATCTTCTTCGATGTGTTCGGCACGGTCGTCGACTGGCGGAGCAGCCTGACGCGCCTGTTGCAGGAGTTCGGCCGCGAGGAGGAGATCAGGGCCGACTGGCCCGCCTTCCTCGCCGCCTGGAAGGCGGGCTACCGCCCGGCCATGGACGCGGTTATTTCCGGCGCCCGTCCCTATTTCAACCTTGACGAGATGTACCTGGAGCGCATGAACCAGGTATTGGACGAATTCGGGCTGGAACGCCTTTCCGAGACCCAGAAACGGAAGATCCTTCACCTGTGGCTGAAGATCGACCCCTGGCCCGACGCGGTCGAGGGGCTGACCCGGCTGGCGAAGAAGTACGTTCTGGTGACCCTGTCCAACGGCTCGTTTGCCTGGTTGACCGCCATCGCCAAGCACGGGCGGCTGCCGTTCGACGCCATCCTGACGGCCGAGAATGCGGAAGTGTACAAGCCCCACCCGCGCGCCTACCTGACGGCGATCCGCCTGATGGGTATGGAAAAGACGCCGGAGCGGTGCATGCTGACGGCCTGCCACAACTACGATCTGGCTGCGGCGCGCAGCCACGGCATGAAGACCGCTTTCCTGCCGCGGAAGGAATACGGCCCCGATCAGGAAGCGGACCAGGCGCCGGAAAGCGACTGGGACGTGGTGGCGAACGAACTGATCGGCGTCGCCGAAGCGATGGGGTGTTAGGCGCCGCAGGCGCCTCGGGGATGTTAGGCGCCGTAGGCGCCTCGGGGATGTTAGGCGCCGTAGGCGCCCGGGATTGTTAAAAGCCCCCCATTCCGCCGCCGATATCGCCGCCGCCATGGTCTCCGAAGCCGCCGTCCAGGTGGCCGGGCGTGTCGTGGGGGCCGCCATAGCCGCCTTCGTACCCGCCCTCGTACCCGCCTTCCTGCGGTTGTGACGGGCCGAGACCGAGCGGGATCAGGAACCAGGCGGGCAGCCAGTTGAGCCACGACCGCAACCGTTCGCGGGACGACGCCGGATCGATGGGGGCCTCCGCCGTTTTCATCTTGTCGTCTTGGGTCATGTCAGCTTCCCGGTTTGCGATTCCAATAGTCGACGTTCAGGTCCCGCATCAGGTCGCCATGACGATATTCCAGGCAGGACTTCACCCCGGCCAGCGAATGGTGATGGCCGGGGCGGGCGCAGCGGTCGACCTCGCGCCGCGCCCCCTGGACGGCGGTCGCGCCGGCCCGCTCCAGAACCGGCGCCATGTCGTCCAGCACGTCGTTCCACAGGCGCTCGACGGCGGCGGGCGACGATGCGGCGCGGTAGTCGGTAATCGCCGAGGCGACGCGGCCGACGATGCGGGCCGAGGTCGCCCGGGGTTGGCCGTCGACCAGTTCCTCGCCCACGGCGCGCAGGCTCTTGGTCACGTATTCGGCCTCGGCCGGCGTGATCGGGTCCGGATCGTCGGGCCGCGGGGCCGGGATCAGCGATGCCTGGCGCGTCACGACAAGGCGAGCTTCCGCACCGCCCAGCGTCGCCAGACGGTCCGCTGGCAGGCTGACCCGCACGCGGATGAAGCCGCGCCCGCTGGTAAAGGTTGCGTTCGCCGCCGGGATGTCGCGTACGGCGCCGCCCGCGGTGGTCACGCGCAATCGGAACTGGGACGGATCCGCCGGCGCATAAAGGGTCCCGGTGCGGGGGGATTCCCGGTCCTGTTGAAGGCAGAACGTCGTGATGTCCGTCTCGCAGGTGGCGCCGTCGCAGATGAAGGGCATCCCTTCCTGGACTTCGAGCGCCGCCAGGATCTGTGGCGCGGCCTGGGACGGTCGGGTCGTGGTCAAGAGGGCGGCGGCAACCAGGACAAGGGCCAGGGAAGTGACGCGCGTCATGTCCTTAACTCCCGGGGTTGTTTTGCCAATGCTCCGCGTTCAGGTGGCGGATCATGCGTGAATGCTCATAACCGAGGCAGCGGCGGATGCTGCCGAGAGAGTATCCATCGGCCCCCGACGAGCAGAACCCGAGGGTGTCCACGGCGTCCTGCGTCACACGGCCGCCCGGCGTGTCGCGCAGCGTGGCGTCCCACAGGCGGTCGAGCGTGCGCCGGCCCTCGTCGCCCGACCGGTCGCCGGCGGCGCGAAGGGCGGCGACGAGGCGGCCCAGCGCCTGGGCCGACAGGGTATCCGGGCGCCCGTGCAAGGCTGCCGCGCGCTCCCGCACCGAGATCGTCACGTAGGTGATCTCCGGTTCCGTCAACGGGTTCGGATCGGCGGGGTCCGGATGGGGCACCAGCGCGGCGTCGTCGGCGACGATCAGGCGCGCCGAGACCGCGCCGAGGGCGTCAAGGTCGCCTTTGGCGATTGAGACCCGAACGGAGACGAAATCCCGCTCTGTCGCGAAACGGACCGCGTCGGTGGCGGGAACGTCGCGGGTATTTCCGGCGGCGTCGGTGAGACGCAGGACGAACTGGCCACCCCGGGCCGGGTGATAGAGCTGGCCTGGTAGGGGAATCTGTTTATCCTTCTGCAGGCATAGCGTCGACAGGCTGGTTTCACACAGGCCCCCGTCGCAGGCGAGGGCGATGCCGTCGGCGTCGGGCAGGGCGGCAAGAATCTGCGGGGCGGCGAGGGTGCCGCCGGCCGGGAATGCGGCTAGAAGGAAAGCAATACAGGCGTAGCGAAGACCCATGTGCATGAACTCCTCATCACATAAGCTTCGGGCCCGGCTCGTCACGCGGTCGTTTCGGCGGCGATACCGTCGGCGGAGAAGCGCGCCGCAGCAGCGCGCCCGGACAACCTGGGCCGGGCTTCTCCAGAATTTCCTAATGTAATTCTGCGCCGGGGCGCGCTCGGACGCAAGGCCGGCCTGCGCGCGCCCGGTCCGGACCGTGCCGGTGCCTACTTGCCGTATTCGGGGACCACGCTGCGGGCGACCGAGGCGTCCAGGGCTTCGTAGTCGTAGTAGGCCAGCGTGTCGTACTGGTCGGCCCGGCTCATGACCCGGTCCATGAAACCCTCGGTGCCGTCGTGCTCGCGGATGTGGGCGTAGAGATCCTGGAACAGCCTGGCTGCGGCCCGCATGGAGGTTGCCGGCCAGATCACGATGTTGAAGCCCATGTCCTGGAACTGCCGGCCGGTGAAAAACGGCGTGCGGCCGAATTCGGTCATGTTGGCCATCTTGATGCCCGGTACCTTCTGGGCGAATTCGATATGCGCCTCGGCCGATGGCAGGCCGTCGGGGAAGGTCACGTCGGCGCCGGCCTCGCGGTACAGGTTGGCGCGCTTGATGGCGCCCTCCAGGCCCTCGACCCCAGCCGCGTCCGTGCGCGCGATGATGATCAGGTGCGAAGACGCCGCCTTGGCGGCGGCGATCTTGGCCGCCGCCTCCTCGGGTTCGACAAGGCGTTTGTCGTTCAGATGGCCGCACTTCTTGGGCAGAAGCTGGTCCTCGATATGGACGGCGCCGGCGCCGGCCGTCTCCAGTTCCTTGACCACGCGCATGGCGTTCAGCACGCCGCCGTAGCCGGTGTCGCCGTCGACGATCAGCGGCAGGTCCGTGGTGCGGCTGACGCTGCGCACGACGCCGCAAAGCTCCTCCAGGGTCATGATGCCCAGGTCCGGCAGGCCGAGCGACGCCGTCACCGCGCCGCCCGAGATGTACAGCGTCTCGAACCCGGCCTGTTTGGCGATCATGCCGGCAAAGGCGTTGTGGGCGCCCGGCACGCGCAGGATTTCGCCGCGGTCCAGGAGGTCGCGCAGCCGTTCGCCCGTGGGGCGTTTCTCGCGTCCGTTGCCTTCAAGCCAAGTCATGGTGGGTGTCCTCCGTCCAAGGTAATGCGTTGGTCAAACTGTATACAATCCAGTTTGTTCCGGGGCTAGACCTAACGGCGTTTCCGCCCTCGGCGCAACGGTTTCGACCGCGGACGGCAAGGGGCGACGCCTGCCCATTTAAAGCGCTTGACCCCACGGCCGGTCGGGACGATGTAACGACTCATGAAAAACACGCCGCTGACCCCCGTCACCGAAAAATCCGCATGGACCGCCGCCGAACTGGCCGACGACCCGGGCTGGACCCGGATCCTCGGCAGCAAGGAGATCGCGGCGCTGGAGCGCGCGACCGCCGAGCGGGATTTCCGCGGCAAGGGCGCCTTGCAGTTCGAGCGCGAGGATTTCGACGAGCCCGCCCTGGCGGCGCTGGCAGACTGGGCGGTAGAGGAATTGGAGAACGGGCGCGGCTGCGTCCTCATCAAGGGGTTGGAGGTCGACCGCTACGACCGACCCCGGATCGAGGCCATGTACTGGGCGCTTGCGGTCCTGCTGGGCATTCCCATGCACCACAACCCAGACGGCGACATCATCGGCGAGGTCACGGACCAGGGCCTCGACTACAACGATCCTCTGATCCGCGGCTACAAGACGCGGCAGAAGCTGTTCTTCCATTGCGACGGCCTGGACATCGTCAGCCTGCTCTGCCTGCAGCCCTCCATGTCGGGCGGCGAGAGCCAGATCGCTTCAAGCACCGCTGTCTACAACGAGATCCTGGCGACCCATCCGGAATACCTGCAGCCGCTGTTCGAAGGCTTCCGCTTCAACCTGCGCGGCGAGGGTGAGGCGGGGGAAACCCATCCCGTGACCCGCCACAAGGTGCCGGTCTACAGTTGGTGCGACGGACGCTTGAGCTGCCGCTATCTGCGCAAGGCCATCATCGAGGGCCAGAATTTCATCGGCGAGCCCATTTCGGACCTGGCCAGGGCGGCGCTCGACTACATGCAGGACCTCTGCGCCAGCGACAAGTTCCGCTACGACATGCCGTTCGAGCCGGGCGACATCCAGATTCTCAACAACTACGTGACCCTGCATTCCCGGGCCGCGTTCGAGGACTGGCCTGACGGCACGCGCAAGCGCAACCTTCTGCGCATCTGGATGAACTTGCGGAACGGGCGCAAGCTGGAGCCCCGCTTCGCCGACCGCTACAACACGGGGCCGCGCACGCCCATGCGTTTGAAGGGCGATCGAGCGGCCTGACGTGACGGTTTCCGGAAGGCGGGAAGCGTCAGCGTTTCTTGCAGCCCCCGGCGGCGCGGTTGGCGGCGGGGATCGGCGACGCCTTGGTCGTCCGGTTGCGGCCGGCGCGTTTGGACTGGTAGAGCGCCGCATCGGCGCGGCCGAGCGTGCCCTCGATGCTCTGATCCCCGTCCTCCGCTTCCGCGACGCCGATCGACACAGTCACCGCGATGGGGCCGGCGACGGTATCGAAGGGCTGGTCGGCGATGACGGCGCGCAGGCGTTCGGCGACCGTCATGGCGGCCCCGGCATCGGCCCCCGGCAGCAGGATGGCGAACTCCTCGCCGCCCAGGCGGCCCAGGGTGTCGAACGGGCGGCGGCCCTTCTGCCAGCGCTGCACGGCCTCCTTCAGAACCTCGTCACCGGCCTGATGGCCGTAGGTATCGTTGACGTTCTTGAAGTGGTCCAGGTCCAAAAGCGCCACGGAGAACGGCACCCGGTGACGGCGCAGGCGGTGGACCTCAAGCTCCGCCCGCTCCATGAAATGACGGCGGTTCTTGGCGCCGGTCAGGTCGTCCGTGGTGGCAAGGGACAGAAGTTCCTCCTCGCGCTTTACGTCCTCGGTTACGTCGCGCTGGATGGCGGCGAAATGGGTGATCTCCCCGTTGGGGCCGAACAGCGGCATGATGTTCACGTCGACCCAATGGGATGTGCCGTCCTTGGCATATTGCAACAGGCGCGTGCGCGTATGCCGTCCGTTCTTTACGGCACCGTCGATCTTGGCTCGGGTTTCCGCGTCCGTGTCGGGACCGTCCAGGAAGTCCGGCGCCCTGCCGACCGCTTCCGTCTCGGAATAGCCCGACAGGCGGCAGAACGCCTCGTTCACGTATGCGATCTTCGCCTTGGCCGAGCCTTTCTTGGCAACCGTGGCAACGACGACCGCATCGTTCGCGCGGGCGACGATGTCGGAAAAGGAGAACCCAGCTTCAATTTTCATCGGTAAACTCGGGTTTTGCCCCAACGCCTTGCTAGTCGGACTTTTGGCGCCTCTGCCGGGCGCAATACGTGCAACAAACTTAACATAAAATCCAGACCTTATGTGAACCTGACGATTGGTGTCCCGATTCCGACGTTCGCCCTATTCCCGGACCAGACGGCGAGCGAATTTCGGAATCGGGACGATGCCAGCAATATATTGATTCCAATGTGATATTGGTTTTGAAATTCGTTGCGGAGCATGCTCCGGGCAAGGTAACCAACTTCAAAACCACTACACTGGCCGCTGAATTTTAATCACTTGCCGGTGGGCGGCCTGTCGGGCCATATCCTGGCCGTAACGAATCCGGCCTGCCGATTATCCATACGAACAAGAGGAAACGTAACCATGACCCGCATCGCCATCCTGGACGACTACCAGAACGTGGCCTTGGACCTTACCGATTGGAAGAGCCTGGGCGCGGACGTGGAGGTCACCGCCTTCAACGACTTCCTGCAGACCGACGAGGACCGCGTCGCCAAGGCGCTGGCGGGCTATGACGTAGTGGTCGGCATGCGCGAGCGCACGCGGTTTCCGGCATCGCAACTCGAAAAGCTGCCGGACCTCAAGATGATGGTCACCACGGGCATGCGCAACCTGGCCTGGGACATGACGAAGGCTCGGGAGATGGGCATCACCGTATGCGGTACGGCGATCCTGCCCTATCCCGCGTTCGAGCAGACCTGGGCCCTGATTTTCGCGGTGACCAAGGAAATCCCCAAGGAGGACCGCTGCATGAAGGCGGGCGGATGGCAGGAAAGCTTCCCCGTCGGCCTGCGCGAAAAGACCCTGGGCGTCATCGGCCTGGGCAAGCTGGGCGCGCAGTCGGCGGCGCTCGGCAACGCGCTCGGCATGAAAGTCATCGCCTGGTCGGAGAACCTGGCCGAGGATCGGGCCGCCGAATGCGGCGCGACCCTGGTGTCCAAAGAGGCCCTGTTCCGCGAGTCGGACGTGGTGACAATCCACGTCCTGCTGTCGGACCGCACCCGTGGGCTGGTGGGGGCGGGGGAACTCGCGCTGATGAAGTCCTCGGCCTATCTGGTCAATACCTCGCGCGGGCCCATCGTCGACGAGGCGGCGCTGATCGAGGCGCTGAAGTCCAACAGGATCAAGGGAGCCGGCCTCGACGTCTATGACGTGGAACCGCTGCCGGCCGACCACGAATTGCGCAGGCTCGACAATGCCGTGCTGACGGGCCATACGGGATACGTTATTCGCGAGAACTACGAATTGATGTATCCGCAGGCCGTGGAATGCATCAAGGCTTGGATGGCCGGTTCGCCCATCCGGGTCCTCAACGCCGACGCTTGACAGGAAGATTACGACCGAACCCATGAACGACGACATCATCCGCCTGGAGCGCAATGGGGCGATTGCCACCCTGACCATCAACAACCCGGAAAAGCGCAACGCCATGAACCTGGACGCCTGGCGGCGCCTGGGCGAGGTGGCGGCGGACCTGGAGGCCGACGACGACCTGCGATGCGTGCTGCTCACGGGGGCCGGCGAGCATTTCGCCGCCGGGGCCGATATCTCCGAGTTCCCGGAGAAACGCAAGAACGCCGCCCAAGCCGAGGAATTCGGCGCCGTTGTCGCGGATGCGCTGAAGCGTTTGGCCGACCTGAAACACCCGACCATCGCAGTGATCCGGGGGGCCTGCACCGGCGGCGGGCTGGAAATCGCCTGCTGCTGCGACATGCGCCTGGCCGCCGAGGGTTCGCGCTTCGGCATCCCCATCAACCGCCTGGGCCACGCCTTCGCCTATCCCGAAATGGCGGCGGCGCTGACGGTGATTCCGGCGGCGGTCATCATGGAACTGTTGCTGGAAGGCCGCATCCTGGATACCGACGAAGCCTATGCCAAGGGCCTGCTGACCCGGGTCGTGCCGGCGGACCAACTCGACGACGAGGCCGAGACCGTCGCCTGGCGCGTCTCCCAGGGCGCGCCGCTGGCCGCGCGGGGATCGAAGAAGATCCTGCGCCGCCTGCGACGGCCCGAGCCGATCACTCCGGAAGAGCTGAAGTCCGGCTATGCGCTCTGCGATTCCGAGGACTACCAGGAAGGCGTGCGCGCCTTCCTGGCCAAGGAAAAGCCGGCCTTCAAGGGGCGTTGATCCGATCCGCCCCTATCAGCCGGATCCCGTTGGCATCGCCGTTCGCCTGGCGTAATCTGCCCGGCCACGACTGTATACAATCCATTGGAGGCTTCCATGTCACCCGCCGATAAGCTTCGCGACCTTCTCGACCGTCCCGGCTGCCGTACGCTGCCCGGCGTCTACGACACGATGTCGGCCATGCTGGTGGAGCGCGCCGGTTTCGAGGTCGCGTTCATGACCGGCTTCGGCGTGTCGGCGGCGCGCATCGGCATGCCGGACACGGGCCTGATCAGCTATGCGGAAATGGTCGACCAGGGGCGCAACATGGCGGCCGTCACGTCGATCCCCATCATCGGGGACGGCGACACCGGGTTCGGCAACGCCATCAACGTGAAGCGCACGGTTGCGGGTTATGCCCAGGCCGGGCTGGCCTGCGTGATGATCGAGGACCAGGTGTCGCCCAAGCGCTGCGGCCATACCCGCGGCAAGACCATCGTCAGGCGCGAGGAGGCGTTCCAGCGCATCCAGGCCGCCTGCGACGCCCGCGACGCCGGGGCCGACATCCTGATCATGGCGCGCACGGACGCCAACGCCACGGACGGGATCGAGGAGGCCATCGACCGCTGCAACGCGTTCCGTGAGATCGGTGTCGACATCACCTTCCTGGAAGCCCCTCGCGACAAGGACGAGATGCGCCGCTATTGCAAGGAAGTGAGCGGGCCCAAGATGGCCAACATGGTGGAGCAGGGGGACACCCCCTATCTGATGGCCGACGAACTGGGCGAGATGGGCTACAAGATCGCGATCTATCCCATCGCCATGATGCTGGCCTCCATCAAGGCCATGCAGGCGGCACTCGCCAGCCTGAAGGCCGGCAAGGCGCCGGAAGGCCAGATCACCTTCCCGGAACTGCGCGACATCGTCGGATTTCCCGAATACTACGAGGCGGAAAAGAAGTACGCCGCGGAATAGCCTGAATGCCCGGGCGGCCGGCGATGCGGGAAATAACGCTTGCATCCCCCAGACCGTTGGGCATTATCTGCACCAACTTGACTACTCCACGAGAGGCCGAGGGCGCGGTCGAGAGGCGGGAATAACCTGCCCCGCAGCGCCCGCCAGATCGGTCCGGTTAGGCGCGTAAAAATTTGCAACGAAGCAAACCCTAACCCAACGACGGGGAGTATCATGTTCGATTTCCATCGCCGGCTGGCCGCGCCGGGCTTCGCGCTTGCGGCTGTTTTCCTCACAATCCTGACACCCGACGCCGCCTTCGCCGCGGATACGCTCAATTCCGGCGATACGGCCTGGATCATCACGGCGACCGCCCTGGTCCTGTTCATGACCCTGCCGGGTCTGGCCCTGTTCTACGGCGGCCTGGTGCAAAGCCGAAACGTGCTCAGCGTGCTCATGCACTGCATCGCCATCGCCTGTTTGATGAGCGTGGTGTGGCTGGTCATCGGCTACACCCTGGCGTTCACGGACGGTGCCGCGGCCAACAAGGTGATCGGCGGGCTGTCCCGCATGTTCCTGGCGGGCGTCGGCACCGGCACCCTTTCGGGCACGATCCCCGAGAACGTGTTCTTCGCGTTCCAGATGACCTTCGCCGTCATTACACCGGCCCTGATGGTCGGCGCCTATGTGGAGCGCATGAAGTTCTCCGCCGTGCTGATCCTCTCGGCGCTGTGGCTGATCGTCGTCTATGCCCCGGTCACGCACTGGGTGTGGGGCGGCGGCTGGCTGATGCAGATGGGCGTTATGGACTTCGCCGGTGGCCTGGTGGTGCATGCCACGGCGGGCATTTCGTCGCTGGTTATCGTCAAGGCGCTGGGCGCGCGGAACGGCTTCCCCGGCGAGGTTTCGCCGCCGCATAACCCGGGCATGGTCGCCATGGGAGCCTGCATGCTGTGGGTCGGCTGGTTCGGCTTCAACGGCGGTTCGGCCCTGGCTGCCAACGGAAGCGCCGGCATGGCGCTGACCGTCACCCATATCGCCGCCGCCACGGCGTCGCTGGTATGGATGCTCATCGAGTGGAAGAAGTACGGCAAGCCGTCCCTGGTCGGCCTCGTCACCGGCACCATCGCGGGCCTTGCCACCATCACCCCTGCATCGGGCTTCGTCGGCCCCATCGGCGCGCTGATCATCGGCGTCGCCGCCGGCTTCATCTGCTTCAAGATGGTGCAGGTGGTGAAACAGGCCTGGAAGCTCGACGATTCCCTCGACGTGTTCGCCGTTCACGGCGTCGGGGGCTCCCTGGGAACCATTCTGGTCGCGTTCCTCTGCGCGCCGGCTTTCGGCGGCCTGGGCCTGCCCGAGGGCAAGACCATGATCGATGCGCTTGGCGTGCAGGCCACGGGGCTGGTCGCCACCGTGGTGTGGTCGGCGGTCGCCACTTTCGTCCTGGTCAAGGTCACGGCCGGGCTTACCGGCGGCATCCGCGTGCGCGAGGACGACGAGCTGGAAGGCCTGGACATCACCGTCCATGGTGAGACCGCGTACAGGCTCGACTGACGTGCTATAAAGGGCGGAGCAGGGGTGCTCCGCCCGCAGGCCCCCGACAGACAGAATGCAGAGACATTAGGAGAGGCAACATGAAGTTCGTCATGGCGGTGATCAAACCGCACAAGCTGGACGCCGTCCGCGAGGCGCTGGGCGCCGCCGGCGTCGAGGGCATGACCGTCTCGGAAGTCAAAGGCTACGGCCGCCAGCGCGGGCAGACGGAAATCTACCGTGGCGCCGAATACCAGGTCCATTTCCTGCCCAAGGTGAAGATCGAGATCGCCGTGGCCGACGACAAGGCGGCCGAGGTGGTCGAGGCCATCAAGGCGGCTGCCAACACCGGCAAGATCGGCGACGGCAAGGTCTTCGTCTACGACCTGGAAAGCGCCGTGCGCATCCGCACCGGCGAACAGGACAACGACGCGCTGTAACCGTAAACCCGGAGCGGGCCCCGGGCCCGCGACGACGCGTTTGCGTGACCAGGAAGCCCGCTGCGCCCCGCGCGCGCCCGGGCCGGGGAGGATACGACCAGATGCCCCGTTTCGCCGCCAATATCGGCTGGTTGGCCCAGGAAGTGCCCATGCTGGAACGGTTCCGGCTGGTCCGCGACCTGGGCTTCACCGCCGTGGAATGCCCTCTGCTCTATGGGCACGACGCGGACGCGCTGGCCGAAGCCTGCAAGGAGGCGGCGCTCGAGTTCCTGATGTTCAACTCGCCCCCCGGCAAGCACGAGGGTGAATACGGCATCGCCGGCCTGAAGGGCCGCAAGGGCGAATTCCAGGACACCATCGCCAGAGCGATCCGCTACGCCAAGGCCCTGGACACAACTTACCTGCACGTGTTGGCCGGATGGCAACTGGGCGACTGGGACCGCAAGGCCGCCTTCGGCGTCTTCATCGACAACCTGAAATGGGCCTGCCCGGTGCTGGCCGAGGCCGGGTTGACCGCCCTGATCGAGCCCATCAACACCCATGCCCGGCCGGGCTATCTGGTGCAGACGACCTGGGAGGCCCAGCGCGTCGTCGACACCGTGAAGGCGGCCGGGCACAAGAACATCGGCATACAGTACGACTTCCACAACGCGCAGATCATGGAGGGTGACCTGGCGCGCACCTTCGAGGCGCACCTGCCGTCCATCCTGCACGTGCAGATCGCCGGCAATCCCGGCCGCACCCCGCCGGATGAGGGCGAGATCGCCTATCCGTTCGTCTTCGACCTCGTCGATCGCCTGGGCTACACGGGCTGGATCGGCTGCGAATACACACCCCACGACAAGTCCAAGCCCGGCGCCACCAAGGCGTCCCTGAAATGGGCCGAGGCCTACGGGCTGGGTTGACCGGCCCGGCCTAGGCCTTTGCGTCATTCCCCGCGATCAGGTTGGCGAGTTCCCGGGCCCCCGGCGCCAGGGTCTGGCCGCGCAGGGTAATGATGCCGACGCGCCGGGTCAGGCCCGGGTGCTTGATGCGTGCCGCCCAGTAGGCCCCGTCGCGCGACGGCGGCACGGCGGTTTCCGGCAGGATCGCCGCGCCCAGGCCCTGTTCCGCCATGGAGATCAGCGTCTGGTGGTGCAGCATCTCGTAGTGCGGCACCAGGGTCATGCCGAGGGACTGGAAGGCGCTTTCCAACTGGATGCGCGTGCGCGACGGCAGGGGCAGGGCCAGGATCGTCTCCTCCGCCAGTTCTCCCAGGGGGATATCCTTTCTGCCCGCCAGCCGGTGGCCCGCGGCGACGACGGCCGAATAGCCGTCGGCCAGGAACTGGCGGAACTCGAACTCGCGCGGCACCTTCTCGACCGGCCCGACGCCGAAGTCGGCGTCACCCCGGCGCAGGATGTCCAGGATATTCGCGGCGTAGGCCTCGCGCACGTGGACGGTGATGTTGGGGTTCTTGTCGCGGAAGCGGGCAAGGATCGTGGGCAGGCGCGTCGCCGCGAAGCTGGGGGCCGAGGTCAGCAGCACGCGTCCGCGGCTCATCGAGGCCTCGTCGTGGAAAGTGCGGACGATGTCCTCCAATCCGTCCAGGATGCGGCCCGTGCGACGGTACAGGTTCTCTCCGGCTTCGGTCAGGCGGATCGAGCGCGTGGTACGGTGGAACAGCGGCACGCCCAGGTGCGCCTCCAGCAGCTTGATGTGCGCCGTCACCGCGGACTGGCTCAGGTTCAGGCTTTCCGATGCGCGGCGAAAGCCGTTGTGCTCCGCCACGGCGACGAAAATCTCCAGTTGTTTGAGGGTCATGGGGAGCATTTTTATTGATCTCTTTTAAAGATTAATCGCACAGATATTTCTATTGGTTCTATCACAAATCTTATGATGTAGTCGCCCATCGAATTGGATATCCGCGCCGCCCCTCGCGCGCGGCGGAAACGCATGGAGGAAACCAGACGATGACGGGCATCACCCGACGGCTTGCCGAATTCGCGGCTGGCCTGACCTACGACAAACTTCCGGCCGAAGTCGCGGCCCGCACCAAGCTGCTGATTCTCGACACCGCGGGTATCATGGTGCGCGCGCGCCACGACGCGGAAAGCACGGACAGCCTCGTTCGCGCCGTGGAACGCCTGGGCCTGGTGTCGGGCAACTGTTCGGTGCTCGGCGACGGGCGCGGCTACGTGCCCTCGGCGGCGGCCCTGGTCAACGGCTCGCTGGCGCACTCGCTGGACTTCGACGACACCCATGCCGAGGCCTCGCTGCATTCCTCGGCGCCCATCGTGCCGGCGGTCCTGGCGGCGGCGGAAATGACCGACGCCTCGGGCAAGGACGTCATTACCGCCTGCGTCGTCGGCTACGAGATTCAGATCCGCCTCGCCAAGTCGCTGGTGCCCAAGGATCATTACGACCGCGGCTACCACCCGACGGCGACCTGCGGCGTCATGGCGGCGTCGGCGGCGGCGGGCAAGATCCTGGGACTCGACGCCGACGGCATTGAAAGCGCCCTCGGCATCGCGCTCTCACAGGCCGCCGGCTCCATGCAGTTCCTCGCCGACGGGGCCTGGACCAAGCGCTCCCACGTCGGGCAGGCGGCGCAGAACGGGCTGACTTGTGCGACCCTGGCGGCCGAGGGCTTCAAAGGCCCGAAACAGGCCATCGAGGGCAAATGGGGCTTCCTCCATTCCCTGTCGCCCAACGCCCAGCCGGACAAGGCCACGGCGGGTCTGGGCTCTTATTGGGAGACCATGGCCCTCGGCGTGAAGCCTTATCCCAGCTGTCGCTACTCCCATGCGGCGCTGGACGCCATCCGCCAGCTGATGACCGAGCACGACATCGCGGCGGACAGTGTCGAGAGCGCCACCGTGGGCCTGCCGGAGACCGGCTGGAAGATCATCGGCGACAGCGACGCCGTGAAGCAGAACCCCAAGTCCATCGTCGACGGGCAGTTCTCCATGCCGTTCTGCGCCGCGGTGGCGCTGCGCACGGGCAACATGGTGTGGGACGACTACCGCGCCCATTTGAAGGACGCCGAAACCCTGAACCTGGCGCGGCGCATCAACACGGTGGTCGATCCGGACGCCGAGGCCGCCTTCCCCGACAACATGGCGGGCAAGGCGACGGTGCGCCTGAAGTCGGGCGAGGTTTACGAGCGCTTCGTCGAGATACCCAAGGGCGAGCCCAAGAACTTCATGGACCAGGCCGAGTTCCGCGCCAAGTTCGACGGCCTCTGCGCGCCCTACATGTCCCAGGCCGGGATGGAGAAGTTCGCCGGCGCCCTGCTGTCGCTTGAGGAAGCGAACAGCCTGCGTTCGGTCCTCGCGCTCAGCCACGGAGATGCCTGATCGATGGTTGCCGAAGCAAAACAGGTCGGGCCCAACCGCTATCGCGAGTCCTATGGCCGCTACCTCGAGGACTTCAAGGTCGGCGACGTCTACGAGCACCGCCCCGGGCGCACCATCACGGAAAGCGACAACACCTGGTTCACGCTCTTGACCATGAACCAGCACCCGCTGCACTTCGACAAGGAATACGCCAAGGCGAGCGAGTTCGGCCGGCCGCTGGTCAATTCATGCCTGACGCTGTCCATCGTCGCCGGCATGAGCGTCTCCGACGTCAGCCAGAAGACCATCGCCAACCTGGGCTGGAACGACATCAAGATGCCGTCGCCGGTGTTCGTCGGCGACACGCTTTATGCCGAAAGCGAGGTGCTGTCGATCCGCGAAAGCAAGTCGCGCCCGACCCAGGGCATCGTCACCATCCGCACCACGGCGATCAAGCAGGACGGCTCGGTGGTCATGACCTACGAGCGCACCATGCTGATCCCCAAGCGCGGCCATGCGGTCGACGACAAAGCGAACTACTAGTAGCAAATCCTGAGCGGTCGACGACCGCGACGGTGATTTGCGGCAACAATAGGAACGGAAGTTACGAATATGGCCCCCGACGCGGCATCCGCCCAGGACCTGAGCGAGGAAGAACGCATCATCCTCGCTTCCGTCGACAAGTTCATCGAACAGGACGTGCGGCCGCATGCCCACAAGCTGGAGGCGGCGGACGAATACCCCCGGGACATCGCCGACAAGCTGGCGGAGATGGGGCTGATGGGGGCGACCATCGGCGAGGAGTACGGCGGCCTGGGCCTGTCGGCCTCGACCTACACCAAGATCGTCGAGAAGGTCTCGTCGTGTTGGATGTCCGTGTCGGGCATCTTCAACTCGCACCTGATCGCGGCCGCGGCGGTCGAGCGTTTCGGCACCGAGGAGCAGAAGCGCCATTGGCTGCCCAAGATGGCGTCGGGCGAAATGCGCGGCGGCATCGCCCTGACCGAACCCGATTGCGGTACCGACCTGCAGGCAGTGCGCACGACCGCCAAAAAGGACGGCAACGAATACGTCCTCAACGGCAACAAGATGTGGATCACCAACTGCATCCAGGGAAATTTTCTGGCCGTGCTGGCCAAGACGGACCCGGAGGCCGAGCCGCGCCACAAGGGCATGAGCCTGATCCTGGTCGAGAAGGGCGCGGGCTACAGGACGTCCAAGCTGCACAAGCTCGGCTACAAGGGCATCGACACGGGCGAGGTGGTGTTCGACAACACCCGGGTGCCGCTGACCAACCTGGTCGGGCCGGACGAGGGCAGGGGATTGCAGCAGATTCTCGGCGGCCTGGAACTGGGCCGCATCAACGTCGCCGCGCGCGGCGTCGGGGTCGCCCGGGCGGCGCTCGATGACGCCGTGGCCTATGCCCTCGACCGCAAGACATTCGGCAGGCCCATCGCCGAGCACCAGGCGATCCAGATCAAGCTGGCCGACATGGCGACGCGGGTAGAGGCCGCGCGCCTGTTGGTGGAAAGCGCGGCCCGCGCCTACGACTCAGGCGCTCGCTGCGACATGGAGGCCGGCATGGCCAAGCTGTTCGCCACCGAGGCGGCGCTTGAGAACGCCATCGAGGCCATGCGCATCCACGGCGCATACGGCTATTCCAAGGAGTACAACGTGGAGCGTTATTTCCGCGACGCCCCGCTGCTTTGCATCGGCGAGGGCACCAACGAACTGCAGCGTATCATCATCGCCCGGCAATTGGCCGAACGGTACAAGGGATGAGCATGCTGGCTCTTGAAGGCGTGCGCGTCCTTGCCGTCGAGCAGTACGGCGCCGGACCCTTCGGTACCCAGTTCCTGGCCGACGCCGGGGCCGAGGTCATCAAGATCGAGGCGCCCGGGGAGGGGGATTATGCCCGCGCTCTGGGGCCTCATTTCTTCGACAACGGCGACAGCCAGTTCTGGCATTCCTTCAACCGCAACAAGAAAAGCCTGACGCTCGATCTGAAAAAGCCCGAGGGCCAGGCCGTGTTCCGCGATCTGGTCGCGACGGCCGATGCGGTCGCCAGCAACTCGCGCGGGGACGTCGCGGAACGCCTGGGCCTGACCTATGCGCAGCTTGCGGACGTGAACCCGACGATCGTCTGCGCGCACCTCTCGGCCTATGGGCGGACGGGCTCGCGGGCGTCCTGGCCGGGCTTCGACTTCCTGATGCAGGCGGAGGCCGGGCATTTCTCGGTGACTGGGGAACCGGGCAGCCCGCCGACGCGATTGGGATTGTCCGTGGTCGATCTCGCCACCGGCCTGGGCCTTGCGTTCGCGGTCGCATCCGGCATCGTCGGCGCGCGGGCGACTGGCAAGGGGCAGGACCTGGATACCTCGCTGTTTCACATGGCGCACATGCTGAACGTCTACACGGCCACCTGGTACCTGAACGCGGGCCATGTGCAGGGCCGCACGGCGCGCTCGGGCCATGCGTCGCTGGTGCCCTGCCAGCTCTATCGGACTAAGGACGGCTGGGTCTACATCATGTGCAACAAGGAGAAGTTCTGGCCGGCGCTATGCGACGCCATCGGCGAGCCCGGCTGGGCCACGGACGAACGCTTCCGCACCTTCCGGGAGCGCCTGGCCAACCGGGAGCTAGTGCAGGAACTGTTGGACGAACGCCTGAGCGAGCGCACGACCGCCGAGTGGCTGAAGATATTTTCCGGAGTCGTCCCGTCGGCGCCGGTCTACGACCTGGCGCAGGCGCTGGACAATCCCGTTGTTGCCGAACAGGGCATCGTCCAGGACCTGGAACTCGCGGGCCACGGCCCGATCCGCATGGTCGACACGCCCGTGCGCTCGGCCACGCCGACGCCCGCCCATCCGGCCTCGTCCTTGGGGGCGGACACGGAAAAGATCCTCTCCGGCCTGGGCTACGACAAGAATCGTCTCGCCCAACTGCGCAAAGCGGGGGTAATCTAGGCGGCAGAAGAAGGGGGGCATTGTCTGATAAGAAGACCACCGGGAGGATGCCACCTTGGGCCAAACAATCAGTGAAAAGATCCTCGCCCGCGCCTCGGGCAAGGAGAGGGTCAAACCTGGCGATATCGTAACGTGCAAGGTCGACATGGCGATGATGCACGACTCGTCGGGGCCGCGCGTCGCCGGCAGGCGCCTGGACGAGATCGGCGTGCCGGTGTGGGACATGGACAGGCTGGTGGTCATCACCGACCACTACGTGGGATATGACACCGACGAGAGCCGAGCCATCCAGGAGCTGTGCGACGACTGGTGCAAATCCCATGGCGTGAAGCACTACATCCGCCAGGAAGGCATCTGCCACATCGTGCTGCCGCAGCACGGCCATGTGAAGCCGGGCACCTTCTGCGTCGGCGCGGACAGCCATTCGACCACGGCGGGAGCCTTCGGCGCCTTCATGGTCGGCATCGGGGCGACGGAAATGACCGGAGTTCTGGCGACGGGCGAGATCTGGGTCCGCGTGCCCGAGAACGTGCGCATGGAGGTCACGGGCGCCCTCAAGCCCGGTGTCGCCGCCAAGGACGTGATCCTGAAGATCTGCGGCGACCACGGCATCATGGGTTTCGGCTACCAGGTGGTGGAGTTCAGCGGCGACGGCGTTGCCGCCATGTCGGCCCAGGACCGCATGACCCTGACCAACATGGCGGCCGAAATCGGCGCCAAGACGGGCATCATCGCGCCCGACGCCAAGACGGCCGCCCTGCTGGCCGAGTGGGGCGTGCCGGGGGTCAACCCGGACGACTGGCAGTCCGATCCGGACGCCGGGTACGTGAAGCGTCTGACTGTGGACGGCGACGCCCTGGCGCCGCAGGTCGCGGCGCCGCACAGTCCGGAGAACGCCGACGACGTCACGGCCTACAGGAACGTCAAGCTGGGCCAGGCCTACCTGGGAGCTTGCACGGGGGCCAAGCTCGAGGACCTGCGCATGGCGGCCGAAGTCGTCAAGGGCAGGAAAGTCGCATCCGGCACGCGCTTCCTGGTGGCCCCCTCGTCCGTGCGGATGCGCGAACAGGCGGCCAAGGAAGGCACCCTGAAGATCCTGGAGGACGCCGGGGCGCAGATCCTGCAATCGGGCTGCGGCGGTTGCATCGGCCTGGGGGCCGCGCGCCTGGACGACGGCATGACGGGTATCTCCTCGACCAACCGCAACTTCGTCGGTCGCGCCGGCCCGGCGGGAACCAAGCTCTACCTCGCCTCGCCCTACACGGTGGCGGCCTCCGCCATCGCTGGCGAGATCGCCGACCCGCGCGACATGCTCTGATCCAGGAGGACCAATCAATGATCCAGAAAGGCAAGGCCTGGAAGTTCGGGGCCAACATCGACACCGATCTGATCGCGCCGATCCAGGCGCTGAAACGGGAAAAGCCCGAGGAGGGCTACGTCCACTGCCTGCAGGATGTGGACCCCGATTTCGCGAAGAACTGCCGGACCGGCGACATCTTCGTCGCCGAGGAGAACCTGGGAATCGGATCAAGCCGTGAATGGGCGCCGCACTACCTGCGGCTTTGCGGTATCCGCCTTCTGCTGGCCAAGTCCTATGCCCGCATCTTCTACCGCAACTGCTTCAACCTGGCCCTGCCGGCGCTGGTGTGCGCCGAGACGCACCGTATTTCCGCCGGCGACGAGCTTGAGGTCGACCCGCTGAAGGGCGAGGTCCGCAACCTGACCAAGGGCGAGAGCTATACCTGCGACACGGTGCCCGAGCACCTGATGCGGATCGTCGCCGACGGCGGGCTGCTGGAGCACCTGAAGAAGAAATTCAAGAAGGCAAGTTGATCCATGACCGAAGCGACCTACCTGGAAGCGGAGGACGTCCGCGACCGCATTCTGTCCGGCGAGGAAGTCGCCATCCTGGATATCCGCGAATGGGGGGTGTTCGGTGACGGCCATATGCTGTTCGCCGTCAGCTGCCCGCTCAGCCACCTGGAAACCCGCATCGACGACTTCGTGCCGCGCAAGGACACGCCCGTCGTCCTGTGCTCCGAGGGCAAGGCCGACCGGCATCTGGTCGACCTGGGGGCCGAGCGCCTGATCGCCTGGGGCTACACGGACGTGAACATCCTGGCCGGCGGGCTCGACGCCTGGAACCAGGCGGGGTTCGAGGTGTTTTCGGGCGTCAACGTACCGTCCAAGGCGTTCGGCGAGTTCGTCGAGCATGCCTACGACACGCCGCGCATCCCGCCCGAGGAACTGAAGGCCATGATGGACCGGGGCGAGAAGATGATCGTCCTCGATTCCCGGCCCATGTCGGAATACCGCAAGATGAACATCCCGACGGGCATCGACTGCCCGGGGGCGGAACTGGCCTATCGCGTCCACGACCTGGCGCCGGACCCGGACACCACCGTCGTGGTCAACTGCGCCGGGCGCACGCGCTCCATCATCGGCGCGCAGTCGCTGATCAACGCGGGCATCCCCAACCGTGTGGTGGCGCTGGAAAACGGCACCATGGGCTGGCACCTGGCGGGCTATCAGCTTGAATACGGCAACGAGCGCCGATTTCCGGACCTCTCGGAAGGGGGGCGGGCCAAGGCCGAGGCCGTGCGGGAGCGGGTCGCGAAACGCTTCGGCGTGCCGTCCTGCGACCACGACCAGTTGGCCGCCTGGCGGGCCGAGGAAGGCCGCACGACCTATCTGTTGGACGTGCGCAATCTCGAGGAGTTCACGGCCGGCCATCTGAAGGGCAGCCGCCACGCGCCCGGCGGGCAACTGGTCCAGGCCTGGGACCGCTACGTCGCCGTGCTGGGATCGCGCATCGTGCTGGTGGACGACGACGGTGTGCGCGCGACCATGACGGCGAGCTGGCTGATCCAGATGGGCTGGCCAGAGGTCTACGTGCTGGAGAACGCCCTGGAGGGGCAGGCCCTGGTACGCGGCCCGCACCGGCCGCACATTCACGGCCTGGACGGCGTTCAGGCCGCGACCGTTACCGACATTCCCGAGGCCGCGGTGGTCATCGACCTGGCCGACAGCCTGACCTATCGCGACGGACATATTCCGGGCGCCTGGTTCGCCGTGCGGGCGCGCCTGAAGGATTCGATCGGGAAGATCCCCGACGCGGAGGTGACGGTCCTGACTTCGCCCGACGGCGTTCTGGCGCAACTCGCCGCGCCCGAGGTCGGCGCGCTGGGCCGGAACGTGGTCGTGCTGGAAGGCGGCACCGCCGCCTGGACGGCCGCGGGCAGGCACCTGGAAACGGGGTTCACCCATATGGCGGACGAAACCAGCGACGTGTGGTACCGGCCCTACGACATGGACGACGCGCAGGAAGGGGCCATGAAGCAGTACCTGAGCTGGGAGATCAACCTGGTCAACCAGCTTGAGCGCGACGGCACGACCCGCTTCCGCAAGTTCCCCCAGGCGTGAACCGCCCTGTATTCCCAAACACACGAAGGAACCGCCACGCATGAAGTTCATCGTCCTGGACAACGACGGCATCGGGCCGGAGATCACGGCCGCCACGCTGCCGGTCCTGCGGAAGCTCGACGAACGCTACGGCCTGAACATCGAACTGGTGCCCATGGTCACCGGCATGCGGGCGCTGAAGGCCGAGGGGCGGACCATCCCCCAGGCCGTCTATGACGCCTGCGACGCCGCCGACGGCGTGATCCTGGGCCCCGTGTCGTCCTACGAATACCCGTCCGAGGCCGAAGGGGGCGTCAATCCCTCCAAGTCCTTCCGCAAGGTGTTCGATCTGTTCGCCAATATCCGCCCGGCCCGCACCCGGCCCGGCGTGCCCTCGGTGATCAAGCAGATGGATCTGGTGATCGTGCGCGAGAACACGGAAGGCCTCTACGCCGACCGCAACATGTTCATGGGCGGCGGCGAGTTCATGCCGACCGAGGACGTCGCCCTCAGCATCCGCAAGATCACCCGCCAGGGCTCGGAGCGCATCGCCAAACAGGCCTTCGAGATGGCCATGGAGCGGCGCAAGAAGGTGACCGCCGTGCACAAGGCCAACGTGCTGCGCATGACCGACGGCCTGTTCCTGAAGACCGTCATGGACGTGGCCAAGGACTATCCGGGGGTCGAGGTCGAGGAACTGATCATCGACGCCGCCACGGCGCACCTGGTCAAGCGGCCGCAGGACTTCGACGTCATCGTCACCACCAATGCCTTCGGCGACATCCTGTCGGACCTGTGTTCCGAACTCTCGGGCAGCCTGGGCCTCGCCGGGTCCATCAACGCCGGGGCCAAGCACGTATTCGCCCAGGCGCAGCACGGCTCGGCCCCCGACATCGCGGGCAAGGGCGTCGCCAATCCGACGGCGCTGATGCTGTCGACGGCCATGCTGCTGGAGGAACTGGGGCGGCGGACCAGCCGCAACGACCTGGCGCAGGCCTCGGCCTCCATGTTCAAGGCCGTGGAACTGGCGCTCGACGATCCGGCCAACCACACGCCGGACCTGGGCGGCAAGAACACGACCGACGGCTTCGGCAAGGCCGTCCTCGCCGCCCTCGACAAGGGATAGGGGCCGGCCATGGCGGGGACGGAACGCATCGCCGTCTACGGGGCCGGGGCCGTGGGCGCCTATGTGGGCGGCTACATGACCCGCGACGGGCGGGACGTGACCCTGATCGACCCCTGGGAAGAGCATGTGACGCTCATGCGCGACCCGGGGCTGAAGCTGTCGGGCCTGACCGAGCCGGAGAACTTCACCGTCACCTGCAACGCCGTGCTCGACCGCGACCTACCGCCGCCGGGCAAGATCGGCCCGTTCGACGTGATCTTCATCTGCGTGAAGTCCTTCGACACGGACGCCGCCGCCAAACGCATGTTGCCCTATCTGGGGGACGGCGGCTTCATGGTGTCCTTACAGAACGGCATCAACGAAGGCACCATCGCCGGGGTGGTCGGCGCGGATCGCACCGTCGGCTGCATCGCGTCCTCGATCTCCGTTTCCATGTGGGAGCCGGGGGCCGTGCGCCGCAACGTCAAGCTGGGCGGCAAGGAGCATACCGTGTTCCGCGCGGGCGAGCTGGACGGCAGCGTCACCCCCCGCGTCGAAAAGGTCGCCGACATGCTGTCCAGCGTCGACAGTTCCAAGGTCACGACGACCCTGATGGGCGAGCGCTGGTCCAAGCTGATCGTCAACTGCATGCGCAATCCGGTCTCTGCCGCATCGGGCATGGCATCCAACGCCTGCGACACGGACGACCACATCCGCCGGCTGGGCATCCGTATCGGCGCGGAGGCCGTGGAGGTCGCCATGGCCGAAGGCCATCCGCTCGAAAAGCTCCTGGGCATGCCGCCGGAGCAGGTCCTGGCCGCCGGCAAGGGCGACGCCGCGGCCATGGCGGCCTGCGACAAGTCGTTGCTCGACGGCCGGGCCAAGCGCTCCGACGCCCAGCGTCCCTCCATGGCCCAGGACATGGTCAAGGGCCGCCCGACCGAAATCGATTTCCTCAACGGCTTCGTCGTGGCTCGGGCGAAGGTTCACGGCATCGCCGTGCCCGCCAACGAAGGCATCGTTAAGGCCATCAAGCGGATCGAGGCTGGGGAGATCGAGCCCGGCCCCGAGGCCCTGGCCGGGATTTGATTCCGTGACGGAACGTTATGCCGCGCGGGATCTGACCGCAGCCGCCAAGATGCTGTTCGAAAAGGCCGGAGCCGCGCCGCCGGTCGCTCAGGCCATGGCCGAGATCCTGGTCGAGGCGGATCTGCTTGGCTACGGCACTCACGGCCTGCAATTCGTGCCCGCCTATCTGGCGGCGCTCGAAGGCGGCAAATGCGCGACCGAGGGCGAGCCGGAGGTAGTCGTCGACCACGGCGGGACCCTGGTGCTCGACGGCGGCAACCTGCCGGGGCAATGGGTCATGATCCGCGCCCTCGATCTCGCTCTGGCGCGGGCCAAGGACCATGCCATGGTCGGCATCGCGGTCCGCAACACGGCGAACATTTCCTGCCTCGCGACCTATGCCCGGCGGGCGGCGCTCAAGGGTTATTTCGCCATCGTCGCGGCCTCGGCGCCGACGACCAAGGCCGTGGCCCCCTTCGGCGGTGCCTCGCCGGTCTATTCCACCAACCCCTTCGCCGTCGCCCTGCCGGGCAGGGACCATCCCATCCTGATCGACACCAGCGCTTCCGCCGTCACCAACCGCGCGATCGAACGCGCGCAACGCCTGGGCGAACGTCTGCCGTTCCCGGCCCTGGTCGCGGCCGCCGGCACGGCGAGCGACGATCCGGCCTGCCTCAAGACCGACCCTCCGGGCGCGATCCGCCCGGCCGGCGGTGACGAGGCGGGACACAAGGGTTTCGCCCTGGGCCTGCTGGTCGAGGCGCTGACCTCGGGCCTGTCGGGCCTCGGCCGTTCGGCGGACGAACCGCCCGCCGGCAACACGGTCTACCTGCAACTGATCGACCCGGCGGGCTTCGCGGGCCGGGACGCCTTCACCCGCGAGACGGGCGTGCTGGCCGACCTCTGCCGCGCCGCGACGCCGCGCGATCCGGCCAGTCCGGTGCGCATGCCCGGCGACCGGGCGGCGGCGCTCTACGCCGAGCAGAACGAGAAGGGCGTGGCACTGCATCCCGAGATCATCGGGCTGATGACGCCCTGCCTGGAGAAGTACGGAATTCCCGTGCCGCGGCCAATTGCCTAGGGTGCCGGGGTCGGGTGGCGCAGGAACAGGGCGGCGACCGCGCCGGCGAAGGCGCTGAGGATCATCCCGACCGCCTGAAATTCGGGGATCAGCGCGGCGGCCAGCCAACTAGCGGCAATCGCCCCCGTTGAACAGAGCACGACGTTCTTCAGAAGGGCATGGACGCCGTTCCGGGTGTAGATCGCAACCACCCAGGCGACCACATTGCCGATGCTGATGACGACCATCAGGCTGAGAGCATCCATGGCCGCCAGGCCTCCGTCAGGTCTTCCGCCGCTTCTGCAGTTCGGCGAAGACCTCTCGGTAGTCCTCGGGGGCGTCGTCGCCGTACTTTTCCTTGAAGCCGAACTGTGACAGCCAGGCCAGCCGCTTGGCCCCCGCGTCGCACATGAAGGGCTCGTAGCCCAGCGCGCGCAGGGTGTCGGCCACTTCCTCAAGTTCGTGCCCCCGCCGCGCGCCATGGATCGCCGTGCGGCCGATCAGGAAATGGGCGAGTTCGTCGAAGTTCTTGCCCGCGTAGCTTCGGTTCATGGACTGGAAAACCTCGTCGGCCACACCGTAGGTCTCGGCCCCCAGCACGCATTCCTGCAGCAAGGCTTCCAGTCCCTTGACCAGGACCGAGCGGAACATCTTGGTCGCCGCCGCCCGGCCGTATTCCGTGCCGAACTCGCGCATGTTGACACCGTAGGGAGTAAGGACCTCGATGACCTCCTTGGCCGCCTGGCCGACCAGCAGCATGGGAACCTTCTCGTTGCGTCCCGGCACGCCGTCCATGATGGCGATCTCGACGAAACGGGCGCCGGTCGGGTTGATGACCTCGGCGATCTTCTGTTTCACCATGGGCGAGGTCGAGTTGAGGTCCATGTATATCTGACCGGGTTTGAGCGTTTGCGCCGCCTCCTCGGCGACCTCGAGGGCTTCCGTCGCCGTCACCGTGGACAGCACGATATCCGAGCGGCCCACCAGTTCGGCGATGCCGCCGGTCATCTCCACGCCCTCGACCGCCGGGCGTTCGCGGATGTCGCGGGCGGCGATGGGGCCGGGCAGGCCCGCCGCCAGCAGCCCCTTGGCGATCAGCGGCCCGGCCTCGCCGAAGCCGATGAAGCCCAGGCGCGGCGTGTTGGACGCGGCCATCCTATTGCGCCGCCTGGGCCGGGGCGGCGACCAGGTCGCGGGAATTGCCCATGGCGTCGATGGACCAGATGGCGGCCAACAGGCTCTCGGCGCCGGCCTGTCCCAGCACGTCCGAGGCCAGTTCGCGGAACTTGTCCTCCAGCTCCGCATCCGACAGTGGTGCATCCGGGTCGCCCTTGCGGGTCGGCGCGAAGTGCGTCAGCACGCGGCCGTCGATGGTTTCGATCTCCACGTTGGCAGAGCGCAAGGCCGGGAAGGCGGCCTGGCGTTCCGGATCGGTCTTGAGGCCGATCAGCGGCATCAGGGCGCGGACCTGGGGATCGTTGAGGCGCTCCGGCGTGAAGGCGGCCATGCGCACACTGCCCCATACCAGGGCGGCGGCGCAGCAGTAGGGCAGGGAGAACTTGGCCTCATACGGCGTCTGCGGGTTCCAGTTGCCGCAAATCTCTTCGGCCTTCTGGTAGCTGCCGACGCGGATCTGCCTGACGTCGGCGGGCGTCAGATCGTGGGCCTTGGCGAGTTCGAGAACCCCGTCGATGGCGGCATGGGAATGGCCGCAGGCGGCGTGGTTCTTGGTCGTCGTCTGCTTGATCAGGTAGTCGGTGCCGAGCGTCGATGCTGCCTTGGCCCAGTCGGGTTGCGCGTCCGCCATGCCGTTCAGGCACATGGCGGCGCCGAAGCCGCGCGGGCCCTCCAGGATGTCCGGCGCGCCCGTCACGCCCTGTTCGGCTGCGAGGGCGACCGTGACCCCACGCTCCGCCGCGTGGGAGCCGTGCAGCGGCTTGGCCATGGCGTCGGCGCGGAAGGCCTGCTGCAGGCCCGCCGCCAGGGTTCCGGCGTTGGCCAGCGCGTGCAGGGTCTGCTCCGCCGTCAGACCGAGGATATTGGCGGCAGCCGCCGCCGCGCCGAAGGTGCCGATGGTGCCGGTGGTGTGCCAGAACTCGTAATGGGCCGGGTTGACGGCGGCCCCCAGGCGGTCCGAGACCTCGTAGCCCGCGACGATGCCGGTCAGCAGGTGTGCGCCGCTGACGCCGCGCGCCTGGGCGACGGCCAGGGCGGCGGAGATCACCGGCACGCCTGGGTGGTAGATGGCGTTGCGATAGATGTCGTCGAATTCCACCGTATGCGAGGCCGCGCCGTGGATGAAGGCCGCCGTGCGCGCGTCGGTCGTCTCGCCCGAGGGATAAAGGCGCGCGCCGCCGCGCCCGCCCGGTTCATGAATGCAGTCCTGGAAGGCCGCCGTCAGCAGGGTCGCGGGCGCGATCACCGTGCCGGGCAGGGTGGCCGCGAACCAGTCGAGCAGGCAGCGCTTGGCGGCGTGCAGGACGTCGGACGGCAGGCCTTCCGGGTGCAGCCCGGCGGCGTATTCGGCGAACGGCCAGAGGGCCGATTTCTCAAGGGCGGACATGGCGGGTCTCCTCTTGATCAGGCCCCGTCGGCGTAGAACGTCAGGGCGCCCAGGACGGCGGCATGAACCGGCGTCGGAATGCCGTGCTTGCGGCCCAGGCGCACGACTTCGCCGCTGAGCCACGGAAGTTCCAGCCTGCGGCCGGCCTCCAGGTCGTGCAGCATGGAGGCCTTCATGACCGGTGGCAGGCCGTCGAGGAAGTTGATCGTCTTGGCTTCGGTATGGTCCGGCAGGTTCACGCCTTCGGCGCGGCCGACGGCGGCGGTCTCGTGGATCGCGGCCTCGAACAGGGCGCGCGAGTCCGGATTTTCGCGGATCGGGCCGACCGGCTGGCGGCACAGCGACGTCAAGCCGCTCAGCGACGACAGGAAGATGAACTTCTCCCAGATCGCGCGGGTGATGTCGGTCGAAACGGCATGGTCGAAGCCGCCGTCCTCGAACGCCTTCTTCAGGGTCTCCATGCGCGGCGTGACGCTGCCGTCTCGCTCGCCGACGGTCAGGCGCGCCATGGTGCCGGTATGGACGATCAGGCCAGGCTCGCCGATCACCGCGGCGATATGGGCGACGCCGCCGGCGATGTGTTCCGCCCCTAGACGCTGGGACAACGCGTCCATGCTGCCCACCCCGTTCTGGAACGGCACGACCACCGTATCGGGCCCGACCATCGGCTTGCACAGGTCGGCGGCGCTTTCCGTGTCCCACAGCTTGACCGCGAACAGGATCGTCTCCACCGGGCCGATCCCGGCCGGGTCGTCGGTGACGGAGACGTCCTTCAGGTGCAGGTCACCGTTGGCGCTTTTGACCCGCAGGCCGCCCTCGCGGATGGCCTTCAGGTGGGCGCCCCGTGCCAGGAAGTGGACGTCGTGGCCGGCGGCGGCCAGGCGGGCGCCGAAGTATCCGCCGACACCGCCGGCGGCCATGATGGCGATGCGCATGGTCCGTCTGCCTCGCCTACTTACCCTTGAATTGCGGCTTGCGCTTTTCCATGAAGGCCGTACGGCCTTCCTTGTAATCCTCGGAATCGAAGCAGTCCTTGACCACCTTGGCGCACAGGTCCATGTCCCGCGCGCTGTCGTCCTTCAGGCTTTCGGCGACGACCACCTTCACGGCCTTGATGGTCAGGGGCGCGTTCTCGACGATGCGGCGGGTGTAGTCGGCGACGTAGCCGTCCAGTTCCGCCTTCGGCACGATGCGGTTGACGAAACCCAGTTCCTTCATTTCGGCGGCGGTGAACTTGCGCGCCGTGTAGAAGATTTCCTTGGCGTAGGACGGGCCGATCAGGTCGACGAAGGGCTTCAGCCCGTCGACGCGGTAGCCCAGGCCCAGCTTGGCCGCCGGAATGGCGAAGATTGCGCCTTCCTCGGCGATGCGGATGTCGCAGCAGGTAGCCAGGCCGACGCCGCCGCCGACGCAGGGGCCCTCGATCTTGGCGATGGTCGGCTTGGGGAACTCGCGCAGGCGTTCCGACGCCTTTTCCGTGGCGGCGTTGTAGATCTTCACGCCCTCCTCGGACGATCGGTTCTTCTCGAACTGCGAGATGTCGGCCCCGGCGCAGAAGGCGGCGCCGCCCTCGCCCGAAACGACCACCACGCGCACGTCATCGTCGGCCAGGAAGTCGTCCAGCACCGTGGGCAGGTCGCGCCACATCTCGAAGGTCATGGCGTTCTTCCTGGCCTGGTTGTCGAATCGGATGTAGCCGATACCGTCCTTCTTTTCGACGACGAGCTGTTCCGTAACGCCGTCCATCGTAAATCCGTCCATGGGTGGTTCCTCTGAGTCCTCTTGATGCTTCGGCGGACCGGGACCGGTCTCTGCGGGCCATGGTCCTGCTTGTTAAACGGGAAGGCGACAGGGTAAATTGACCGGCCTTTGTATACAATCACTAACCGCCGCCAGCCAACGGTTTGCGAGCGGAATCTCCGCGGAGGACGAGCCTTGGGCGCAGCCATCGAACGACTGACCGGAATCCCCCTGCGCCAGCAATGGCCCGCCTGGATGGTCGGCCTGGGCCACGGCGGCACCCACTGGGTGATCGCCGTCTACTACCTGATGGTTCCCTGGCTGCGCCAGGACCTGGGCATCAGCTATACCGAGGCCGGCCTGATCCTGACCTCGTTCCACCTGTTCAGTTTCATCGCCAATTTCGGTTCGGGCGCCGCGGTCGACCTGGTGGGGCGGCGCGTGTTCCTGCAGGTCATTTCGCTGGTGATCGGCGCCGCCGCCCTGGCCGCCATGAAGTGGGCCGGCGGGTTCTGGTCCGTGTTCGTGCTGCTGGCCTTCATCGGCGCGACCAACAACCTGTGGCATCCGCCGGCGATTTCCTATCTGTCCTCGGCCTATCCGGAAAAGAAGGGCTATGCGCTGTCGCTCCATGCATTGGGCGCCAGCGTGGGCGACGCCATCGCGCCGCTCGCCGCCGGGTTCCTGCTGGTCTGGCTCGGCTGGCGCGATGCGTCGACCGTGGCGTCGATCCCCGTATTCATCATCGCGCTGCTGCTGCTGCTCACCCTCAACGCGCGCGAGAAGGCCGCCAACGCCGCCGCCAACAAGGAAAAATTGACCAGAACGGACTACCTCGGCGGGATCAGGGATCTCTTCAGGAACAAAGCAGTGGTGACGCTCTGCGCAATGTCCGGATTCCGTACGGTGACCCTCATGGGGCTTCTCATGTTCCTGCCACTCTATTTGGCCGACGAGATGCGCATGGCGCCGACCGCGGTGGGCGCCACGCTGATGGCCATGCAGATCGGTGGTCTGATCGCCACGCCCATGGCGGGCATCTGGTCCGACCGCTCGGGCCGGCGGCCCGTGGTCATGGCCGGGTTCACGGGCACGACGCTGGTGCTCGCGGTGATCACGCTGCTCGACAACCAGATGCTGCTGGTCGCGGGGGTGTCGCTCCTCGGCTTCTCGCTCTATGCCGCCCGGCCGGTCATGCACAGCTGGATGATGGACATCACCCCGCCGCACCTTTCCGGCAGTTCCATGAGCCTTCTGTTCGGCACCCAGTCGGCCTTCAACTTCGCGCTGCCGCCGCTGTGCGGCCTGATCGCCGACACCTGGGGCCTGACGGCCGTGTTCTACCTGCTGGCCGGCACCATCCTGGTCGCCAACCTGATGGTGTTCCTGGTCCCCGAGGAGTCCAAATCCGCCGCCTGACGGTCGCGGCCCGTCACGCCAGCCGGTAGAGGATCGGCATGGGGGCGGTCCGGTTGAGCCGGAAGGTTTCGGCCACGTAGCTGTGGAAGCCCAGATCGAAGACCATCGGCCGCAGGACGTCGCGGAGGTGGTCCCAGCGGCAGTGGTTGATGACCGTATAGGCGCTGTCCTGGCCGGGGTCGGGCTGCAGCAGCGTGGCGTTGTCGAGTTCGGCCTGATCCTGGAACCAGCCGGCGGTGTGCTCCCAAACCGCCAAGCCCCGCTCCAACTGATCGGCGTAGACGTAATCGAACATGAAGACGCCGTCCTGGCTGTGGTCGACCGGGCCGATGCGTCGGACGTTGGTGGCGGTAAGCGTCATCGTCTGCTCCGCGAAGCGGTCGGCCGTTTCTTCCAGGTTATGGCCTTCGTCGTCGCCCCGGAAATCGCGGGCGTCGTCCGGACGCTCGAACTCGGCGAGCAGGACGGCGTCATAGCGTGCGACAGGAATATCCGGCCGGTCGCGCAGCAGTTCGCCCCGGCCGGGCGGCGTCAGGATGGCCTTGAAAGCGGCGGCGTCGACCACGTCGCCGCGGTCGGCGAGCGTCTCGGCCGTTTCCTTGAGGAAGGCCATGGCCTCCTTCTTTCGGTCGCTTTCGACGAAATGGCCGAGGGGCGGCCGATGGTCGATTTCCAGCGCCATCAGGAAATAGCCGGACGGTGCGGGCTCGGTCAGCGTGGCGGGGGGAAAGCGCGAGGGGGGACCGGTGACTTCGAGGTCGGGATGGGCGTTGTTCTCCGTGCTCATGGATGCATCTCCATTTGCGCGAACGACGGAACGACATCCCGCGGCGGGGGTGGCCGCCGCCGGGATTTTGCAAAGGATATGGTCGTTCGCTGGGTTTTACGCTGCGACCATTAAACTCCTTCCGCCCCCCCGAGGTCAAATCGGGGCCCGCATTTTTCCGCGACGCGCCGTTTTCTAGCCCTGGAGGCCGGCGTCGCGGAGCAGCACCTCGGCGGCGGCCTTCGCCGTTCGTGCCGCGTCCCTGTGGCCGGCCACGTGGGCCATGGCCACGGCACCCTCGGCCAGCAGGTTCAGGCCGTCGGCCAGGCCGGCCGGGTTCTTGGCGCCGGCCTTGGCGCAGAGATCGCGCAGGTAGGCGAGCATAAGGTCCTTGTGTTCGCCGGCGGCACGGTGGATGGGGTCGTCGCCGCCGTATTCCGCCGCGGCCGCGACGAACATGCAGCCCGTGAAGTCGTCTCCCCGAACCCATTCGTCGAGGGCGTCGAACACGGCCAGCGGGCGGCCCCTGGGATCAGGCGCGGCGCGTTCGACCCGGCGCATGAACCAGTTGCGAAACCGTTCGTCGCGCCGACGCAGCACGGCCAGGATCAGTTCGTCCTTGGATTTGAAGTGGTTGTAGAGGGTCATGCGGGCGACGCCGGCCTCTTCGATCACCCGGTCCACGCCGACGGCATGGAAGCCGTGCCGCCCGAACAGGCGCAGCGCAGTGTCGATCAGCAGGTCGCGTTTGGGCGATGTCATCGGCGAGGTCCAAGATAGAACGATTTGTATAATAATGTTAGCTGACTGATCCCTCGATTTCAAGGAAAAGGGACGGTGCACCGTTGGTGGGGACACCGTTGGCGAGGTCATTATCCTGCTGAATATACACAAAACAACGGAATAGTGGCCGGATAGCTGGATCTGAGCGCTAGGCCAATAGGACGCTTGACAAGATAGAACGACATATCTATTAATTTGCGCGAACATCACCCTTATCCAAGGCACGCAGGAGGTTTCCATGCCCTTGATCGACAGAAATCTGTTTCTCGCCACCGTCGGCCTGATCGCCGGCGTGATCCTGGCTCTCGGTTTCGCCACCGCATCCGCGGCGGGCACGCCCGCGTCCGGCGTCGGCCGTGCGTCGGCGCCTACGGTCCACCACCGCTCGGTCGAAGTCGACGGCCTTAGCATATTCTACCGCGAGGCGGGCGATCCGACGGCGCCGACCCTGCTTCTGCTGCACGGGTTTCCGTCATCGTCGTCCATGTTCCGCAATCTCATTCCGGCCCTTGCCGACCGTTATCATGTGGTGGCGCCGGACTATCCGGGATTCGGTCGTTCGGCCATGCCGCTGGTGACCGAGTTCGAGTATACCTTCGACAACCTCTCGCGCGTGGTCGAGGCGTTTACGGAAAAGCTCGGGCTCAACGCCTACAGCCTGTACGTCATGGACTATGGCGCGCCCGTCGGATACCGCCTGGCGGTCAAGCATCCGGAGCGCGTCCAGGGCCTGATCATTCAGAACGGCAATGCGTATGAGGAAGGGCTCGAAGGGTTTTGGGATCCGTTCCGCGCATATTGGAAAGACCGCACCGCGGAAACGGCCAAACCGTTGGCAGGATTTCTGAACATCGGCGCGACCAAATGGCAGTACACCCACGGCACCCGGGATCCGCACGTTATCAGCCCCGACGCCTGGACCGTCGATCAGTACTTCCTCGACCGGCCGGGCAACAAGGAGATCCAGTTGCAGTTGTTCTATGACTATGGCTCCAACCCTCCCAAGTATGCGGAATGGCAGGCTTATTTCCGCCGCCATCAGCCGCCGGCCCTGATCGTTTGGGGCAAGAACGATCCGATCTTTCCGGCCTCGGGCGCCTATCCCTACAAGCGCGACCTGAAGAACGTGGATTTCCACCTGCTGGAGACGGGCCACTTCGCACTTGAAGAGGACGGCGATAAGATCGCTCGCCTGATTCGGCGGTTCCTCGACACCAACGTCAACTGAGGGTGCGGGCCGGCGGAGCGGATGTTTCCGCCGGCCCGGCCTCGTTTCGGAGGCCAAGATGACCAAGCCCACCAGCGATGTCGCCTTTACTGAAGCCGTGAAGGCGATCCAGGAACGCAAAGGCTCACGCCGGGGCTACGCCCGGATGGAGGAGAACGGCGGCTGGAACGACCGCGTGACGGACGATCTGGCGGCCTTCATCGCCGCCCGCGATTCCTTCTATCTGGCGACGGCCAACGCGGATGGACAGCCCTATATCCAGCATCGCGGCGGTCGGCCCGGGTTCTTAAAGGTGCTGGACGACCGCAGGCTCGCGTTCGCCGATTTCACCGGCAACCGGCAGTACATTTCCCAGGGAAACCTGGAAGAGAACGCCAAGGCCTTCATCTTCCTGATGGACTATGCGAGTCGTCGGCGTGTCAAAATCTGGGGCACCGCGCGGGTGGAGGAGGACGATCCTGATCTGGTCGCTCGCCTGACCGACACCGGATACACCGAAGGCACGCCCGAACAGGCCGTGGTGTTCGAGGTCGCGACCTGGGACGTGAATTGTCCGCAGCACATCACGCCGCGCTTCACCGAGGCCGACATCGCCCGCGCCGTGCAGCCGCTGCACGACCGCATCAAGGAACTGGAATCGAGGCTGGTCAGCGCCGGCCTTCCCCTTACGCAAACGCCCTGATTGAAGGAGCCTTTTTCATGTCCGCAAGACCCCCGCTGCCGCCGTTCACCCGCGAGGCCGCCGCCCAGAAGGTGCGCATGGCCGAGAACGCCTGGAACACCCGCGATCCCGAACGTGTCGCCGCCGCCTATACGGAAGACAGCCGCTGGCGCAACCGAGCCGAGTTCTTCCAAGGCCGAAAGGCGATCGTCGAATTTCTGACCCGCAAATGGAACAGCGAACTGGACTATCGACTGGTCAAGGAGTTGTGGGCCTTCGATGGCAACCGGATCGCCGTGCGTTTCCAGTACGAATACCGGGACGAGGCGGACAACTGGTTCCGCGCCTATGGCAACGAGAACTGGGAGTTTGACGACAATGGCCTGATGTCCTGGCGCCAGGCATCGATCAACGACTTCCGCATCGACAGGGCGGACCGCAAGTTTACCTGGCCCGTGGACGGGCCGCGGCCGGACGATTTCCCTGGCCTGAGCGAACTGGGATTGTAGGTCGCGCCCGACACCCGGCGTCACGAAACCGGTGGTTCGGCAGGGAGTCCGGCTGATGCACTCTCCGGCGGCGATAACGACCGCATCGCCGGGCCGGCGCAGCGGGCATCAAGACCGCACCGCCAGTCCCTTCTGCTTCATCCGCCACAACAGGACGTCCATCCGGTCCTGGCCGTAGAAGGTTTCTCCGTCGAACACCATGCAAGGTACGCCCCAGTGGTCGGCGGCGTCGAAGGCGCGCTGGTTTTCGTCAATCAGGTCCTCCAGCATCTCCGGCTGGTTGTCGACCTCGTCCAACACCTCGTCGGCGTCGAGCCCCGCCTTGGTCAGGGCCGCGCGGAAGTGTTCATCCGTGTTCCAGTCGTCGGTCAGCCCGTCCCACAGGGTGCGCATGAGGGAGTCGGTAAAGGCGAAGGACCTGCCGCGCGCCTGTGCCGCCACGCCCATGCGCGTGATGCGGCGGATGTGGGGCTGGACCTCGGCTATCGTGTAGGTCTCGTTGTCCATGACGATGGGGTCGGGCACGGGCCGGCGGATAGGCATGCCCAGATACTCGGCGACACGGTGGTAGTCCTGGGTGTGGTAAGTCCGGTACTTGCGGTTCACGGTGGCGAAGAAGTCCGGGTTGCGCACGGCCATGGGATAGACCGGGCGGACCTGCACTGTCAGGTCATAGGTTTCCAGCCAGTCGCGGAAGCGGTCCAGGGTCAGGTAGCAGTAGGGACTGCGGTAGGACCAGAAGACGTCAACTGAATGTCCCATGGCGCTCATCCCAACCCCATCTGGCGCACCATGGCGCGGCACAGGTCGCTGTCGGGCCCCGCATAGTGGTCCAGGATCGTGAAATGGTTGGCGCCCGGCACCTCCATCAGCTCGACCTTGCCGGCCTTGCCCGTCCAGGCTTCGCTCAGGGCCTGCGACTGGCGCAGGAACTCCTCGGTCTCCGCGCCGCCGACGGCGATCAGGGTCGAGCCGCCGCCCAACGGGGACAGGAACTCCGGCGAATACGCACCCACGTCGTCTTCCGTCAGGTGCAGGGTGTCGTCGATGTAGCAATGGCGCATGGGCGCCAGGTCGAAGATGCCGGACAGCGCCGCGGCGCCCTTTACCGCGTCCGCCGGAAGGCCCCATGCGCTCCAGTCGGTCGCCTGCAGCATCGCGGCGATGTGCCCGCCCGCCGAATGGCCCGACACGAACAGGCGATCGCGGTCGCCGTTATAGCTGTCCGCGTTGTTCCACGCCCAGGCCACGGCAGCGCGGCATTGGCGCATCAGTTCCGTCATGTCGACCGACGGGATCAGGGCGTATTCGACGGAGATGACGACCGCCCCGGCTTCGACCTGGCCCTGCACGACGAAACGGGAATCCTCCTTGTCGCGGCTCATCCAGAACCCGCCGTGGAAGAACAGGCGGACGGGGAAGGGACCGTCGCCCTCCGGCTTGAAGATGTCGAGCCGTTCGCGCGGATGGTCGCCGTAGACGACGTCGAGCCTGCAGTCGAAATCCTCGGTCACCTTGGTGCAGGCGGGGGCCCAGCCTGCGTAGATTTCGGCGTGGTTGGGCACGCGTGCGCGGTTGTTGTACTGGAAATCCAGGTCGGACCGGGTCATGCCCCGGTAGAGGGTCTGCTCAGTCATTGTCGTGAAAAGGCCTTTGGTTATTCGAAGGGAAGCATCACGTTTTTCTTGTAGGCCGGGCGCACGTTGAGGCGGTCCCACCAGGCCTTCAGGTTGGGCAGGTCGGGGCCGTCCGGCACCAGCGTGTGCCAGCGGTAGGCGGAACAACCGCAAGGGATGTCGCCCATGTTCAAGGTGTTGCCGGTGAGAAAGGGCTTGTCGGCCAGGTGCGTGTCGAGCACGGACCAAAGCTGTCCGGCCTTTTCCTTGGCCTCGGCGAGCGCCTTTTCGTTGCGGTTCGCGTCCGTCGCCCTGATCATCTGGAAATAGATCACGGTCATCGGCGGGTGCAGTGTCGTCAGGTACCAGTCCATCCACTGATGGGCCTGACCGCGCGCCTTGACGTCGGCCGGCAGCCAGGGATCGCCGCCGTAGGCCTCCAGGATGTAGCGCACGATGGCCTGGCTTTCCCACACCACGTAGTCGCCGTCCTCCAATACCGGGATCAGCCCCATGGGGTTCTTGGCCAGGTACGCCGGATCCTGGTTGCCGCCGTACTTGCCCCCCACGTCGACACGTTCGGCCTCAAGGCCAAGTTCGTCTATCAGCCACATGACTTTTTGTACGTTGACGGATGTGGCACGTCCCAGCACTCTGAGCATTCAGGTCTCCTCCCAAGATTGCAGCCCGAAAGCAAGTTAACACATGAGCGAAAATCCTGTCGCGGGCGAAAGCATGGCGCCTGGTAAACGTCTCGTGTGGGGGCTGGCGTCGACCTGGGCGGTACAGGTCGTCGGCACGGCGGCGGTGTTCGGCGTGCCCGTGCTGGCTCCCGTTATCGCGCCGGAGATGGGCGTCGATCCCACGCTGGTGGGTGTCTACGTAGCCGTCGCCTACCTGACGGGACAGGTCACGGGACTGATGTCGGGCGGCTTCATGGACCGCTACGGCGCGCTTCGCATCTCGCAGGTCTCGTGCGTGTTCGCGGCGCTGGGGATCGTCATGCTGTTTCCCGCCTTGGTCTGGCTGGCCCCGGTGGCGGCGCTCCTGATGGGGACCTGTTACGGGCCTCTCAATCCGACCAGTTCCAAGATCCTGCGCGGGCTCGGCGCCGACCGCCGCCAGCCGCTGATCTTTTCCGTAAAGCAGACGGGCGTGCCCGTGGCCGGGGTGCTGGTCGGCATGACGCTGCCGGTGTTGACGGTCAGTTTCGGCTGGCGCTGGGCGTTCGGCGTATTCGCCGTGGCCGCGGTCCTGGTCGCTTTGGCGATCCAGCCTGTGCGCGAAACCTTCGATCACGACCGGCGGCGCAACGGCGGCCGGCCCCAGATCAAGGTCTGGGGGCCCCTGAAGATCGTGCTCGGCGATCCCGCCTTGCGCTCTCTCTCTCTCGTCGGTTTCGCCCTGGCCGGCGCGCAGATCAGCCTGGGCTCGTTCTACGTGCTCTACCTGATCCACACCTTGAACTGGTCCCTGGTCGACGCAGGCCTTCTTTACGCCGCGGTTCAAGCCGGGGGTATCGGCGGGCGCCTGGCCTGGGGCTATGTCGCAAAGCAGATTTTCACGCCGACGGCGGTTCTGGTCGGCATCAGCGTCCTGGTCTGCGGATTGTTCGGCGCGACCACGCTGATTTCGCCCGCTTGGCCCACATGGACCGTCGGCGCCCTGTCCCTGGCGCTCGGCCTGTGCAGCTACGGCTGGAACGGTGTCTGGCTGTCCGAGGTCGCCGACATCGCCCCCCAGGCCCATATCGGCGACGCCACAGGCGGCGCCCAGTTCATCATGTTCGGCGGGGTGACCGTGATGCCGCCCGTGTTCGGCGTTCTGGTCGACTGGACCGGAAGCTACGTCGCCCCCTTCGTGGCCGCGGGCCTGTTCGTGGTTGCGGTCGCCCTCCACATGGCATTGATGCTGCGCGCCAAGTCGTAAACGAATTGAATGTCTATTGCATAGCAAGGGGTTGTCTCCCTCTGCCTATGGTGTCGGTACACCCTTTGACCCTATAATCCGAACCCATGTCGTACCGTCGCCGCGAGATTTCCGATCCCATGTCCGCCCCGACTGTGCGGCGCCTGCTGTTGGTCGAGGACGACCCGCCGCTGGCGCGGGTCTATCAGGAATACCTGAAGTCGGAACCCTACGACGTCGTCCATGCCGAGACGGGCAAGCAGGCCCTCACGGCGCTAGCCGGCGGTCCGTTCGACATGGTGGTGCTCGACGTGCAGCTTCCGGACATGAGCGGCCTGGACATTCTGAAGAAGGTGGCCCAGGAGAATTCCCGCACGGCCGTGGTCATGATCACGGCGCACGGTTCGGTCAACATGGCCGTCGACGCCATGCGCGAGGGCGCCGCCGACTTCCTGATGAAGCCGTTCAATGCGGAACGCCTGATCTTCACGCTGCGCAACGCCCTTGAACGCCAGGAACTGAAGGGCATTGTCCAGACGCTGAAGCGGACTTTCGATCGTGAGACCTATTGCGGTTTCATCGGCAAGTCGCTGGCCATGCAGACGGTCTACCGCATCATCGATTCCGCGGCGCCGTCGAAGGCGACCGTATTCATCACCGGGGAGTCGGGTACCGGCAAGGAAGTCTGCGCCGAGGCCGTGCACGGCCAAAGCCCGCGCAAGGACAAACCGTTCATTGCGCTGAACTGCGGAGCCATTCCCAAGGAATTGATGGAGAGCGAAATCTTCGGTCACGTAATGGGGGCCTTCACCGGGGCGCATGCCAACCGGGACGGGGCGGCGACACTCGCCGACGGCGGGACTCTTTTCCTGGACGAGGTCTGCGAGATGGACCAGTCGCTGCAGGTCAAGCTTCTGCGCTTCATCCAGACCGGCGGATTTCAGAAGGTCGGCAACTCGAACGTGGAAAAGGTCGATGTCCGCTTCGTCTGCGCCACCAACAAGGACCCCTGGGAGGCGGTCGAGAAAGGCGGCTTCCGCGAGGACCTGTACTTCCGCCTGCACGTCATTCCCATCCACCTGCCTCCGCTTCGCGAACGAGGCGACGACATCCTGGATATCGCCGGAAGGTTTCTCACCGAATTCGCGGCCGAGGAAGGCAAGGGGTTCCAGGCCTTCGACGAGGAAACCGCCGCCATCCTGGCCGCCTATCCCTGGCCCGGAAACGTGCGCCAGTTGCAGAACGTGATACGCAACGTCGTCGTCCTGCACGATGGTGAGGTGGTCGCGGCCGACATGTTGCCGTCGCCGCTGGCGGACGCAGGGGGCGCGCGGCGGACGCCCGCTCCCCCGTCCGGGCCGGCTGAACCGAAACCGTCCGTGCGGGTCTCCCAACCCGTCGCGGGCGGGGAAGACGGCCTTGTCATCCGCCCCCTGTGGCAGGTCGAACAGGAGCTGATCAACGCGGCGATCCGCCAATGCGACGGCAACGTCTCCCGGGCGGCGGCGTTGCTGGAACTGAGTCCGTCTACGGTCTACAGGCGCCTGCGCGAGGCGGAGGAGAAAGCCGAGGGCGGATCCGATGCCGCCGAGTAGGGCCAGGCGCTATTCCGAAATTTCCTGTACGTAGGCGTCCAGCACGCGTTTCGCCGCGTCGAGTGCCTGGATAAGATTGGCTGTCAGACGTTCGGCCGCGGGCCGATCGCCGATCTTGCCGGCGGCTTCCAGTTCGGCGCTGATCCGTCGGACTTCTCCCGCGCCGAAGGTGGCGGCGCTGCTCTTCAGGGCGTGCGCCTCGGCGGCGATGCCGTCGAGCCTGCCCGCCGCCATATGCTCGGTGATCTTCAAGGCCCGGGCGTCGGCGGACCTGATGAACACCGCGATGAGTTCCGGCATCAACTCGCGGCTGGTATCCGCCTCCAGCCCGGTAAGAATCCGACGATGGATGGGGGAGGTATCTTCCGGCATCGCCGCCGGCCTAGACTGCCGCGCGGCGCGATAGACTGCCCAGGATGACCCGGAACAGGTTGTCGCGGCGAACGGGCTTTGCCATGCAGATGTCGAAACCGGCTTCCCGCATGGCCGCGATGCGGACAGGCGAGACATCGCTGGTGATGGCGATCAAGGTCAGGTCGGCGTTGACGTCGGGCCGGGCACGGATCGTTCGCGCGGCCTCCAGTCCGTCCATCACCGGCATGTTGATGTCGAGAAGGAACAGGTCGACCTGCTTGCCGTCGTTCAGCACGTCGATTGCCTGGCTGCCGTTCTCCACGGCGGTCACGGTAAGGCCTGACTTTTCCAGCAGGCTGCCGATCACCAGCCGATTGGAGGTGTCGTCGTCGGCCAGAATGACATGCCATTCCAACGTCCCGCCGCCGTTGCCGGCCAGCCGGCTGTCGATCCAGCGGCTCAGATTCTCGAAATCGGCGTCATTTTGCGCCCGCGTGCTCAAAGGCAACGCGTCGAGATCCTCAAAATAGGCCGCAAGTTGCTGGCTTTCCGGAATTTCCACTCACGCACAGCCATCCGAATGATATGTCGACGTCTATATGCAACATCTATGCCAAAAGGCATAGTCTGGCCCGGCCCACGCGGGCCGGGAGTCAGCGACCGATCGCATACCCCTGCATGAACCGCGGGTTGGCGGCGGCCTTCAGCAGTCCGTCCTCCTTGCAGGCGGCGGTCATGCGGCCGATGCACCAGTCGTCGTCGACCTCCAGCTTGTGGCCGCGGCGCACCAGTTCCTTCTGGGTTTCCTCGGGGAACCGGCCTTCTATCACAAGGTGTCCGGGCACCCAATGACGCGGGTAGAACGACGACGGGAAATGTTTGGTGTGGAACGCGGGGGCGTCGATGGCTTCCTGCATGTTCAGGCCGTAATGGACCTTGCGCACGAAGTAGCCCAGCGCCCATTGGTCCTGGGAATCGCCGCCCGGCGTGCCGAAGGGCATCCAGGCCTTGCCGTCGCGCAGCGCGAAGCCGGGGCTGAGCGTGGTCCGCGGACGGGATTTCGGGCGCAGGCGATCCTGCTTCTTCTCATCCAGCCAGTACATCTGCCCCCGGTTGGTCAAGCAGAAGCCCAGACCGGGGACCGCCGGGTTGCTCTGCAGCCAGCCGCCGGACGGCGTGGCCGAAATCATGTTGCCATCCTTGTCGATGATGTCGAAGTGGCAGGTGTCGCCGGCGGAATGTCCGTCATGGGCGACTTCCATGTCGTCGAAGCGGGCCACCGTCGGCTCGCCGATGCCAAGCGCGCTGGGTTGGGCGATCTCGTCCGCCGAGGGCGTGCGAATGATCGGCTCCGCGCCGAAGCCGGGCACGTCGCCAGGGCGTAATTCGAGGGACGCCTGGTCGCCGACCAGCTTGCGCCGCGCGTCGTTGTAGGCATCGGACAGCAGGACGTCCATGGGGATGTCGATGAAGTTCGGGTCGCCGTAGAAGCGTTCGCGGTCGGCGAAGGCCAGCTTGGCGCACTCCGTGACCACATGTACGAAGTCGGGCCCCGTAAAGGGCATGGAGGACAGATCGAAGCCCTTGAGCAGCGCCAATTGCTGCAGTAGCGCCGGGCCCTGGCCCCACGGGCCGGTCTTGCATACGGTGTAGTTCAGATAGTCATAGGTCAGCGCATCCTCGATGGTCGCCTTCCAGTCCGCCAGATCGTCGCCGGTCAGGAGCCCGGCGTGGCGTTCGCCCGAGGTGTCCATCACGGGGACGCGCATGAACGTGTCGATGGCCTCGGCGACGAAGCCCTTGTACCACACGTCGTGGGCGGCATTGATTTCCGCTTCGCGGCCGCCGCCGGCGGCTTCGGCTTCCTTCAGGACCCGGCGGTACATGTCGGCCATGACCTCGTTCCTGAACAGGGTGCCGGGTTTCGGCACGTCGCCGTTCTTCAGCCAGATGTCGCGCGAGGTATGCCATTCGTCCTCGAACATGGGTTTGATGGTGGCGATGGTGTTGCAGATGTTGGGCACCAGGGCATAGCCGTTGGCGGCGAAATTGATCGCCGGTTCAAGCACCTCGCGCAGCCGCATGGTGCCGAAATCGCGCAGCAGGGTGGTCCAGGCGCTGAACGCCCCCGGCACCACCGCCGACAGGTGGCCGGTGCCGGGCATGATCTTGTGGCCCAGAGCCTTCATCTTGTCGATCGTCGCGCCCGCCGCCGACACGCCCTGGCCGCAGATCACCTTCGTCTTCGCGTCGCTCGCGGTGTGGACGATAATCGGCACGTCGCCGCCTGGGCCGTTCAGGTGTGGCTCGACCACCTGCAGGGCGAAACCGGTCGCCACGCCCGCGTCGAAGGCATTGCCGCCTTTTTCCAAAATCGCCATGCCCACGGCGGTCGCCAGCCAATGGGTCGAGGTGACCACGCCGAAGGTGCCGAGGATTTCGGGCCGGGTGGTGAAAGGTTGGGTCGCGGGCATGTTCGATGGACCTTTGCGGATAGACGTTGGAAAGGATGGTGCGGCCGATACGAACGCGGCCGGCGGGTTCCATTTCCTATCCCCTTCCGCAGGACGCCGCAACCACAAGCCCGAACTACCGGGCCCACGTGGGTAAAAAAAATCAACCGAAATCGTGCCGGGTGCGGGTTGCCTATGGCGTCGGGAAAATCCATCCGCTAGGCTTCCCGCTTTGCGGCGCAGCAGTGAGGGTGCGCGCATGTCAATACATCAGGGAGTATAGAAACATGAGGAAGACATTCATCGGGGCCGGTGCGGTTGCCGCCGCTTTCGGCTTTGGACTGATCGCGAGCGGACCGGCGCAAGCCGCGCCGAAATTCGAATGCGACACCGCGAAGCTGATCGTGCCGTGGAAACCCGGCGGCGGGACCGCCATCATCTTCAACATTTTCGAAAAGACCGTGAACGAACAAGGCGCCAAGCCGCGCATCCAGGTCGTTACGGTTCCCGGCCAGGGCGGCAACAAGGGCGCCAAGGAAGCGGCCAAGGCCCGTCCCGACGGCTGTACGCTGTTCGCCATCCATCAGAGCGCCATCACCAGCTTTCTGAACGGCCGCATCCCGTTCCATTACGACAACTTCGAAACCGTGGCGCTGCTGACCTCGACGCCGGACATCGTCGGCGCCTCCGGCAAGGTGCCGTGGAAGGACTTCGCCGAATTCAAGAAAGCCGCCCTGGCCGCGCCGGAAACGATTCCGACCGGTGCGACCTTCGGCTCGACCAGCCAGTTCATGTGGTTGCTGCTTGAGGACCTGACGGGCATGAAGTTCAAGTACGTGCCCTTCGACGGCACCCGCGAGCGCATGACCGCGCTGTTGTCGGGCGCGATCCAGCTTGGCACCATCAACGTGGCCTCCGGGCGCAAGTACATCGAGGGAGGCGACCTCAAGGCCTTCGCCATCGCCGACGACAAGCGGTCCAAGTTCCTGCCCAATCTGCCGACACTGAAGGAACTGGGCGTCGACATGGAATTCGCGCTCAAACGCGGCATCGTCGCCCCCAAGGGCACGCCCAAGGCCGTGGTCGATCATTGGGCCTCGGTCTTCAAGAAGGCTGCCGAGAATCCGGAATTGCTGAAGCAAATGGACGCCAAGGGCACGGATGTCGCCTGGGTCGGTCCGGCAGACTACCGCAAATGGGCGGAAAAGACCTTTGCGGACTACAAGAAGGTCGCCATCAAGATCGGCATGTACAAGGGCAAGTAGACCCGCCTGAGTTCGCGGGGCGGCGCGTTCATCGGGCCGCCCCGTACACTTGCGACCAAACAACCAGTTCGATATTGGGGGCTTCCATGGATCGCCTGAACCGCGACGTATACGTCGCCGTCGTTTTGTTGTTGTTCTGCGGCGTCATGTTGTGGGCAAGTTTCGACATCCGCGAACCTGACTACGGCGTTCTGCCGCCCAGCATCTGGCCGCGGGTCATCCTGACCGTCTTCGGGTTGTTGAGCGTGATCTACCTGGTTCAGTCGCTGAAGCGCGGCCCCGACGATCCCCAAGCCTTTCCCGGCGAGCCGACGACCGTCATGGGCTGGGTCCGTTATTGGTGGAACCCCGTCATCTGTTTCGTTTCGTTCTGCGGGTATCTGCTTCTCCTGCCGTGGCTCGGCATGCTGATCTCGGGCATGCTGTTCGTGTTCGTCCTGCTGTCGGCGTTGGGCGGCTGGTCACCGCGCCGGCTCGGCATTCATGCCGTGGTGGCGGCGGCGTCCGTCGGCGGCATGTGGCTGTTGTTCACACAAGGCTTGAACGTGCTGCTTCCGACCGGCGAACTGACGGGTATCTAAGGGGCGGGCCGAGAGATGATTTTGGAAAACGTCGCGGCGGCCTTCGGCCACATCCTGCACATCAAGACCTTGATCCTGATGTTCGTCGGCGTCGCCGGCGGCCTGATCGCGGGGGCGATTCCGGGCTTTACCATCGCCATGGCGGTCGTCCTGACCCTGCCGTTCACCTTTTCCATGCCGCCGGAACAGGGGCTGGCGACCATGGTCAGCGTTCTGGTCGGCGGCCTGTCGGGCGGGCTCATGGCCGGCATCTTGACCGGTATTCCGGGCACGCCGTCGTCCGTCGCCACCACTTTCGACGGCTTTCCCATGGCTCGCGGCGGCAAGCCGGGCCTGGCGCTCGGCCTGGGTGTCTGGTCGTCGTTCTTCGGCGGCATGATCTCCGCCGTGTTGCTGGTCACCTTGGCGCCGCAGCTTGCCCGCGTTGGCCTGGAATTCCAGCCCTGGGACTATTTCATGCTGGTCATGTTCGCCCTGACCATCACCGCCAGCCTGGCCGGCAAGGACATCGTCAAGGGCCTGATCGCGGGCGCCCTCGGTCTTTTGGTCCGAACGGTCGGCGAAGACGAGGCTGTCGGCATGGCGCGCTTCGATTTCGGATCGGAAGCCCTGCTTCAGGGGTTCGACTTCATCGCCGTGCTGATCGGGCTGTTCGCGTTCTCGCAGCTCTTGAACGACGTCCGCGATCCCGCCAGCGCCCGCACGTCGTTGTCGGACAAGGGCACGATCCGGGCCCGTATCGAGCACCTGGCGGCCATCAAGGTGATCGCCAAGCATTGGGTCGTCATCGTGCGGTCGTCGTTGATCGGCGTGTTCACCGGCATTTTGCCGGGTGCCGGCGGCTCCGTCGCCAACATCCTGGCCTACGATCAGGCCAAGAAGGCATCGAAAAACCCGGAAAGGTTCGGCACGGGCACGCCCGAGGGCATCATGGCGCCGGAAAGTTCCAACAACGCGGTCGAGGGCGGGGCGCTCATCACCTTGATGGCATTGGGGATTCCCGGCGACGTCACCGCGGCGGTGATGCTGGGCGCGCTTTTGATCCACGATGTGGTGCCGAGCCCCACCTTCATCGCCGAACGGCCCGTTCTGGCCTATTCCATCTTCATCGCCTTCTTCCTGGCGACCTTCATCATGATCCTGTTGCAGTCGGGGATGCTGCGCGTCTTCGTTCTGGTCACCCGGGTGCGAATGTACATCCTGGCGGGCGTGATCCTGGGCTTCTGCGGCATCGGCGTGTTCGCCATCAACAACGTGGCGCTGGACCTGTGGACGCTGTTGTGGTTCGGCATCCTGGGCTTCGTGATGCGCCATTTCGGGTTCCCGCTGGCGCCCATGATCCTGGGCGTCGTGCTGGGCAACATCGCCGAACTGAACCTGGCCCGGGCGATGGCTATCGACACGGACCTGACCCATTTCGTGACCCGGCCGTGGTCGCTGTTCTTCCTGATCATCGCCCTGTTCTCGGCGGCCTTCCCCTGGTTCCAGTCGGCACGCGGAAAGAAGAAATGGACCCTGTTCTATATGCCCGCCGCCTGCTTCGCGGTTTCCGTGCCGCTGTTCATGATGGGCGGCATTCCGAGGCCGCTCCTCGCCGGCGCCGTCCTCGTGGTCGGCGCCTGGGTGCTCTACCAGCGCTGGAAAGGCGGTTGGACGCTCGCGGCCTACAACGGCCACGAACTCAAGGAAGACTGACGTTCGCGATAGGATTTCTCAACGCGCCGGCCAGATAATTTCATTTGGCGGGCCGGGGCATCGTTTCTAAAGTCGTTGCAACCGCAACGGACGAAACAGCCGAGAACCATGACCGAGAATTACGCCTGGGCGCGGGATATCTACGACGTCCTCAAGGACCTGGATGTGCGTCAGGTCGCCTATGTGCCCGACGCCGGCCACGCCAATCTTCTGAAGATGTGCGAGGCCGACAACGTCATGCGCTGCATTCCGCTGACGACCGAGGAGGAGGGCGTGTCCCTCGCTGCCGGCGCGTGGCTGGGCGGCGAGCGGGCGGTGATGCTGATCCAGTCCTCGGGCGTCGGCAACTGCATCAACATGATTTCCCTCGCCAACACCTGCCGCTTTCCGCTTTTGATGGTCGTCTCGATGCGGGCCCAGTGGCGCGAGTTCAACCCCTGGCAGAAGCCCATGGGCGAGGGCACGCGTCCAACCCTGGAGGCCATGGGCGTGAAGGTCACGGAAGTTGACGATCCGGACCTGGTGGGCGAGACCGTGCGCTCGGCCGGCGAACAGGCCTACGGCTGGCCCGACATGGCGGCGGTGCTGCTGCACCAGAAGCTCATGCCCGTGAAGACCTTCGGCAAGTAGGGGGAGGGAGAGCAGAGATGGACAAGCAACGCGCAGATTCCTACGAACTCCACCGCCGCGAGGTCGCCAGGACCTTGCTGGCCGACCGCACCGACGACTTCCTGGTCGTCACCGGTCTGGGGTCGCCCAACTGGGACGCCACGGCGGCGGGCGACCATCCCCTGACCTTCCCGCTGTGGGGCGCCATGGGCGGGGCGGCCACCATGGGCCTGGGCCTCGCCATCGCGCAACCGACCAAACGCGTCATGGTAATGACCGGAGACGGCGAGATGCTGATGGCCATGGGCTCCTTCGCGACCATCGCCGCCCAGGCGCCCGAGAACCTGGCCATCGTCGTGTTCGACAACGAACGCTACGGCGAGACGGGAATGCAGGCGACCCATACGGCCGGCCCGGTGGACCTGGTCGCCGTGGCCAAGGCCTGCGGCTGGCCGGCGGCGGTCCAGGTGACGACCGAGGCCGAGCTTTCCGACGTTCTCCCCGTCATCAAGGGAACAAAGGGTCCCGTGTTCGTCGACATCAAGGTCAAGGCCGAGCCGCTGCCCTTCGTGCTGCCGACCAAGGACGGCGTGCACCTGAAGAACCGGTTCCGGGAAAAGTTGTTGGGGCCGGACAGCCTGCTTTAGGATGACGGCATCCTAGCCGTCATTCCCGCGAAGGCGGGAATCCAGCAAGATACCTTCTGGACCCCCGCATTCGCGGGTGTGACGCATGAACGGAAGGGAGGACTACCCATGAGCGGCGACGATCTGGCGGGCGTACAAGCCTGCATCCAGGCTTATCTCGACGGGCTCTACAAAGGCGATACGGGCCTGTTGTTCAAGACTGCCTTCCACCCCGACGCGCACATGAACGCGGCCGAGCTGGCGGGTGAACGGGTCCATTGGAACATGGAAGAGTTCCAGAAGGTCGTCGAAGGACGCGGCGCGCCCGAGGCGGCGGGCTATCCCAGGAAGGAGCGCATCGTCTCCATCGACTTCGCCGGGCCGGACACGGCCAACGTGAAGGTCGAGGTCCTGGTCGGCAAGCGCGACTTCACGGACCTTTTGGCCTGCATTCGCGTTAATGGCGAATGGAAGATCATCGCCAAGACCTATTGCCTGACCCGCGAGTACGACACCAAGGAGGACGTGCTCGCAGCGGTCGGCGCCTGACCAATATCCAGAGGGAGAGAGAAACCGTGAGCAACCTGAAACGCTATCAGATGACCATCGGCGGCGCGAAGGTCGACCCGGCTTCGGGCGAATGGTTCGAGACCGCCAACCCCTACACGGGCGAGGCCTGGGCTGAAATCCCGCGTGGCGGGGCGGAGGATATCGACCGCGCCGTGACGGCGGCCAAGGCGGCCTTCGACGTGTGGCGCAAGGTCACACCGACCCAGCGCGGCCACTTGATGAGGAAGCTGGGCGACCTGGTGGCGGAGCGGGCCGACGACCTGGCCGCCACCGAGGTCCGCGACAACGGCAAGCTGATCGCCGAAATGGGCCTGCAGCTGAAGTACGTGCCGCAGTGGTACTATTACTTCGGCGGCCTGGCCGACAAGATCGAGGGCCGCGTCATCCCCATCGACAAGCCGGACACCTTCAACTTCACGCGCAAGGAGCCCTTGGGCGTTATCGGCATGATCACGCCGTGGAACTCGCCGCTCCTGCTGACGGCATGGAAGCTGGCGCCCGCCCTGGCCGCAGGCAACACGGTGATCCTGAAACCGTCGGAGTTCACCTCGGCCTCGGCCTGCGAGTTCGTGGAACTGTTCAAGCAGGCGGGCTTCCCCGACGGCGTGGTCAACGTCGTCACCGGCTACGGGAAGGAGGCGGGAGAAGCCCTGATCAGCCATCCGGGCGTGGCCAAGATCGCCTTCACCGGCGGTTCGTCCACGGGCCGCCACGTCTATTCCACGGCGGCACAGACCTTCAAGAAGGTGTCCCTCGAACTGGGCGGCAAGTCGCCCAACATCGTGTTCGACGACTGCAACATGGAGAACGCGGTCAAGGGCGTGATCTCGGGCATCTTCGCCGCCACGGGGCAGACCTGCATCGCGGGCTCGCGCCTGCTGGTCCAGAAGTCCATCCACAACGAGTTCGTGGACAAGGTGGTGGCGCTCGCCAAGACCGCCAGGATGGGCAACCCCATGGACCCGGACACCCAGGTCGGCCCCGTGACCACGCCGCCCCAGTACGAGAAGATCCTGGGCTACATGGACATCGCGAAAGACGAAGGCGCCGAGGCCGTGCTGGGCGGCGGCAGGGCCGAACGGCCCGAATGCGGCAACGGCTGGTTCGTCGAGCCGACCATCTTCACCGGCGTGAACAACCGGATGCGCATCGCCCAGGAAGAGGTCTTCGGCCCCGTGCTGTCGGTCATCCCGTTCGAGGACGAGGAGGAGGCATTGGCGATCGGCAACGACGTCGTCTACGGCCTGGCCGCCGGCGTGTGGACGGAAAGCATCCGCCGCGCCTTCATCATGTCCCAGGAACTGCAGGCGGGGACCGTATGGGTCAACACCTACCGCGCGGTTTCCTACATGTCGCCGTTCGGCGGCTACAAGCAGTCCGGCCTGGGCCGGGAAAGCGGCCAGGATTCCATCGAGGAATACCTGCAGACCAAGTCCGTGTGGATTTCCATGGCGACGGAAGTCCCCAACCCGTTTGTCATGCGGTAGTCGCAAAATCAAAAAGGAAACCCCATGACAAAGACCGTTCTCATAACCGGCGGCAGCCGCGGCATCGGCGAGGCCATGGTGCGGCTGTTCGCCGAACGCGGATGGACCGTGGTGTTCACCTTCGTCTCCAATCCGGAGGCCGCCTTCAAGGTGGCGAAGGAGGCCAAGGCCCATGCCGTGCGCTGTGATTCCGGCAGCGAGGAGGACATTCTTTCCCTGTTCGAATCCCTGGACGGGGAGGGCACGGTTCTTGACGCCCTGATCAACAATGCGGGCGTGTCGGGCCCGCGCCGCCGCGCGGTCGAGGTGACGCGCGAGATTCTGGAGGAGGTCACGCGGGTCAACTTCATCGGCCCCGTGCTGTTCTGCCGCGAGGCGGTCAAGCGCATGTCGACGGCCAGCGGGGGGCGAGGCGGGGCGATCGTCAACCTGTCCTCGACCGCGACCAAGAAGGGCGGGGCCGGACAGTGGGCCGACTACGCGGCGCTCAAGGGCGCCATCGACGTGTTCACCAACGGACTCGCCCGCGAGGTCGGCACCGAGGGCATCCGCGTCAACGCCGTCGCGCCGGGTTACGTGCTCACGGACATGGCGGTCGAGGGCGGGATCGCCCAGCGCTTCGAGGAGGCTCTGAAATCGGACATCCCCATGGGCCGCATCGGCGACGTGCGTGAGATCGCCGAAGCCGCCTACTGGCTGTGCTCCGATGCGGCCGGCTACGTCACCGGCACGGTGCTGAACGTGGCCGGCGGACGGTAGGCCGGACTTCAGCTCGGGGCGAAGTCCGTCACGTCCTGCGGCTTGCCCCACTTCAGGATTTCGCGGTGCAGGCGGTCGTACCGTTCCTGGTCCTCGCCGTCGCCGAACAGGGGGTCGTCCGGCATGGTAATGGTGTTCTGGATCACCCGCCAATCGTCCTCGGTCAGGGCACGAAGTGCGGCCGGAAAGAACACGACCTCCTCCATCTGCATGTGGCGGCGCTGGAAAGTCAGGTAGTCGCCGGCGATGTCGACGAACCAGTCTCGGGGCAGGGTTTCGTCCTGCACGACATTGTGCAGGGCGGCGGCGAAGCGGCGGGTCAGGGCGCCCAGCTTTTCGTGCTCCTGCACCAGGTCGCCGACGTTGGCGGCCGCTTCCGGATCGCGCAGGCGCAGTTTGGCCAGCACATGATCTTCGACCGGATGGTGGTACAGATCGGGGTAGTTCTGGGTGTAGTCCAGGATGTTGGCGACAAGCTCATAATCAGGCGTTTCGCCGGCGTCGAACACGCGGACCTCGCGCGCGATCAGGTCCATCAAACGGGCGAGCTTCTTATGGTCGTCCCGAAGTTTCCACATCACGTCGGACATGGACGTTCCTCCATCATATTTAGACCGAGAGTAGCCCGAGGGGCGGCGGCCTGTACTTGATATGCCTCAATTTGTCGGCTGTGGATAACCTTGGGGATTGTTCGGTCCGCCGCCGCCGATGCCGCCGATCGGGCGTGGGCGTGTCCGCGGCACCCGGTTTGCCGGCATTTCGGCGGCCGCGCGCCCGTCCGCCGTAAAACAGGCGCCCGACAGAGGAGAATGTGCGGGTGACCTGCGGCGCCTACCGGCGGGCCGCCCTCCGGCGAACGAACTGGGGAAATCGCCCGGCGGGCGCCCACGGCCCACCGGCGCCCGCGGTCTGCCTGTCGGAATCCTTGCAATCCGCCCGTTTCGCGGGCGCACAATCCGGGCGCGCGGCAATGGACCACCGCGGTCCTAAGCGGCGTTCGATCGCGCGAACCCTGTCCCGAAGACCGAAAGCGGGGAGCGCCGGACGGCGTAGCGGAATTTCCTGGTATTCACAGATCGGACACCGTCGTTCGGCGGGGCAGGGGCCGTGTGAGGCGTGGGTTCACGGTGAGGCTCCGTTCGTCCGCGAAAGGGTATCGGACTCCCGATGTGGATATCTTGCGCGCCGGACACGGCGAATTTTCCGTCTGCCGGGGAAAGTACGCACATGGTGCGAGTCGATAATCCGTGGATTTGCGCCTTTCCGATACGGCTCAGGACGTCGATGGCGCTTGCCCCCGGCTGGACCGGAATGGTAGCTGGAATGTACACCGTGTCGGGGCATGATCAGTCCCGGCGATCCTGTTCCGGGAGCCTGCCTCATGTTCGACAATGACCGTTTCACCCAGGACTGCCTGGACGCCATCAGGGAGATCGGCCTGCGCGCGCCGGCCAAGGTGGGGCGGGCCTCGCGATGACGGCGACGTTCGAAGAGTTCAGGGGGAAATTCCAGGTCGAACGCCTGAGCATCTGGCGCTCCGACCACTGGACCTGGTCGGTCCGGCCGGTCCATTGCACGCTCGGCGCATCGGTGCTGTCCCTCAACCGGTGGTGCCCGCAACTGGGCGAGATGACGGCGGACGAGGGCGCGGCCTTCGCCAAGGTCTGCCGTCACGTGGAGGAACGCTACGCCGCGACCTTCAAACCGGCGAAGGTCAATTACCTGAAGCTCGGCATGGTCGACGCCCATCTGCATTTCCACGTGATCCCGCGCTACGATGCGGCACAGCAGTTCGCGGGCCAGCACTGGTCCGACACGGGCTGGCCGGGCCAGCCCGACATCGCTCACGGCGACGACATGGTCTACGACCCGCACCTTGATGACATCCGCGACGCATTGAAGGGCTGAGCGTCCATGGCGGTCTGGGCCACCTATGTCGCCGCCGCCGTCGCCGAGATCGCCGGCTGCTTCGCTTTCTGGGCGGTGCTGCGCCTGGGCAAGCCGTCGTGGTGGTTGGTCCCCGGCGTGCTGTCCCTGATCGTCTTCGCCTACGCCCTGAGCCGCATCGACGCCCCCTTCGCGGGCCGCGCCTATGCGGCCTACGGCGGGGTCTACATCGCAGCCTCGCTGGGCTGGCTGTGGCTGGTGGAAGGGGCCCGGCCCGACCGCTGGGACGCCCTCGGCGCCGCCATCTGCCTGATCGGCGCGGCGGTCATCCTGTTTGGCCCCCGGGCGGCCTAAACCAGGTCGCTGAAATAGGCGAGGTGCGTGGTGTCGCAGCGCGACACGCGCAGTTCCACCGGCGTGCCGTCGAGCGTCTGCGCAACGCGTTCGATGCGCAGTAGGGGGGCGCCGCGGTCGAGCCCCAGGTAGGTCACGTCCTCGGGCCCCGCGGTCTCGGCGGTGATCTTTTCCACCGCGCGGTGGACGATGACGCCGAAACGGTCCTGGTAGAGTTCGTAGAGCGTGTTGGGCACCTGCGCCTTGTTCAGGTTGCCGAGGTCCGGGAACAGGGCGTCGGGCACCGCGATGGTCTCCAGGATCGCGCGCCGGGCCATCAGGTCGCGCACGCGCTTGATCTCCACCACCCGCGCCTGGGGGGCGAGGTTGAGCGCCAGGGCGTCCGCCTGCGAGCCGCGCCGGCGGGTGAGGGAGAGCACGCGCGACGTCGGCAGGCGCCGCTCGCCGTCCGCCGCCACCAGGTGGAAGAAGTGGAAGCGGTCACGCTCCGGCCCGTGGGCATGCACGAAAGTGCCCCGGCCCTGGTGGCGGATCACCAGGTTCTCGCGCGCCAGTTCGTCGAGCGCCCGGCGCACGGTGCCCTGGGCCACGCCGAAGCGGGCGGCCAGCTTCTGTTCCGAAGGCAGCGGGTCGGTCACGGGATAGCGGCCCTGGGCGATCTCGCGCAGAAGCTGCTCGCGCACCTGGCGGTAGAGCGGCCCGCCGCCCGATTGCGGACCCAGGCGTTCCATGAGGCGGTCCTTTCGGAAAAAACTGCCAAAATCTTATATAAGAGTTAGAGGACTTTCTTGACGTGGGCAAGAGCCTCGGACTATTGCGGGTGAGGGCCGACCGACAAAGGGAATCCAATCCCGGCCCGAATGCGACGTTTGAGGAAACCCAGGGCGCACCCTGAACCCATACCGTTCGGCGCAAGGCCGTTCCTCCGACCCCGCCGCAGTCTCGTAGGTGCGGCGGCGGCAGGGCGAGGTTTTTGCGCGGAACCCGGACCCGGAGGACAAGTCTTGTCGATTAACAAACAGATCGTCACGGACATGGTGAACAACGGTATCTCGTTCATCACCACAGTGCCGTGCAAGCAGCTGGGCGGCGTGATCGAGGAAGCCGAAAACCACCCCGAGATCATGCATGTCCCGTGCAACAAGGAAGACGAGGGCATGGGCCTCTGCGCCGGTGCCTTCATGGGCGGCAAGCGGTCGGCCATCATCATGCAGAACACGGCGCTGGGCGTGACCGCCAACGCGCTGGCCACCCTGATCCAGTTCTACCACATTCCGCTGCCCATGCTGATCAGCTACCGTGGAGAACTGGGCGAGCCGGTCGCCTGCCAGGTCGAAATGGCGCTGCACACCAAGGCGCTGCTGGCGCAGATGCTGATCCCGACCTACCACTTCCACAAGCGGGAAGACGCCAAGGAACTCGACAAGATCCTGAAATACACCTTCATGTGCAACAAGCCGGTGGCCATCCTCACCGACGCCACCTTCTGGAAGGGAGAATGACCATGATCCGCTCCGAAGTCCTGAAAAGCCTGATCCCGGTCATTTCCGACCAGTTCGTGGTCTGCAACATCGGCCTGCCCAGCCAGGAACTGCACATGCTCGATGACCAGCCGACCAACTTCTACATGCTCGGCACCATGGGCCTGTCGTCCTCCATCGGCCTGGGCCTGGCGCTGGCGCAGAAGCAGAAGATCATCGCCATCGACGGCGACGGCTCGGTCCTCACCAACCTGGGCACCCTGCCGACCATCGCCAACAACGTGGCCGACAACTACATCCTCTTGATCATCGACAACGGCAGCTACGGTTCGACCGGCGACCAGCCGACCTATGCCGGCAAGAAGACCTCGCTGGCCAAGGTCGCCGAGGCCTGCGGCTGCGACAACGTGATCGAGTGCAAGGCCGAGGACACGGCCCAGGTGATGAAGGACGCGCTGGCCTCCGACAGGATGACGGTCATCGTCTGCAAGTGCCGGTCGGGCAACATCCCGGTGCCGAACATCACCATGGACCAGGTCGTCATCCGCGACCGCTTCATGAAGACGCTCGCGGCGGCCAACGGTTGATTTGAACCTTCTCATTGCCTCGCCGTCTCTGTGGTTTGTTTACACCACGGAGGCGGTGAGACAATGAGACTGATTTTCTCCCTGCGCGGCGCATCCGCGCCTTGCCAACGCATCGCGAACCTTTAAGGTTCGCTGGCTTCCACGGGCCGCCTTCCGGCGGCCTCTGCCATCGGAGTTTGCGCCCGTCATGCCCGACATCCTCATCACCGAGTTCATGGACGAATCCCAGGTCGCGCGTCTGGCCAAGGAGTACGACGTGTCCTATCAGCCGGACCTGGTGTCCCGGCAGGCGGACATCCCGGCCCTGATGGCGGGCGTGCGCGGCCTCATCGTGCGCAACGCGACCCAGGTGCGCGGCCCGGTACTCGACGCCGCCGACAGGCTGGAATGCGTCGGCCGCCTCGGCGTCGGCCTCGACAACATCGACATGGCGGCCTGCAAGGCCCGCGGCATCAAGGTGTTCCCGGCGCTCGGCGCCAATGCGGATTCCGTCGCCGAACTGGCGCTCGGCGCCATCTTCGTGATGTTCCGCCGCTCGTTCCTGGCGACGCCGGACGTGGTCGCCGGCAAGTGGCCGCGGCTCGAGCTGATGGGCCGCGAGGTTCAGGGCAAGCGGCTCGGCATCATCGGCTTCGGCGCGACCGGCCAGGCGCTGGCCTGGCGCGCGCGCGGCTGCGGCATGTCGCGCATCGTCTACGACCCCTGGGTCGTCAAGGACGATCCGCGCTGGGCCGAGTTCAAGGCCGACCGGGCGGAAACGCTCGACGACCTGCTGCCCCAATGCGACGCGATCTCGATCCACGTGCCGCTGACCGACGACACGCGCAACCTGTTCAACGCCGAAACCATCGCGAAAATGAAGGACCGGGCGCTGCTCCTGAACCTGTCGCGCGGCGGCATCGTGGATGAGCAGGCCCTGGTCGACGCGCTGAAATCCGGCAAGCTGTGGGGGGCCTTCACCGACGTGTTCGTGGAGGAGCCCCTGACCGCGCCCAACATCTTCGACGGCGTGCCCAATTTCTATTGCACGCCCCATGTCGGACCGCGCACGGAAGAGGGGGAGGGCAAGGTGTCCTCCGTCACCGCCGACGCGGTCCTCAACTGCCTGAACGGGAACTGAGCACGATGGCGAAAAAGACCCTGGATGAACTCGAAGCGCTGGCCCTCAAGGTCTTCCTGAATTCCAACGTTTCCGAGAACAACGCCGCCTTCGTCGCCCGCGCCCTGGTGCAGGCCGAGGCCGACGGCGTGCCGTCCCACGGGCTGTCCCGCGTGCCGAGCTACGCCGACCAGGCGAAAAGCGGCAAGGTCGACGGCCATGCCATCGCGCGGCTGGAGCAGACGGCGACGGCCAGCCTGCGGGTCGACGCCGCCGGCGGCTTCGCCTATCCGGCGATCGCCCTCGGCATGGGGCGGGCCCGCCAACTTGCCAAGGAAACGGGGATCGTCGGCCTCGCCATCGGCAATTCCCACCACGGCGGCGTCGGCGGCCATCCGGTCGAGGCGGCGGCGCGCGACGGCCTGGTGGCGCTCGGCTTCCTCAACGCCCCCGCCGCCATCGCCCCCTGGGGCGGGACCCGCGCCCTCTACGGTACCAATCCCATCGCCTTCGCCAGCCCCAAGCCGCTGCCCGACGGCTCCGGCTGGGACGATCCCGTGCTGGTCGACCTGGCGCTCAGCAAGGTCGCGCGCGGCAAGATCATGATGGCCGCCAACCGTGGCGAGCCAATCCCCGAGGGCTGGTGCACGGACAAGCACGGCAATCCCACGACCGACGCCAAGGAAGCGCTCGACGGCGGCCTGATGCTGCCCATGGGCGATGCCCGGGGCGCGGCCCTGGTGCTCGCGGTGGAGATCCTGGCGGCGACCGTCACCGGCTCCAACCACGGCTTCGAAGCGTCAAGTTTCTTTACGGCCGAGGGCGCGCCGCCCCTGGTCGGCCAGTTCTTCATCCTGATCGATCCGTCGGCCTTCGCCCACGAGGACGAGGAGACGGCCGACAGCCGCTTCATCGAGCGCATCGGCACCCTGATCGGCGCCATCCGCGACCAGGAAGGCGCGCAGCTTCCCGGCAACGACCGCTGGGCCAACCGCGCCAAGGCGAACGCCGAGGGCGTGGACGTGCCGGACAACCTGCTGGCGGATTTGGAAGCCCGCGCGGCGGGGTAACCGCCAAGGCATCCTCGAAATCGTCATGCCCGTGCTCGACACGGGCATCCGCGACTTTCTTCTCATCCCGCCCTCTCACTGCCTCACCGCCTCTGTGGTTCCTTCAAGAAAACCACCGGGGCAGTGAGACGGTGAGGGGGGAAGTCGTCATCGCGGCCCCGCCCTTCCGGCCTGCCGAATTTCCCGGATCAAAAGAGTTCTGTCTCGATGCCGCGCCGAGCGTGTATCCTGAGGCTGCAACTTTTAGGATGGGGAGGAGATCATGCGACGCCGTGCCCTGACGATACTTTTCCTGTCAATTCTGGCGATTGCCTGGACGGGCCCGGGCATCGGGGTGCCGGCGCTGGCCGACGGGAACGCCCCGGAACCCCCGCCGGCAGGGACCGCCAAGATGACGGTCGCGCGGCTGGCCGAGTTGATCGGCGCCGTCGGCGACGACGTCCAGAGCGCCCGCCCCGGCGTCTGGAGCTTCAAGGTCGAGAATACCGGCGTGACCGTGATCGTCGACGAGAAGGCCGACCGCATGCGAATCCTGACCGCCATCGCCAAGACCGAGCAGATCTCCGCCGAGCTCTATTACCGGATGATGCAGGCCAATTTCGACAGCGCCCTCGACGCGCGCTACGCGGTGGCGAAGGGCATTCTCTGGAGCGCCTTCATTCATCCCCTGGGCCGGCTGAGCGACGCGCAGTTTCTCGCCGGCATCGGGCAGACGGTGAACCTGGCGAAAACCTTCGGCACGTCCTTCACCTCGGGCGGCCTGGTCTTCGGCGGCGGCGACAGCGCCGGCCTCCAGGCGCGGAAGCTGATCGACAAGCTGCTCAAGAAGGGACTCGACATCTGATACCGGGCCTCGCGCCGGGGCGGGGCCGTGAGCGTCCGTGAGCGGCGGGGGGGGGGCGTCAACATGGGCGACAAGCCGCTTACCCCTTCCTTCTCACCGCCTCGCCACCTCTGTGGTTCAACAAAAGAAAACCACCGAGGCCGTGAGACGGTGAGTCTACGGCGTCATTCCCGCGAAAGCGGGAATCCATGGTCCTGGACCCCGTTTTCGTGGGGGTGACGGGATGGGAAGTGTATAGTAGGATAAAATCCGACCAGCGAGGAATTTTCGCGAGAGGCCGCCCGCCATGTCCATGGTCAAGAAAAGCATCACGGTCACCGACCAACAGGAGGCCTGGATTCAGGGCCAGCTTGCCAGCGGCCATTACGCGACCGACAGCGAACTGATCCGCGAGGCCATCCGCGAGAAGCAGTTGCGCATGGACGAGGTCGAGCGCATCCGCGCCGCCCTTATCGCGGGGGAAGAAAGCGGCATTAGCGACCTGACGCCGGAAGATATCCGCAAGGCCGTCCGCGCCGAGTTTGAGCGGACCTAGGCGCGGTGGCGGCCTTTCGCCTCAGCCGGGCCGCCGAGGATGACCTCGCGCGGCTCTATCGCCGGGGCATCATTGAATTCGGAATGCAGCAGGCCGACCGATACTATGATGGCCTGATTGCCAGACTCGAACGCATCGCCGCGGAGCCAAGCCTCTACCCCGCCGTCGATCATCTCCGCACCGGCTACCGGCGCAGCGTATACGGCGCGCATTCCATCTACTACCGGACGGACGATGATGGCGTGGAGATTGTGCGCGTGTTAGGGCGCGAGGATGCGGCGGGGCAGTTGGACTAACTTACTTTTTGGGTTTTGGCGCTCTGAAAAAATCCGCCAACTTTTGCAACTCTTCGGGGCTTGCATCCGCTTTGATTCGGTTCGCCCTTCGGCTTACCAAAATGACGTTGCCGGGTACATATCCTTTTGAATTATCGACGCGATCCAACGATGGCACAAAGTCTTTGTTTGGCGAACTCAAGGACAAAGGAATCCCGAGTACCGGGCATGTCGTGGGGATTTCTGGCACGTCTTCAAGAGATATCGTGAACTCCCGACCTTTGCGCTTTGCGTTCCATTTTGCGGTCCGGAACCAAGCCTTTATCGGATCCTTTCGCTCGCTGTTTCGTGGGTGACGGGGCATTTGGGAGTCCTGATTCTATCTGTGCAAAACAACTTTCGGTGGCTGATAGCTGCCTACGGTTCTGCGACTTAAGGCACCACCTTCCCCGGATTCATGATGCCCTGGGGGTCGAGCGCGCCCTTGATCGCGCGCAGCATGTCCTTCTCCACGTCCGACTTGTAGCGCGCCATCTCGTGCACCTTGAGGAGCCCGATGCCGTGTTCGGCGGAGAAGCTGCCGCCGAGGGAGTCGGCGATGTCGTGCACGCCGGGGGGCACTTCCTCGCGCAGGCGCGCCGCGTCCTCGGGCGCCGTGTCCTGCGGCATCACCAGGTTGAAGTGCAGGTTGCCGTCGCCCATGTGGCCGAAGGCCATGACCGTGCAGCCGGGAATGACACGCTCGGCGTGGGCGCTGCCTTTTTCCAGGAACTCCGGCACCTTGGAGACCGGCACGGAGATGTCGTGCTTGGCCGAGGGGCCGCAGTGCTTGAGCGCCTCGGGGATGCTTTCGCGGATGTTCCACAGCCGCGCCGCCTGTTCGCCGCTTTCGGCCAGCACGGCGTCGACGATCTCGCCCGCCTCGAAGGCTTCGCCCAGCGCCGCCTCGGCGAGATCGCGGATCACCCCCTTCTGGCCCGAAGCCATCTCGACCAGGGCGTAGTGCTCATACTTTTCCTGCATGGGGTCCTGGGTGCCGGGGATATGGGTGAACACGGCGTCCAGCGGCGCCCGGCAGATGTATTCGAAGCTGTTCACCTGCCCGCCCGTCGCCTGTTTGAGGCGGGTCAGCAGCGCCGAGAGGTGTTGCGGCGTCTCGGCCGCGACCATGGCCGTCGTCGTTTCGGCCGGTTTGGGAAACAGCTTCAGCACGGCGGCGGTGATGATGCCGAGGGTGCCCTCGGCGCCCATGAACAGGTGCTTCAGGTCATAGCCCGTGTTGTTCTTGCGCAGGCCCCGCAGGCCATGCCACACGCGGCCGTCGGCGGTCACGACCTCGAGCCCCAACACGAGGTCGCGGGCGTTGCCGTAGCGCAAAACCTGGATGCCGCCCGCGTTGGTCGAGAGGTTGCCGCCGATCTGGCAGGTCCCCTCGGCCGCCAGCGACAGCGGGAACAGCAGCCCGGCCGCGTCGGCCCTGTCCTGGATGTCCTTGAGGATGCAGCCGGCCTCCACCGTCATGGTCGCGTTGACGGGGTCGATCTCGCGCACCCGGTTCATGCGCCCGAGGTTGATCAGCACGCCGCCCCGCGCCACGGCGCCGCCGCACAGGCCCGTGTTGCCGCCCTGGGGCGTGACCGGGATGGCGTGCCCGGCGCAGATGGTGACGATTTTCGAGACTTCCTCGGTCGAGGCGGGCCGCAGGACGAGGGCGCTCTCGCCGTGGTAGTAGCCGCGCTCCTCGGCCAGGTAGGGCGCCTTGTCGGCTTCGCTTTCCAGCCAGCCCTTGTCGCCCACGGCGGCCTTCAGCGCCGCGCGCGCGGTTTCGGGAAGGGGAAGCGTGTGGGCGCCGTCGGCCATGGTCGGGTTCCTTGAAGGCGATGGTCAGGGGATGGGTTTCCGGTCATATTTGGCACGAAGGCCGCCCCACGACAAGCCGGAGCCCGCGTCCATGCCCCTGACGAATTCCCGAGCCCAGCCCGCGCCATCCCCCGCCGATACGACCGTTTGCGTCATCGGCGCCGGCATCGTCGGCGTCAACTGCGCGCTCGCCCTGGTCAAGGAGGGCTTCCGGGTCACGGTCGTCGACCGCGCGCCGCCGGGCGAGGGCTGCTCCTTCGGCAATGCGGGCATCCTGGCCGAATGGTCCTTCGTGCCGATCTTCGGGCCGGACGTCCTGAAGAGCGTGCCCAAGTACCTGTTGGATCCCACGGGGCCGCTGACCATCCGCTGGCGGCATCTGCCGCATATTCTGCCCTGGCTGCTGCGCATGCTGGGCTTCGCCAGCGTCGCCCACCAGCGCCGCGCCGCCGAGGCCATGCACCACTTGACCATGGGCTGTTCCGAGGCCTATGAGGCGCTGGCCGCCGAGGCGGGGGCGCCCGAGCTGGTGCGCCGCGAGCGCATCCTGCAGGTCTATGATTCCGAGGCCGACTTCAAGAAGGCCGAAGCGGACCTTGCCTATCGCATCCGCTACGGCGTCAAGGTCGAGGCCCTGGACCGCAAGGCGCTGTCGGACCTGGAGCCGGCCCTCGGCCCCGACTTCAGATGGGCGCACGGCCTATTGGCCGGCGGGCGCACGACCAACCCGGGGCGCCTGACCAAGGTCCTGGCCGAGGCCTTCGTGAAGCGCGGCGGGACGCTCAAGCGCGACGAGGTGCGCGGCCTTGGCCGGCTTGCCGACGGCGGCTTCCGCATCGCGACAGCGGGGGGCTATTTCGAGGCCGACCGCATCGTCCTTGCCGCCGGCGCCTTCTCGCACAAACTGGCGGCCATGCTGGGCGAAAGGATCCCGCTCGGGACCGAACGCGGCTACCATGCCATCCTGGCCGACCCGGGGGTGCAGGTGAACCACGCCATCGGCTGGAAGGCGCGGGCGTTCTATGCCTCGCCCATGGAGATGGGCCTGCGCCTCGCCGGCACGGTGGAACTGGCGGGGCTGGACGCCGCGCCCGACTACGCCCGCGCGCGGGTCATGGCCGACCTGGTGCCCAGGCTGCTGCCCGGCGTGAAGACGGAGATCGAAACGCAGTGGATGGGCTTCCGCCCGACCCTGCCGGACAGCCTGCCCGTGCTCGGCCCCTCGGCGGTGACGCCGGGCCTGTTCCACGCCTTCGGCCATCAGCACGTGGGCCTGACCTGCGGCCCGGCGACGGGGCGCATCATCGCGCGCCTGATGAAGGGCGAGACGCCCAACCTGGACCTGTCACCGTTCCGGTCGGATAGATTCTGAACCCGGGCGGCTACGCGGCGGCGAGGGCGCTTTCCAGATAGGGGCGGAAGTGGTCGATGCCGGGCGTTTCCAGCCCGGCGGTCTTGGCCCGGTCGTCCCATTCGCGGACTCTCACGGCGTCCGCGTAATCGGGCAGGGCCTCGAAGGCCGAAACCTCGTCCGCGTTCATGGGGCCGCCCTGCAGTTCCAGGGATTTCACGGAGGCCGGCGACAGGGTCTCGAAGTATCCGGGCCGGGCGGCGCAGAGGTAGCGTTTGGCTTCCACGTGCAGGCCGACGGCCTGCGCCACGCGGGCGGTGAAATGGCGCGCGACCCAGCCGCGGGCGATGGCCTCGTGCTTGTCGTCGATGCCGCGGTCGGCCGCTTCCTGGCCGAATTTGTGCATCAAGTGGCCGATGTCGTGCAGGAAGGCGGCGGCGATCAGCTCCCGGTCACCCGATTCGCGTTCCGCCAGCCAGGCGCACTGCAAGGCGTGCTCAAGCTGAGAGACGACCTCGGTATAGGGGCGCGTGCCCAGTTGCACATAGATATCAAGCGATTGTGAAAGCGGAGTGTTCGTCACGTGCGGATTCCCGTCAAGCCGGCGATGTCCATTGGGCGCGCCTTAGGATTCAAGACATAGAGACATTTGATGTATATTAGCGGATTGGTCCGATTACGGTCTTGTGAACTTTCATTGATCCCATGCGGCACTTGAACTGACGGCGCGGCCCGGTGTATGGAACCCACCTAAAGGAGACGTTCCGAATGCTTAGGCGTCATGTATTTTCCGTGTTCCTGGTCGCCGCGCTGTTGGGCTTCTTCGCGCCGCAGAGCGCCGGCGCCGAAGTATCCAACGAAGAGGTCAAGGCCTTCGTCAATTCGATGGCGTCCTCGGCGGTCAGTTCCCTGACCGCGCAGGACATCGACCGCGAGGTGCGGAAGGAACGCTTCCGCACCATGATCCACGATTTCTTCGCCATCAAATCCATCGGCAAGTGGGTGCTGGGCCGCCACTGGCGCCGCGCCACGCCGGAACAGCGCGAGGAATACCTGTCCCTGTTCGAGAACATGCTGCTCGAACGCTATGTGGACGGGTTCAGGGACTACAAGGGCGAGACCCTGGAAGTCAGCCGTGCCGAGAAACGCCAGGAAAACGACTTCATCGTCCACACGACGCTCAATCGCCCCGGCGGCGACCCGGTCAACGTGGGCTGGCGCGTCGGCGTCGGCGAGAAGGATGGGCAGAAGGTCTTCAAGATCGTCGACATCATCGTCAACGGCCTGTCCATGGCCCTGACCCAGCAGAAGGAATTCAATTCCGTAATCCTGAACAACGGGAATTCCGTCGAAAGCCTGCTGGAGAAGATGCGGGAAATGTCGAAGCCTGCAGGCTGATCCGCGAAGGAACTCCGGTCATGGGGCAGCCCGCCGATTCGCTTGAAACGATGCCGGGCGCGCATGGTGAGGGCCACGCACCCCGCGACGGCGCGGCCGCGTCCGGCGTGGAGACGCCGTCGGGCAAGGATGCGGCCTACGAGAATTTCCCCGTCGGCTCGTTCCTTCTGCCGGCCCGCCTGCGCCCCCACGTGGCATGTTTCTACCGCTTCGCCCGCGCCATCGACGACATTGCCGACAATGCCGCGCTCGACGCCGACACCAAGGTCCGCCGCCTGGCCGGGTTCGAGGCGGCGCTGCTGGGCCACGCTCCCGGCGATGCGGCCTACGCGACCGCTGAGCGCATGCGCGAAAGCCTGGCCGAGACGGACGTCACCCCGCGCCACTGCCAGGATCTGATCGACGCCTTCAAACAGGACGCGGTGAAGGGCCGCTATGCGGACTGGGACGACCTGATGCACTACTGCATCCGCTCGGCCGCCCCGGTGGGCCGCTACCTGATCGACCTGCACGGCGGCTCGGCCCACGGCTACGGCTCGTCGGACGCGCTGTGCAACGCGCTACAGGTCATCAACCACCTGCAGGACTGCCGGGACGACTACCGCGCGCTCGACCGGGTCTACCTGCCCGGCGACTGGATGGCCGAGGAGGGGGCGGTCGTCGAGGACCTGGACCGCCCGGCCTGCACCCCGGCGATGCGTCGGGTGATCGACCGCTGCCTGGATGCGACCGAAATCCTGCTGGCGGAGGCCCGGCCGATCGCCGGCGGCATGCACAACCGGCGGCTCGGCATGGAATCAGCGGCCATCTGGGAAATCGCCCGGCGCCTGACGGACCTTCTGCGCCGCCGCGACCCGCTGGCCGGCCGCGTCGCGCTCACCAAGGGCGGCTACGGCTGGTGTTGCCTGAAGGGGGCGCTGGGCGCGCTGGTCGGCCGTTACGGACGATGACCGGGGTGGCCCTTCTGGCGCTCGCCGTCTGGGCGGGGATTCTGTTCTTCCGCGGCCGCTTCTGGTTCGCCGACCAGCACCTGAGTCCGGCCGCCAAGGCAGCCTCCAGGGACGGCTGGCCTGCCGTCGTCGCCGTCATCCCCGCCCGCGACGAGGCCGACGGCATCGCCCGGACGGTGGCCTCGCTCCTGGCCCAGGACTATCCGGGGCGGCTCGACGTCGTCGTGGTCGACGACAATTCCGCGGACGGCACGGGCGCCCTGGCGCAGGGGGCCGCCGACGCGGCCGCGGCATCGGAGCGTTTCCATCTTGTCGCCGGCAAACCCCTGGTGGAGGGCTGGTCGGGCAAGCTGTGGGCCGTTCACCAGGGGCTGGAAGCGGCGGGCCAGGCGGCACCCAACGCGCGCTACGTGCTGCTGACCGACGCCGACATCTCCCACCACGCGGCCAACCTGCGGCGGCTGGTCGAGAAGGCCGAGATGGAGGACCGCGACCTGGTCTCCCTAATGGTGCGGCTCAACTGCGAGACGCCTTGGGAACGCCTGCTGATTCCGGCCTTCGTGTTCTTCTTCCAGAAGCTGTTTCCCTTTCCCTGGGTCAACGACCCGACCCGGCGCACGGCGGCGGCGGCGGGTGGCTGCATGCTGGTGCGCCGCGCCGCCCTGGGTGCGGCCGGGGGGATCCAGGCGATCCGCGGCCGCCTGATCGACGACTGCGCGCTGGCCGAATTGTTGAAGGCGCGGGGCTCGATCTGGCTGGGCCTCACGCACGAGACGGTCAGCCTGCGGCGCTACGACACCTTAAGCGAGATCTGGCGCATGGTGGCGCGCACGGCCTACGAGCAGTTGGGCCATTCGCCCCTGATGCTGCTGGGCACCGTCGCCGGAATGACGCTGCTCTACCTGGTGCCGCCCGTGGCCGCGTTCTGGGGCCTGGCCGCCGGGGATTGGCGGTTGGCGGCGGCCGGGGCAGGGGGCTGGCTTGCCATGGCCATTGCCTATTTTCCGACGCTGCGCCTCTACGGGCGGCCGCCCTGGGCAGGCTTCGCGCTGCCGGCCGCAGCCTTGCTCTATACCCTGATGACCGTCGATTCCGCGCGCCGCCACGGTCAAGGCCGGGGCGGCGGCTGGAAGGGCCGGACCTATGCGGGCGGCGTGGGCGTCCCAGACCGCGACAGCCACGCGCGATTCTTCGACATGTGAGGAGATTGCCGACTGCGACAGGGCACTGGCCTTGCCCGGGCGCCGCGTGTATCCATACGCCCATGGACAACCTGGTGACCCGATCCGAGGCAGAAGTCGGCCGCGCCCGCGCGCGGGTCGAGGAAATCGTGCGCGCCTCGGGCACGACCTTCTTCTGGGCCATGCGCTTCCTGCCGGGCGAAAAGCGGCGCGCCATGTTCGCGGTCTATGCCTTCTGCCGGATCGTCGACGACATCGCCGACGATCCCAATCCCCTGGACGAGAAACGCCGCGACCTGGCGCGCTGGCGTGCCGAGATCCGCGGCCTCTATTCGGGCCGACCCAATCATCCGGTGGCCGTGGCGCTGGCCGAGCCGATCGCCCATTTCCGCTTGGCCGAGGCAGATTTCCAGGCGGTCATCGACGGCATGGAGACGGACGCCGCCGCGACGCTGCGCCTCAAGACCCGCGACGACCTTCTGCAGTACTGCGACCGTGTCGCCTGCGCGGTGGGGCGGCTGAGCTGTCGCATTTTCGGGCTGGAGGTCGCCGTCGGCGATCGGTTGTCCGCCGCGCTCGGCCTCGCGCTGCAGCTGACCAACATCCTGCGCGACATTGCCGAGGACGCGGCGCGCGACCGCCTGTACCTGCCGGAGGACCTGCTTTCAGCACACGGCATCGCCGCCCGCGAGCCGCTGGACGTCATGGCCGATCCGAACCTTCCCGCCGCGGCGGCCGAGATCGCCACCTTGGCGGGGGATAAGTTCGCCGAGGCGCGGGCGCTGCTGGCCCGTTGCGAGGCCGACCGGGTCAAGCCCGCGACCATGATGATGGAAGCCTATGAGCGAATCTTCCACCGCATGGAGCGGCGCGGATGGCACCGGGTGCTGGAGCCGGCGGGCCTGACCAAGGCGGAGAAGCTCTGGGTCGCCGTCCGCTACGGCATCCTGTAAGCCAGGCGATGGCGGCGCCACGTATTCATGTCATCGGTGCCGGGGTGGCGGGCCTTGCCGCCGCCGTGCGCTTGGCGCAGGGAGACCAAAAGGTCGTCCTGCACGACAGCGCCGGGCACGCGGGCGGGCGCTGCCGCTCGCTTTTCGATTCACAGCTGGATCGCCGCATTGACAACGGCAACCATCTGATCCTGTCCGGCAACCGGGCGATCCGCGACTACCTGGAAACGGTGGGTGCGGCGGACAGCCTGACTGGGCCCGCCGACGCGTCCTTTCCCTTCCGCGACCTTAAGACCGGTGAAACCTGGGTCGTGCGGCCCGACGAAGGGCGGGTCCCCTGGTCGGTCCTGTTCGGGCCGGGGCGGGTGCCGGGAACGAGATTGGGCGAATACCTGCGCGCCTTGCGCCTTGCCTGCGCCGGACCGGACGAGACGATCCGGGACTGCCTTGCCGGGTCCGGACCGCTGTTCGAACGGTTCTGGGAACCGCTTGCCGTCGGCGTCCTCAACACGCCGGTGGAGACGGCCTCGGCAAAACTCCTGTGGCCGGTGATCAAGGAAACCTTCGGGCGCGGGCGGGCCGCCTGCCGGCCCCTGATGGCGCGGGTGGGATTGAGCGAGAGCTTTGTCGACCCGGCGCTCGACTACCTGAAAGCCAAGGGGACGGAGGTTCGCTTCAACGACCGTGTGCGGGCCCTGAATTTCGGAGACGAGCGTCTGGATGCCATCGACTTTGCCGGGCGGACGGAGACCCTCGGCCCGGACGACCGCGTGGTCCTGGCCGTCCCCGCCTGGACGGCGGCCGACCTGGTTCCGGGTCTGGACGGGCCGCGGGAAGCTCACGCCATCGTCAACGCCCATTTCCGCCTTTCGGCGCCGCCGACATCGGCGCTACCGCTGGTCGGCTTGATCTGCGGGACGGCGCAATGGGTATTCCTGCGGGGCGACGTGGCCTCGGTCACGGTCAGCGCCGCCGACGCCTTGGCCGCCGAAGCCAACGACGCCATCGCCCGGAAGCTGTGGCCCGAGGTGCGGGCGGCGCTCGACCTGCCGGCGGACGCTGGCTTGCCGCCTTGGCGCATCGTCAAGGAGAAGCGCGCCACCATCGCCCAGACGCCGGCGGCGGACCGCCGCCGTCCGCCGCCGCGAACCCGCTGGGACAATCTGGTGCTGGCGGGCGACTGGACGGCCACGGGCCTGCCGGCGACCATCGAGGGGGCGATCCGGTCAGGCTTCCGCGCGGCCGATCTGGTTGTCACGTCTTTGTCATCGGCTTGATTTCGGGGACCCGTTCTGTAACAAGGGAACCGGATTGCACAGGCATTGAATTTTGCGCCTGCGAAGGGTACATCTGGGCAATTAATCTCCTGAAATAAAAAAGTTTCAACGGTGAAATGATGGATATGTCTCAGTTGCCCGAGGTCGATGCGTCGGCTGCCGCTTCCAGCGGCGAGCCGGTGGCCGTCGACGAGGGCCGCGCCCATCCGGGGTTGGACGCCACCATTGCCGAGGCCCGTTCGTGGCTGGCTGATCGCCAGGCCCAGGACGGAAGCTGGGCCTTCGAGCTTGAGGCCGACGCCACGATTCCCGCCGAATACATCCTTCTGAACCATTTCCTGGGCGAGCCCGACGACGCCATCGAGGCCAAGCTCGGCAACTACCTGCGGCGCATCCAGGGCGCGCACGGCGGTTGGCCGCTGTTCCACGACGGCGACTTCGATATGAGCGCCACGGTCAAGGCCTACTATGCCCTGAAGCTGATCGGCGACGATCCGGACGCCCCCCACATGGCCAAGGCGCGGGCGGCCGTCCTGGCGCGCGGCGGGGCGACGCTGTCCAACGTGTTCACGCGGATCGCGCTGACGCTGTTCGAACAGGTGCCCTGGCGTGCGGCGCCGGTGATCCGGCCCGAGGCCATGCTGCTGCCGACCTGGTCGCCGTTCCATATCGACAAGGTCGCCTATTGGTCGCGCACGGTGATGATCCCGCTGTTCGTCCTGGCGGCGACCAAGCCCAAGGCGCGCAACCCCCGCGGTATCGGCATCCGCGAGTTGTTCGCCGAGGATCCCTTCGAACAGACGGACTTTCTGCACAATCCCACGGGCCACGTACTCGGCAACGTGTTCCTGGCCATCGACAAGGCCGCCCGCCTGGTGCAGCCGATGATCCCCCAGTGGCTGGAAAAGAAGGCCATCACCAAGTGCATGGACTTCGTCAAGCAGCGCCTGAACGGCGAGGACGGCCTGGGCGGCATCTTTCCGGCGATGGCCAACGCGGTCATGGCCTATGATGTATTGGGCTATCCGCGCGACCATCCCGATTTCGTGACCGCCCGCGGCGCCATCGAGAAACTGGTCGTGGAGCGCGAGGACGAAGCCTACTGCCAGCCCTGCCTGTCCCCCGTGTGGGACACGGGCCTGGCGCTTCACGCCATGCAGGAATGCGGCGTCGCGGCCGGCGACCCGGTTCTTGACAAAGCCGCCGATTGGCTGGTCGACCGCCAGATCACGGACGTCAAGGGCGACTGGGCGGCCAAGCGGCCCGACCTGCGGCCCGGCGGCTGGGCCTTCCAGTACTGGAACGACTATTACCCGGACGTGGACGACACGGCCGTGGTGGTCATGGCGCTGCATCGCGCCGATCCGATCCGCTACAAGAACGCCATCGATCGCGGCGTCGAATGGATCATCGGCATGCAGAGCGCCAACGGCGGCTGGGGAGCCTTCGACGCCGATAACACGGCCTATCACCTGAACCACATCCCGTTCGCCGACCACGGGGCGCTTCTGGATCCGCCGACGTCCGACGTCAGCGCGCGCTGCCTCGGCATGCTGGCGCAGCTCGGCTACGGGCCCGACGACGAGGTGGTCACCCGCGCCGTCAGGTTCCTGAAGGATGAACAGGAAGCCGACGGTTCCTGGTTCGGGCGCTGGGGCACCAACTACATCTACGGCACCTGGTCGGTGCTGTCGGCGCTCAACGCCGTGGGTCAGGACATGTCCCAGCCCTACATCCGGCGCGCCGTCGACTGGCTGAAGGGCCGCCAGATGGCCGACGGCGGCTGGGGCGAGGACTGCGCCACCTACTGGGCCGACCGCAAGGGCCTGGCCAAGGAAAGCACGCCGTCGCAGACCGCCTGGGCCGTCATGGGACTGATGGCGGCGGGCGAACTGGACAGCCCGGAGGTCGAACGCGGCGTCGGCTACCTGCTGAGCCACCCGCGCGAGGGCGGCAAATGGCAGGAAAAGATGTTCAACGCCGTCGGCTTTCCCAAGGTCTTCTATCTGACCTATCACGGCTACAGCGCCTATTTCCCACTGTGGACCCTGTCCCGCTACCGCAACCTGAAGCGCAGCAACACCAAACGCCCCGCCCACGGCATCTGATCGGGCTTGCGTGATGGCGCGGGTCGGCATCATCACCGGGGTTCTGCGCGAGGCGGCCTGCCTGAACGGCCTTTCCGGCGGCGATAGCCTGGACATCCGCACCGCGGGCGCCGATCCCCGACGCGCGGGCGAACTGGCGGCGGAGATGTTCGCACAGGGGGCGAAAGCGGTGCTCAGCTTCGGCCTGTGCGGCGGCCTGGACCCGGCGCTCAAGGCCGGCGACCTGATCGTGCCGACCCGCATCATCTCCGGCGAGGGCAGGGGCCTGACCTGCGATCCCGACTGGACCGGGCGGCTTGAGGATGCGTTGGATGACCTGATCGCCCGCAGGGGCGTGGTCATTGCCCATTCCGCGGTCATCGTCGCGGGCCCTCGGCGCAAGGCCGTGCTGCGCGCCAATACGGGCGCCGACGCCGTCGACATGGAAAGCTATGCCGTGGGTCAGGCGGCGCGGCGGGCGGGCCGCCCCTTCGCGGTCATCCGCGCCGTGTCCGACACGGCGGAAACGCGCCTGCCGGAATGGACGGACCAGATCGTTTCAAGTTCGGGCGGCACGGACGGCGCGCGGCTGCTCCGGAACCTGGCGACCCATCCGGGGGATTTGGGAAAGCTTCTGGCGCTCGGGCGCGGCAGCACGCGGGCGTTGAAGGTCTTACGCCGCGTGGCTGGACGTCTCGGCCCCGGCCTTGCCTTCGGCTGATTTCTGAACTTTTTCCGCTTCGGCCTTCTCCGCCATGTTCTGCGACAGGGTCTTGACCAGCCCCTCGAACACGAATTCGGCTGGGCGTTGGTTGTCCAGCGGGATTTCCGGCGCCATTTCGCCGTCCGTGTTGACGCCCTTCAGAAACACGCGAAGGGCCTTCAGCGGATTGGAAACGGTGTCCGTCACGGCCGTCGGCTCGTAACCGCAATGGACCATGCAGTTCGCGCATTTTTCGTAGTTGCCGGTGCCGTACTTGTCCCATTCGGTGCCGTCCATGAGTTCCCGGAAGCTGTCGGCATAGCCTTCGTTCAGCAGGTAGCAGGGTTTCTGCCAGCCGAAGATGTTGCGCGTCGGGTTGCCCCAGGGCGTGCACTTGTAGGTCTGGTTGCCGGCCAGGAAGTCGAGGAACAGGGTCGACTGGCTGAACCGCCACTTCTGGGCGCCCGGCTGCCTGAACACGTCGCGGAACAGCTGCTTGGTCTTCTTGCGGGTCAGGAAATGCTCCTGGTCCGGGGCCCGTTCGTAGGCGTAGCCCGGCGACACGGTGATGCCCTCGACCCCCAGGTCGTGGGTGCAGAAATCGAAGAACTCGGCCGCTTCCTTGGGGGACATCTGGTCGAACAGGGTGCAGTTCACGTTGACCCGGAAGCCCAGGGATTTCGCCTTGCGGATGGCCGCCACGGCACGCTTGAAGGTGCCCGGCTGGTTGACCGCCTTGTCGTGGTGTTCCTCCAGCCCGTCGAGATGGACCGAAAACGTCAGATACGGCGTCGGCTCGAACTTGCCCAGGTTGCGTTCCAGCAACAGGGCGTTGGTGCACAAGTAGACGAACTTCTTGCGCGCCACGATGCCTTCGACGATCGCCTTGATCTCCTTGTGGATCAGCGGTTCGCCGCCGGGGATCGAGACGATGGGGGCCCCGCACTCGTCGACGGCCTGCAGGCAGTCCGCGACAGAGAGGCGCTTGTTGAGGATGTCGTCTTCGTAATCGATCTTGCCGCATCCCGGGCAGGCCAGGTTGCAGCGGAACAGGGGCTCCAGCATGAGGACGAGCGGATAGCGCGTTTCACCCTTGAGCTTCTTGCCCATGATGTAGGCGCCGACGCGCATCTGCTGGATCAGGGGGACTGCCATCTCGTTCTCCCGGTTGTCAGGCGCCGGCGCGGGCTTCGCTGCCGCCGTTCAGTTCGCGCGGCAGTTTGAATACGATATTTTCCCGCACGCCCCTCAATTCCTCGACCTTGGTTTCACCGAAGTCGCCCAGGCGGCGGATGAGATCCTGCACCAGTTCCTCGGGCGCCGAGGCGCCGGCCGTGATGCCGACCGTTTCCACGCCGTCGAGCCACTTGGGATCGAGCATGCCGGCGTCGTCGATCAGGTAGGCAGGCACGCCGATCTCGCCGCCGATCTCGCGCAGGCGGTTGGAGTTCGAGGAATTCTTGGCGCCGACCACGAGCAGCAGGTCGACAAGCTTGCACAGGTCGCGTACGGCCTGCTGCCGGTTCTGGGTGGCGTAACAGATGTCCTTCACGTCCGGGCCGACAATGGCCGGGAAGCGCTTCTTCAGCGCGTTGATGGTATCGCGGGTCTCGTCGACGCTGAGCGTCGTCTGCGTGACGTAGGACAACTGCGTCGGGTCCTTGACCTGGAGCGCCGCCACGTCGTCCGGCGTCTGCACAAGGTGCACGCCGCCCGGAATGCGGCCCCGGGTGCCCTCGACTTCGGGATGCCCGGCATGGCCGATGAGGATGACCTCGCGTCCCTTCTGCGCGTGGTTCTGGCCTTCCTTGTGGACCTTGGAAACCAGCGGGCAGGTCGCATCGATCACCGGCAGGCCGCGGTCGTTGGCCTCGATCTCGACCTTCTCGGCGACGCCGTGGGCGGAGAAGATGGTGACCGCGCCGTCGGGCACGTCGGACACTTCCTCGACAAACACGGCGCCCTTGGCGCGCAGCGATTCGACGACGTGCTTGTTGTGCACGATCTCGTGGCGGACGTAGACGGGCGGACCGTGGATTTCCAGGGCCCGCTCGACGATCTCTATGGCGCGCTCCACACCGGCGCAGAATCCGCGCGGGCTGGCGAGCAGGATTTTCAGGGTCTTGGTCATCGCGCTCACTTAGTCCTCAAGGGGGCCCCTTTGTAAACCTTAGGATATTGCAGTGCAAACGGGCATTCACGCAACATGGGGCCTGGGGGGCGGCGTGTTAAGGGGGGCGGCGAAAGTCCGCCGGTTTTCCCTGGAAATTGTACGTTTTATGAGGCCTTAATCGCCACCATGACGAAGGGTGCTCCCAATATTGTGACCGGCGCCAGCGGTTTCGTCGGCGCCGCCGTGGTCCGCAGGCTGCTTGACGCGGGCGAAGCCGTGCGTGTGCTGATGCGCCCTCGCAGCGACCGCCGCAACATCGAAGGGCTGGATGTAGAGATGGTGGAGGGCGATCTGCTGCGGCCCGAGACCTTGGCGCCCGCCGTCAAGGGTTGCCGCGCGCTCTACCACGTCGCCGCCGACTACCGCATCTGGACCCGCGATCCGGCGGCCATGTTCCGCGCCAACGTGGAGGGCTCCGCCGCCATCGTGCGCGCCGCCGCCGAGGCGGGGGTGGAACGCATCGTCTACACCTCGTCCGTCGCCGTGCTGGGCAACCCCGGCGACGGCAGGTCCGGCGACGAGGACACGCCCGTCACCTATGCCGACATGGTCGGGCCCTACAAACAGTCCAAGTTCAAGGCGGAGGAGTGTATCCGCGAACTGACGGCGCGGGAGGGTTGGCCCGTCGTCATCGTCAACCCGTCGACGCCGATCGGCCCGCGCGACGTGAAGCCGACGCCGACGGGACGCATCGTGGTCGACGCGGCCAAGGGCAAGATGCCCGTCTACGTCGACACGGGTTTGAACGTGGCCCATGTGGACGACGTGGCCGAAGGCCACCTCAAGGCCTTCGCCACGGGACGCATCGGCGAGCGCTACGTACTGGGCGGCGAGAACATGGGGCTCGGCGACATCCTGGGCGTCATCGCCGAGTTGACGGGCGGGCGTCCGCCCTTGTTCCGCGTGCCGACGGGCCTCATCATGCCGATCGCCCACGCCTCGGAGGCTTGGTGCCGCCTGACCGGCGGAGCGGAGCCTCTGGTGGCCCCGGATTCGGTGCGAATGGCGAAGAAGAAGATGTTCTTTTCCTGGGCCAAGGCGGCGCGCGAGCTGGGCTATGCCCCGCGGCCCGCGCGCAACGCCCTGGCCGACGCGATCGACTGGTTCCGCGCCAACGGCTATATCCCTTGAGCGCTCCGAGAGCATGTGCCGGGCGCAAATTTCTCCACCGTTAGATGTTATTGACAAGAACGTGTCGGGCGCGCACCTATTGCGCAAACAAACAGTAACCGGGGTGTTGCAATCAGATGAAAGCGGTCATGCTTGCCGCCGGCGTCGGCCGGCGCCTCTACGGAGACGGGAACGACGACCCGCCCAAGGCCCTGCTTGAGTTCGACGGCCGCACGCTGCTGGCGCGCCATATCGAGGTTCTGACCGCGCTCGGCGTCGAGGAACTAACCGTCGTCGTCGGCCACAAGAAGGAAATGATCGAGGAAGAGCTGGCTCGCGTGGCGCCCGCCGGATTCGCACGCACCCTGTTCAATACGCGCTACGAGGAAAGCCCGATCCTGTCCCTTGCCCGGGCGGGCGAGGTTCTGCGCTCCGGCTCCCGCGTGCTGTTCATGGACGCCGACGTCTACTATCACGAGGATCTCTTGAAGGCCCTGGTCAACAGCCGCCATCAGACCTGCATCATCCTGGACCGGGATTTCGAGCCGGGGGACGAGCCGGTGAAGACCTGCGTGCGAGACAACCTTATCGTCGATTTCGGCAAGAAGGTCTTCGAGCCCCACGACATGGTGGGCGAGTGGCCGGGCTTCCTGACGATGGCGCCGGACGTGGCACTGCGCGTGGCCGACCGGGCCGACGAATTGTCCTGGGGCGATATGCCGGGCTTCGTCTACGAGGATGCGTTCTGCGACGTGATGAAGGCGTCCGAACCCGGCACCTTCGGGTTCGAGGACGTGACCGGCATTCCGTGGATCGAGATCGACTTCCCCGAGGACCGGGAGCGGGCGGATAGCGAAATCCGCGCCAGGATCGCCGCCTATCGGCCCTTGGGAGCCCGCGTCGGCGCCGCCGCAGAGTAGGCGTTCTCCGCAGTCTTTAGACCCTGAACACGTACTGCTTCGCCGGATCGCGGTCGATGTCCGGCGGATAGTTCTTGTGCTTGTCAGCGTAGTAGCGGTCCATGAAGTGGCCCGCCGACGCCCGGTTGTAGGTGGCGTAATAGATGCGGCGGATGCGTTCGCTCATGTTCGCTTCGGAGGCATGCGGCGCGAACGAGTCGAAAAACACGACATCGCCTGGGTTGGTCGGCACGGCCTGGAAATCCATGCCCGCCATGTCAGCGTCGGTCATCGGCTCCCACGACCGGAACATGCCGTTCTTGTGGTGGCCGCGAACCAGTTTCAGGCAGCCGTTCTCCTCGGTCGCCGCATCGATGGACACAAGGGCGGAGATGAAGAAGTCCGTATAGGCGTCCCATCCTGCCTGGGAATCCTGGTGCGGCTTGAAACCATCGCCGCCCGGCATCTTGAAGTTGATCTTTTCCTTGAACAGTGCAGCGTTCTCGCCCAGCAGTTGGCTTACCGGGGCGCGCAGGGCCTCGGCCAGGGCCTTGAATCCGTCGTGGAAGGGGGAGATGCGCTCAATGCGGCTGACCAGCCGTTGTTCCGCATTCTTCCGGCTCTGCTCGTGGAACACCCAGTGGCGGCCCGACACCTCGGGCAGTGTCAGTATCTCGTCGGTCCAGGCGTCGATGCGCGCCATCTCGCCGGGGCTGAAGCCTCGGCGCAGGACCAGATAGCCGTCGTCGGCGAACTGTTGAATTTGCGTGTCGGTAAGAACGGGTATGTTCAGCATGTTTTCTTCATCGGCGTTGTCGATGCCGGTTGCCTTTTGCCGCAATTTTCATGATGTTCCGGGCGTGAGAGTGGTTCTATCTGGTCGAACCATGCTCACCGTGTAGACCTGCCCGCAGCCGGAGACAAGACCATTAGTCACAATACCTGGATACACAAGGTCGCGCGTCTGGCCGTGACCAAACCCCTGATGGGCACCAGGGTCACACCCAGCCAGGTGACCGTCGTGCGCCTGGTCACAGGGATCGCCGCCGCCGCCGCGTTCGCTCTCGGGTCGTCCCCCTGGCTCGGCCTGCCGTGGTGGGGCTTGTCTTCCTGGGATTGGGGGGCCGGCCTGTTCATCCTGTCCATGGTGCTGGACCGGGGAGACGGCGACTATGCCCGCCAGTCCGGCCAGACCAGCGCCGCCGGCCACAAGTTCGACCTTATCGCGGACACCGTTTGCAACGCGCTCGTCTTCGTTGGATTGGGCATTGGTCTGCGCGGCGGCGAGTGGGGGCTTAATGCGATCCCCATGGGGCTTCTCGCAGGAGTGTCCGTGACCTTCATCCTGTGCCTGGTCATATGCATGGAAAATCTGGCGGGCGCGCGTAGCGCCGAACTGGGTTCGTTCATGGGCTTCGATCCCGACGATGCCATGCTGGCCGTGCCGGTCTTGGTGTTTCTGGGCTATCAAGAGCCGTTGCTGCTGGCCGCCGCCGTCGGCGCGCCCGGCTTCGCCCTGTTGTTCTCGGTGCAGTGGCTGGTCAAATACCGGGCCCGCCGGCGCGCTGCGGCCGACGTGGGAAAGCGGGAGGAATGACCCCGGCGGGCACCGTGTTCCCGGGCTCCTTGTTCCGGACCTGGGTCGGCTTGGTGCGGCGTGGCGCCTGGGCGGTGGTCGTGCTGTCGGTCCTGGGGGCGGGCCTGACCGTCGCCTATCTTGCCCGCAATCTGGCGATCCACACGGACACCACGGACATGCTGTCCGCCGAGTTGCCGTTCCGCAAGAACAACCGCGCGGTCTCGCGCCTGTTCCCGCAGCTCAGCGACACCCTGCTGCTTGTCCTGGACGGCCGGGTGCCCGAACGGGTCGACCGGGCAGCGGCGGAATTGACCAAGCAGGTGAGGGCACGCCCGGAAGCCTTTGGCGCCCTGTTCGACCCCGAGGGCGACCCGTTCCTGCAAAGGAACGGCCTGTTGTTCCTTGATGTAAAGGAATTGGAGGACCTGACCGGTCGCCTGGCCGAGGCGCAGCCGTTCCTGGCCAGCCTGTGGGGCGACGCCAGCCTGGCGACCCTGTTCGACCTTCTGCGCAAGGGGGTCGATCGGCAGCTTGCGGGTGAGGCGCCGCCGGTGGCGCTCGCAAAGGTGCTCGACATGCTGGCCGACGTCGGCGAACGGCGCCTCGGGGGGAAGGATGCCGTGCTGTCCTGGCGACGCCTCCTGGCCGGCGAGGACGAAGGAACCACGCGGCGGCTGATCGTCCTCAGGCCGCCCCTGGATTTCGGCTCCTTGCAGCCCGCGGGCAAGCCCATTGCGGCGCTGAAGGGCCTGCGCGACGAACTGAAGCTGGATGGAATGGGGCCCGTGCGGCTGCGCATTTCCGGTTCCGCCGCCCTCCAGCAGGATGAACTGAAAAGCGTCGAACAGGGCATGGGGCTGGCCGGGGCCGTCTCTTTCGTCCTGGTAATATTGTTGCTGATCTTCGGCCTGCGCTCGGCCGGTCTGGTCCTGGCCGTGCTGGTGACCCTGATCCTGGGCCTCGTGTGGACGGCCGGGTTCGCGATCTGGGCGCTCGGTTCGCTGAATCTGATCTCGGTCGCCTTCGCTGTCCTGTTCATCGGTCTCAGCGTCGACTTCGGCATACATTTCGCCCTGCGCTACCGGGAACACCGCAACGCGGGGATGGACAACGGCGCGGCCCTGGAAGCCACGGCGGCGGCGGGCGGCGGCGGCCTGACGCTGTGCGCCGTGGCGGCGGCCATCGCCTTCTATTCGTTCCTGCCGACGGACTACGTCGGCCTGGCCGAACTCGGCTTGATCGCCGGATCGGGCATGTTCATAGCACTCGCCGCCAACCTGACCGTGCTGCCGGCCCTGTTGACCGTGATGCCCGCACGGGCGGGCGCCACCGATGGCGGTGCAACCTGGACACAGCGGGCGCGCCGGGCGCTGCAGGACCATCCGCGTCGCGTGCTGCTTGCAGCCGGCGCGACGGCGGTCCTGGGCCTGGCCTTCGTTCCCCAGGCGCGGTTCGACTTCGATCCCCTGAACCTGCAGGACCGGAAGGTGGAATCGGTCGCGGTGATCCGTGAACTGGCGACGGGGAAAGGGGCGGCGCCCTATGCCGCCACGGTGCTGGCCGAGGACGTCGAAGCGGCGCGCGGCCTGATCGAACGGCTTGAGGCGCTGCCCGAAGTTGCAGGCGTCGCCTCGGTCTTCAGCTTCGTGCCGGACGATCAGGAGGAAAAGGCCGAGATCGTGCGCGACGTGGCGCTCTTCATGCTGCCCTCGCTGGCGGCCGGCGGTGGGAACGGTGACCGCGACCCGGCCCGTCGGCGTCAGGCGGCCTCGGCGCTGACCGCATCCTTGCAGGCCCTGGACGACGGCAGGGCAGGGGCGGAGCTGAACCGCGCGGCCGAGCGGCTCGCCGCCCTGCTGGCCAAGTTGGACGACGCGGGCCTGGCGGGGCTCGAACAAGGCCTGCTCGCCGTGTTCCCCGACGCCGTCGGGCGCCTGCGCGACACCCTGAATCCCGAACCCTTCACGCTGAACGATCTGCCCGCCGACATCCGCGCGCGTTATGTCGCCAAGGACGGCCGGCCGCGGCTCGAGGTTCTGCCCACTGACGACTTGCGCGACCCCAAGGCGGTCGAACGCTTCGTCACCGCGCTGCGCGCCGTGGCCCCCCATGCCTCGGGCGCGCCGGTGACGATCTACGAGGCCGGGCAGGCCGTTGTTTCGGCCTTCGTGCAGGCCGGGTCCATCGCCGTCACGGCGATCCTGGTTCTCCTGGGTATTCTGCTGCGCCGGGCGAGTGACGTCGTCTTCGTGTTCGCCCCCCTGGCGCTGGCGGCGGTGCTGACGGTCATGTGCTCGGTGCTGTTCGCGGTGCCCTTCAACTTCGCCAACATCATCGTCCTGCCGCTGTTGTTCGGCCTGGGCGTCGCCAGCGGCATCCACCTGGTCCTGCGCGACCGGCAGGAGCGTGCCGCCGACGCGGACCGTGGGGGCAGCGCCTTCGAGACCTCGACACCCCGGGCCGTTCTGTTCAGCGCGCTGACGACCATCGGCTCGTTCGGCGCCATCGCCCTTTCGGGCCATCCAGGCACGGCCAGCATGGGCGTTCTCCTGACCATCGCCATCACCCTGACCCTTGTTTGCACGCTGGTCCTGCTGCCGGCGCTCCTGGCCGTCCGCAGACGGAAACGGCCATGAGCGGCGACAACCCCGCCACGCGGTTGCTGACCTGGCTTTATGTCGGTCTGGGCGTGGCGCTGCTGGCCTGGGTCATCGCCGACGTCGATCTGAATTTGGCCCTCGCCAGCATCCTCGACATGGGCTGGCAGGGGCTGGTCGCGACCTTCGTGATCTATCTCGCGGCCTTTTACGTGGACACCGTTTCCTGGCACCTGGCCATCCTGCGCCTGCCGCTGACGCCCGCGTGGTCCTACATAGTGTGGCGCATCCGCATGGTCGGCGAGGCCTTCAATACGGTGCTGCCGGCCGGCGGTTTCGGCGGCGAGCCGGTCAAGGCAATGCTGCTGAAACGCCACCACGCGGTCAGCTATCGCGAGGGCACGGCGTCGATCATCCTGGCGCGCACGGTGAACCTGATCGGCCTGGTCGCCTTCATGCTGGTCGGCCTGATTCTGCTCTCCGGGCATGAGACCGCCGGGCGTTACGGCGCCTTCGCGCTTGGCGGATTCGTGTTCCTGTCATTCGGGATCGGTGTTGTGTTCGGGGTGCAGAGGTTTCGCGCGACCTCATGGACCGGATCGCGATTGGGCCGCACCGCCATCGGCGTCCGCATCGGCACGGCATTGGACCACATCCGAGACGTCGAGGATCGCCTGCACCACTACTATGCGGAACGGCCGAAACGCTTCGTGCCGGCCGTCTTGCTGGCCTTCGGGAATTGGGTTCTGGGGGCGGCGGAGACCTACGCGATACTTTACTTCCTGGGCTATCCCGTGACGTTCGGCGAAGCGGTGATCATCGAATCCGTCATCCAGATGGTGCGCGCGATCACCTTCTTCGTGCCGGCAAACCTGGGCACCCAGGACAGCGCCTTGATCGTTCTGGCCGGAGCGGTGACCGGCGTACCGGAAGCGGGCGTGGCGCTTGCGGCGGTCAAACGGATTCGCGAGATCGCGTTCGTCCTGTGGGGTTTCGCCCTGGGATCGATCTATTCCCTGAAGGCGTTGTTCAGGACGGCGGAACGGGGCGACGGGGACCCTGAAAACGGCGGAGGAAGCGGCAACGCCGTTGGTTGAGGCCCGGTCTCTCTAGTCGGTGAGCAATTCCTGGGTCTTCGCCGTGAGCGTATCTGTCAAAGCGGGCAGGCCCTTTTTCACGATGCCGTTGAATTCGGAAATGTGCTTGGCAAGCTGGCTGATCGACGTGGTGCCCTGGCGCACCAGGACATCGTAGACGCCCCAGCGCCCGTCCTTGAGCACCATCAGGTAGATCAGGGTGACCGGATCCTTGCCGGTCAGTTCCGTCTCGACCAGCACCGTGCCCTTCTGCGGGCCCGGGGTCTGGCCGTGGTCGACGAAGGCCTGGCCGGACCAGCCGTCGAACTGGTTGGCGTAGGTGCCGATGGTCCAGCGGCGGAAGGCGTCGAGCAATGCCGCCCGTTCCGCCGGCGACGCGTTCTTCCACGGCTGGCGGCCGGCGGACTGGCGCGCGGTGAGATCCAGATGAAAGGCTTCGTCGACGGCCGGGGCGAGGGCCTGGTAGCGGCCTTTCACGCCCAGTTCGTCGGCGCGTTTCATGACGCCCAGCAATGTTGCGTGAAAGGCCGCGACCACGTCGGCGGCCTGGTCGGCCGGCGGCGTTTTGGCCGTGGCGGGAAAGACGGCCGCGAACGCGATCACGCAGGCGGCGACTAGGGTCGGGAACGGATGTATGCGCATGATCGAACAGTTATGCCGAAATTCACGCCCGTGCCAGAGGCACCTCGCGGGCGGCGGAAAATTAATTGGATGCCTTGATGGCGCCCTTCACTCCGAGAATCTCGTCGGCCTTGGCGTCCAGCAGGGCGGTCAGGCCGGTGATCCCGCTGTCTTCCAGGGTGCGGCGATACTCGTCCCGCCGCTTGATCAGTTGAGAGATCGCGCCGTCGAGCATTACGTCGATGATTCGCCACGTTTCACCGAACTCGCGCATCCGGTAGGTCACTTTCACGTTCGAATCATTCTTTCGGTCCAGTTCGGTTTCAACCAGGACCGACCCGTCCTTGATGGTGCGCGTACGGAGGGTCTTGAAGGTTTCGCCGCCGTATCCCGAGAACAGCACGGCCAGTTCACCGGCGCTCATGCGCCGCGCCGCCTGGTACAGCTTCGCACGCGCTTCCGGGGCTGCCTTCACCCAATGGTCACCGGAGACGAAGCTGACCATCAGGGGCATGTGGAAGTATCGGTCGATCTGAGTGAGGAACTTATGGTATCTACCTGAAATTCCCAGGCTTTCGCTGTCCTTCATGACCGAAATCAGGTCGTCGTGGAAGGCGCTGACCGTGGCTTCAGGGCCTGCCGCGCGAGCGGCTGACGAGGCCATGACGAATATCGCCACGGCCAATGCCAGGATCATCTTAAAGGTCTGCAGTCTGAATGCTGTCATATCTCTCGGAAACTCCCCGACGAGCAGAATAGGGATTTTCCCAGTGCGTTTCCACACACGTTGAAATCACATTTAATTTAGCGCTGTCCAACGTATAAACTGCTTTGAATCAGTTGCGGGGGGGGACAACTTCCCCTATTAATTCATTGCGATAAACGATGCGTCCAGGCGCGCTGTCGCAACACGCATTCAGAACCGATCCCCAAACGGGAGCGGTCATGACGAGGAAGTGGGGCTGGGAATTGACCGGTAGGTTTCGGAATTTCGCGGGCAGCGCGATCTTGGGGATGGGGCTGTGTCTGGGTTCGGCTCAGGCCGATGACCAGGTTCGCGAACTGTCGTTTCAGAACGGCCTGATCGCCCAGGCGGACATCCAGCTTTCTCAGGTCGAAGACGAAGGCAACGATCCGCTGGAAAGTGTGAACCGCGCCATCTTCTCGTTCAACGAGGGGGTGCAGCAGGTGATCCTCCGCCCCGTCGTCGACGTCTACAATTCGACCGTGCCGGCGACCGGGCGCAGGGCGATCAAGAACATGTTCAACAACTTGTCGACGCCGATCATCCTGGCTAACGACCTGCTGCAATTCGAGTTCGAACGTGCGCTGGTGACCTTCATGCGCGGCTTCATCAACACCTTCTTCGGCATGGCCGGCATGGCCGACATGGCGGGGGAGATGGGCTTCGAAAGGCACAAAGAGGACTTCGGACAGACCCTGGCCGTTTGGGGCGTGGGCGAGGGTTTCTACGTCGTGCTGCCGATCCTGGGGCCGTCCAACCCGCGGGACGCTATCGGCCGCTTGCTGGTGGACAGCTATTTTGATCCGCTGGGCTACTACCTGGACAACGTCGACGCGGATGAGGTCGATCTCGCGCTCGACGTCGTCGACGGCCTTCTGGAATACGCCGATGTGGTCGAGGACTTGGACCAAATCAGGAAGACGTCGGTCGATTACTACGCGGCGATCCGCTCCCTCTATCGTCAGAAGCGCCGGGCGGAAATCTCCAACGGCCAGAATTTGGACCTGCCGCCGATTCCCGATCTGGCGCCGGAGTTCCGCAGCGGCCTGACACCGGGTGGGGAGTTGGACAGTTCGTTCGCGAAACTGGAGCAGACCGTTCAGTAGTCAGGGCTGGCCGGTTACCGCCCAGAATCTTGAATAAGAAAGTCTTTTCCGCTATATTAACGACGTAGACGCCCGGAAGGGGTCGACGTGGTTTGTCCGGCTGAGCAGCGGACGAAGAAAGGGGTTGATGCATCAATGGCTCAACCTGTCAAGCGACGCCATATTGCTTCTTATGGAGGATAAGGCATGAAACGCATATGTGCTTCGACGGCACTCCTTCTCTTGTCACTGCGTCCCGTGCGTCCGCTTTTGCGGAAGGTACCGGCTTTGTCGGCGTTCCGGTCGGTCCCGGAGCATGCCCTATGCATGCCTTTGGCCTGCCATAGAGCCGCCTCAATCCCGGCCTAGAAAACGATCATGTCCTAGGGTGGCCGCGTGCCGCCCCAACAGCGGGAACAAGAGAAGATGACGACGATGACATTACCTGCCGTCCCCAGCGAAGGAAGCCTGAGCCAGTATTTCCGCGAAATCTGGAAGTTTCCTCTTCTGGACAAGGAGGAGGAGCAGATGCTTGCGCTGCGCTGGACCGAACACGGCGATGTCGATGCCGCCCACAAGCTGGTGACATCGCACCTGCGTCTGGTCGCCAAGATCGCCATGGGCTACCGCGGTTACGGTTTGCCGGTGGCTGACCTTATTTCCGAGGGCAACATCGGCCTGATGAAGGCCGTGAAGAAGTTCGAGCCCGAGCGCGGGTTCCGTCTGTCCACCTACGCCATGTGGTGGATCAAGGCGGCGATCACGGAATACATCCTGAAATCCTGGTCGCTCGTGAAGATGGGCACCGTCGCCTCGCAGAAAAAGCTGTTTTTCAGCCTGCGCAACCTCAAGGGCCGGCTGAAGATACTCGATGCCGGCGAATTGAACCCGGAAGACGCCAAGCGCCTGTCCGACGAGGTCGGCGTTTCGGTGGGCGACGTCGCCTACATGAACCGCCGGCTTGCGGCGCGCGACCTGTCGCTGAACGCGCCGGTGACCCAGGAGGAAGGCAGCGTCGAATTCCAGGACACCCTGGTTGACGAGCGCCCCGATCCGGAAACCCTGTTCGGCGACACGGAAGAGGGCAATTTCCGTCGTACCCTGGTTCAGGAGGCCATGGCCGCCCTTCCCAAGCGGGAGAGAGAAATCTTCGTCGAACGGCGGTTGAACGACCAGCCGGCGACCCTGGAGGATCTGGGGGCGCAGTACGGCATCAGCCGTGAACGGGTGCGCCAGCTTGAAAACCGGGCCTTCGAGAAGGTCCAGAAGCACGTCGCGCGGGCGATCGCCGATACCGCCGCCGCGGTCTGAGCGGCGAATCTTTTTCTGCATTTGTCCTGCCGATCCCCGGCGCCGCCATGCGCGGTGCCGGGTGATTGCGTTCGGGCATTCTGTTAGGCTGTGCGGGGTCGATTGCATTTCCTTAAGGGGACGGGTTAGGCCATGCTGGCCCTGTTCACGGATTTCGGATTTCACGGGCCCTACGTGGGGCAGATGAAGGCGGTCCTGCATCGGGACGCGCCCGGCGTTCCGGTGGTCGACTTGATGCACGACGCACCGGCGTTCGATTCGCAAGCCTCGGCCTATCTTCTGGCTGCCCTGGCGGGGGAGTTTCCAGCCGGCACGGTGTTCCTGGCCGTAGTCGATCCGGGGGTCGGCACCGACCGCCGCGCGCTTGTCGTCGCCGCCGACGGGCGGTGGTTCGTGGGGCCCGACAACGGGTTGTTCGCCCTTCTGGTCCGACGGGCCCGGACAGCGCGGGTGTGGGAGATCGTCTGGCGTCCCGGGCGCCTGTCGGCCAGTTTTCACGGCCGCGACCTGTTCGCGCCCGTGGCCGCCGGAATTGCCCGCGACGGTGTCTTCGAAGGTGCGGCGCATGGCCGCGACATCGCCGCGTCGGAGGCCGACAGAGCCGGCTGGCCCGATGAATACAAGCGAATTGTCTACATCGACGGATTTGGTAATGCAATTTCCGGCCTGCGCGCGGAAAATCTCTCGCCAAATGACCGAATTTTAGTTCACAATGTTGAAATAAAAGGCGAAAAGACATTCGCGTCGGTTCCGCCGAACACGTTGTTCTGGTACGCGAATTCGAATGGTCTGGTCGAAATCGCCAGCAATCGAGGGCGGGCTGACCGACAGTTGGACGTAAAGGTCGGTGCGGCGATTGGAGTGGTTGGAAATCAATCTGTGACAGCAGTCACTTGATGGCCTATACAGGGGATTAATCGTACCAATAAGGTGCGGCCTAGCCGGGCGTCGTCGAGGGCCTGTCCGCAAGGGAGATAGCCGTTGCGTTCCTTCACGCTTGTGAAGCGGGTGCAATAGTCTGCAAGAGATAATGGCCATCCGTCTTAAATTCTGGGGAGTTAGGGGAAGCATCGCCTGCGCTACGCCGCAGCACATGAAGTATGGCGGTAACACAAGTTGCATCGAGGTCGAGGCAGGCGATTACCGGTTCGTAATGGATGCGGGGACAGGCATTCGGTCCTATGGAAACGCCTTTCTTCAATCGGGAATGAAGTCGTCCCACCTATTGCTGACCCACACCCATTGGGACCATATCAATGGGTTTCCCTTCTTCGTCCCCGCCTACAATCCGGAATTCTCCATCCACATCATGGCCGGTCACCTGAAAAGCCGCGGCGACGAGGGCATCCAGGATATTCTGTCGACGCAGATGCACAACCCCATGTTTCCGGTGCCCCTCGAAGCCATGCAGGCCAAGCTGCGGTTTGAGGATTTCAACGCCGGTGACAGCTTCTCTCTCCCCTCGGACATCACCATCAAGACGGCACCGCTCAACCACCCCAACGGTGCAACCGGTTACCGGGTGGAGCACGGGGGAGCCGCCATCTGCTACATCACCGATACGGAACACAAACCGGGCCACCTGGACGAGAACATCCTGGGCCTGATCGACGGCGCCGATCTGGTGATCTACGACAGCACCTATACGGAAGAGGAATTCCCCGCCAAGGTCGGCTGGGGCCATTCGACCTGGAACCAAGGCATGCGCCTGTGCCAGGCGGCGGGGGCCAAGCGGCTGGCCATCTTCCACCATGACCCGGAGCACGACGACGCCTTCATGGACAGGCTTGCGGCCGAGGCCGAGGCGGCCTGGGAAGGCAACTTCGTCAGCCGCGAAGGCATGGAACTGATCATCGAGTAGACTGCCGGCGACTGCCGTTGCCGGATCACCAATCCCTATAATCGATGGATGACAGGCTCTATTGCTGAGCCGGTGCGGGCAGCTGCCCTTCGGTGGGGGGCTGACCCTCCGGTGCCGCTTGACCTTGCTGGGGCGCTTGTTGGCCTTCAGCGGGCGGCTGGCCGGCCTGTCCCTGGCCTTCGGCGGCTTCCTTGGCGCGTTTCGCCTCCTCTGCCTTGGCTCGCAGCGTCGCCAGGTGCTGGTACCAGACCTCGCGTTCCTTCAGCGACATGGCCGTCACGCGGATCGCCGTGCGCCGGTTGGTGGCTTGGTTTTCCGGGATGGGAGTGCCATCTTCGGTACGGTTCGGCACCTTGGGTTTCTGGTCCGCGAAACCCGACGCGCTCATCTTCAGCGGATCTACGAAATCCTTGTCGTCGAAGAACCTGACGACCGTCGCCGCCCGTGCCGTCGACAGTTCCCAGTTGGAGGGAAAGCGTTCGGTGGAGATCGGCTCGTCGTCCGTGTGGCCCTCGATCTGCACGTTGTAGGTGGCATAGCGCGGCGCGCTGATGGTCTGGGCGATCTTTTCAAGGTAGGGGACGGCTTCCTCGCGCAGTTCCGCCGAGCCGGGCTTGTAGAACGCCCCCGATGACAGTTCGATCACCACGCCCTTGGAGTCCTTGGTCACCTGCACGGCGCGGTCGGCCTGCATCTGGAACACCACGTCCTCCAGGTCGATCTTCAGCTTCTCCGTGGGCGACGCGTTGTCGTCGCTGGAGCCGATCTTGTCCTTGATGGCGGCGGCCGCTTCCTCGAAGGCGGGAATGTCGAACTCGGCGAAGGTCAGCATCATCACGAAGAACGCCATCAACAATGTGATGGCATCGGAATAGGTGACCAGCCAGTCTTCCTTTTCTTCTTGGGGCGGAGGTTTGACGGGAACGGCCATGGCGTCAGCCTGCGACGGCGCAGCAAGGGAAGGGGAGCCGCCTATGCACGGCTCTACCTCTTCATCTTGTCGATGTTGAAGTGGATGGCCGGGTCGAGGAAGCTGTTCATGCGGTCGGCGATGTAGCGGGGATTCTTCTTGTCGGCCAGAAGGGACAGGCCCTCGGCGATCAGGTAGTTGCGGAACCGCACGATTTCCTCGCGCTGCTGGATCTTCGTTGCCGCCGGGATGAAGATCAAGCGCGCGAACATGACCCCGTAAAGCGTGGTCAACAAGGCCACCGCAAGGCCGCCGCCCAGTTGCGTCGGGTCGCCGCCCAGGTTGTCGAGCATGATGATCAGGCCGACCAGAGTCCCGATCATGCCGAAGGCAGGTGCCGCGCCGCCCATGTTGCGCAGGATGTCGACCTGCACCGTGTTGCGCCCGAAGGTCGATTCGATGGCATTGGTCAGGATCTCGCGCACTTCCTCGCCCGTATAGCCGGAGATCACCATCTCCACGCCGAACTTGAGAAATTTGTCACCGCGCACGGCTTTCGTGGCCTCGGCCTCAAGCGCGGGCGGACCGCTTTTCTGGACCGTGTAGGCCCAACGGATGATTCGCCCGACCTCGGACTTCAGGACATTGCGGCCGACCTTGGGTGAGAACAGGATGCGCCAGATCAGTTTCAGCGACAGCATCACATAGCGCGGTTCGTACGAAATGAAGGTCGCTGCGAGTGTCCCGCCGACAACCATCGTGAAGCTGGAAAGGCTGAGGAAAATCAGGAAGTTGTCGGTGCTCATCATGACCGAGCCGATGAACAGCCCGAACGCGGCCAGCAACCCGATGAGTGTGGTTAGTGACATGGCTTCCCCGGACCCTTACCCCACGCGCGCCGCACTGATTCCCGAGGGGCGCACGGTGCGCAGTGAACTCCCCTAATGACCTTTTGTTTATAATAGATTGGCAACAAATAACAAATGGTTAGCGTGACCGCGCGGGCGGCGGCGGGGAGAATTCGGACCCTCGGCCGCCCCGGGGCCACCCGTCGCGGTGCCTCACCGCTCGCGGAACGCCTCATCCTTCAACTTCAAGACCGGCTTCACCAGGTATTCCATGACCGACTTGTTGCCTGTGTGGATGTCGACGGTGGCTTCCATGCCCGGAGTGATCGGCAGAAGCCCCTTGGTCTGGCCCAGGTAGGTCTTTTCCGTCTCCACCACGACGCGGAAATAGGGGGCGCCGTTCTCGTCCGTCGAGGCGTCGGGGGCGACCGCGATGACCTTGCCGTCCAGGCCGCCGTAGCGCACGAAGTCGTAGGTGGAAATCTTCACCACGGCGGGCTGGCCTTCGACGATGAAACCGCGTTCCGTGGGGTTGAGCCGCGCCTCGACCACCAGCTTGTCGCCCGTCGGCACGATCTCCAGGATCGGCTCGCCCGGCTTGATGACGCCGCCCACGGTGTTGACGACCATCTTCTGCACGATGCCGTTGATGGGGCTCTTGATCTCCGAGCGGGCACCCTGTTTTTCCGCTTCCTGGAGGAGTTCCTGGATGCGCGCGATCGACTGCTCGACCTTGTTCAATTCATCGCGGGCCTCGCGCTGGAAGCTCTTCTGCGATTCCGATACGCGTTGCTTGGCTTCCTCGACCGCCGCCTGGGCGCGGGGGATGGCCGGGATCAGACCCTTCAACTGGCCGTCCAGGTCCTCGACCTCGGCCTCCAGCTTCAGGTGCTCGATGCGCGCCGTCAGGCCTTCGGCCAGCAGCGACGCCGACATGGCGAGGCGCTCGCGGGCAAGGGAGTAGTTGCGTTCCGTAGCCTTCTTCTTGGCCAGCATCTCCCTTACGTCCAGTTCGCGCTGCTTGGTCTGCTCCTTGAGCACGCTGATCGACGCCTTCAGTTCACGCTGGCGGGCGTCATGGGCCTGGCGCTGGGCTTCGACCAGGGCGGGCCGCCGGGTTTCAAGCGCGCGGGGGAACCTGAGGCTGCGACCCTCGGCTTCGGCCTCGAGGCGCGCGCGGGCGGCCAGTTCGCTGTCGAGGCGGACCTGCAGTTCCTCGAGGTTGGTGCCGCCCGACGCCAGGTCGAGCAGCAGCAGAGGTTGCCCCTCGCTGACGGTGTCGCCTTCGGACACGTAGATTTCCTGAACGATGCCGCCTTCCAGGTGCTGCACGACCTTGGTCCTGCCCAGGGGCACGACCTTGCCCATGGCGACGGACACCTCGTCCAGCTTGGCGAAGTTGGCCCAGGTCAGAAGCGCCGTGATCAGGATCATGATCGGCCAGGCAGCACCGCGCAGGGACGGCATCGGCCGCTTGATCAGCAGCTCGTCCAACGGCGAAGCGTAAGGCGGGTTGGCTTGATGTTGCATGTCTCGGCTCCAGCGCGGGAGCGGGCATTCGGGACGTTCCCGACCTACCGCGGACCGCGCTCGTGCTCCATGGCCTTGAGTATATCAGCGTAGGGGTCGTTGCTAGAAGCGGTAGATGACTTGGCCGCCGGCTTGGCCGGCGCGGGCGCCTGCGGACGCGGTGTCGCAGTTTGCGTCGGCGCGTGTGGTTTCGGCGAGGGCTGCGGTGCGG
>PFFW01000051.1 GCA_002781745.1 Rhodospirillales bacterium CG15_BIG_FIL_POST_REV_8_21_14_020_66_15
CACGAGAAGAAGCTGTCCTCGCTGCAGCCGCTGCTGCCGGTCCTGGAAGCGGTGGTGCAGGCATCCAGGCCGCTGCTGATCATCGCCGAGGACATCGAGGGCGAGGCGCTGGCCACCCTGGTCGTCAACAAGCTGCGCGGCGGCCTCAAGGTCGCGGCCGTCAAGGCGCCGGGCTTCGGCGACCGCCGCAAGGCCATGCTGGAAGACATCGCCATCCTGACCAACGGCCAGGTGATTTCCGAAGATCTGGGCATCAAGCTGGAAAACGTCGGTCTTGAGATGCTGGGCACGGCCAAGCGCGTCATCATCACCAAGGACGACACCACCATCGTCGACGGCGCCGGCAAGAAGAAGGACATCGAGGCGCGCTGCAACCAGATCCGGGCGCAGATCGAGGAAACCTCCTCGGACTACGACCGCGAGAAGCTGCAGGAACGGCTGGCCAAGCTGGCGGGCGGCGTGGCCGTCATCAACGTCGGCGGCGCCACCGAGGTCGAGGTGAAGGAAAAGCGTGACCGCGTCGACGACGCCCTGCACGCGACCCGCGCGGCGGTCGAGGAAGGCGTGGTTCCGGGCGGCGGTGTCGCCCTGCTCTATGCCGTCAACGCGCTCAAGAAGCTGACCCCGGAAAACAACGACCAGCAGGTCGGCATCGACATCGTTCGCCGCGCCCTGCAGGCACCGATCCGTCAGATCGCCGAGAACGCCGGTTTCGACGGCGCCGTGGTCGCCGGCAAACTGCTGGAAGGCAAGGTCAAGACCCAGGGCTTCAATGCCCAGACCGGCAAATACGTTGACATGCTGAAAGCCGGCATCATCGACCCGACCAAGGTCGTCCGCACGGCCCTGCAGGACGCGGCCTCCATCGCCGGCCTGCTGATCACCACGGAAGCCATGGTCGCCGAGAAGCCGGAGAAGAAGGACCCGATGCCCGCCGGTGGCGGCATGCCCGACATGGGCGGCATGGGTTTCTAATCCAGCCTGACACGCGTGATTGGAGAGGGCCGCCCGAAAGGGTGGCCCTTTTTCCGTCGCAAAACCCGAATGCCGCCGGGGGCGACCCGGCGGCGTGACGGCGGTTTTGCGCGAAACATGGACCACGCCCCGCCTCGGCTATATGGCCGAACGCGAAAGTTTGCTACGGTCCGCAGGTCTCGCGGATCACATCGGGAAACGGCAATCCATGCAGGTCGGATTTCAGCGCATGACCATCAGTGCCGGCGCCGGCGGCATCAAAGGACTGATCAACGACGGACGGTTGGTCGACGCGGCGAATGCCGCCTACCAGGCCGCCGTGACCGGCCGCGCCGACGCCGAAATTCTGGCCCTGGGGGCGGCGGCCGCATACCAGGCGGGGGCCGACGACCTGGCGCTGGAACTGTACGCGCGCCTGGATGCGCGACGTGGTCTCGACGCCTCGCAATGGGCCATGATGGGCCATGCGGCGGAGCGCCTGGGCGTCAACCGGATGGCTCTGCCGGCCTATCGCCGGTCCCTCGCATTGCAGCCTGGTTCGGCCCCCGTGCATTATAACCTGGGGACCCTCTGCCTGCGCCGCCACCAGTGGACCGAAGCCATCGAACACCTGCGGGCCGCCTGCGACGCCAATCCCGACTGGCAGTCGGCCTGGGAGAATCTGGCGCAGGCCATGCTCGGCACGGAACATTACAAGACCGTCATCCCCTTCCTGGAAGGCTGCATGCGGCGCTTTCCGGACAACCCCGTGTTCGTCTTCCAGCGCGCAGAGGCCCTGATGCACAGCGGCGACCGCGACGGGGCCGAGGCCGCCTTCCGCGACCTCACGGTGCGGACCCCCGGCGATGCAGCCGCCTGGGCCGGGCTGATCGCGGCGGTGATCCAGGACGGCCGCAAGGACGAAGCGGCTGACCTGATCGACCGGGCGGCGGCCAAGGGCGTGCGCTCGGCCGACCTGGACGAGAAGGCCGCGGCCCTGAAGCTCGACGCGGGCGACGCCGCCGGCGCGCGCGCCGGCTATGAGGAAATCCTGGCGGCCGAGCCGGGTCACCGCCTGGCGCGGATCAACCTGATCGATGCGCTGCTGCAGGCGGGCGACCACGCTCGGGCGCTCGAGGTCTGCGACGAACGCCTGGCCAAGGTGCCGGGCGATCCGGAAATGCTCGCCTACCGGGCCGTCGTGATGACGGACATGGGCCGGGTCGCCGAGGCCGAGGCCTATCTGCCGCCGAACCTGATCATGGGCCACCGGCCCCTGTGCCCCGACGGTTTCGCCTCCATGGCCGAGTTCAACCGCGAGATGGTGCGCCACATCCTTGGCCATCCGTCCCTGGTGCCGTCGCCGCCCAGCCACGCCACCGTCGCCGGCCGCCACACCGGCAGCCTGGTGTGCGAGCCCTGGGGGCCCATGCGCCACTTCAAGGACATGATCGCCGAGGCCGCGCGGGTCTATCGCCGCCGCCACCGAAACAACCCCCATCCCCTGTTCACCCGCTGGTCCGACGAATATTCGCTGACCGTCTGGGCGGTCGAGATGAATGCCGGCGGCCACCAGATGCCGCACATCCATCCGTCGGGCTTCCTGTCGGGTGTCTATTACCCGCAGCTCCCTCAGCAGGTTACGGACCCCGGCGACACCAACGGCTTCATCGAGTTCTTCCAGGCGCCCGAGCAGTTCACGCTCAGGCACCAGCCGCACCTGCAGTTGTTCCCGCCCGAGGAAGGGGTCATGTACCTGTTCCCCTCGGCCTACTTCCACCGCACCATTCCCTTCGACGGCGAGGGGACGCGCATCAGCGTCGCCTTCGACCTGGTCGCCCTTTAGGGCGTGCGGCGCCCGTGGCGGCCACCTTCGTCCTCGTCCACGGCGCCTATCACGGCGCCTGGTGCTGGGAGCGGCTGACGCCGGTCCTGGAGGCCTGGGGCGCCCGGGTCCTGACCCCCGACCTGCCGGGCCACGGCGCCGACAAGACGCCCTCGGCCGACCTTTCGCTGACCCTTTACGCCGACCGCGTCGCGGATGCGGTCAAGGGCGTGGGCGGCCCGGTCTCCCTGCTCGGCCATTCCATGGCCGGCGCGGTGGTCGCCGAGGCCGCCGAGCGGGTGCCGCACCTGCTCACGCGCCTCGTCTACCTGACGGCTTACATGCCGGGGCCGGGTGAGAGCATCCTGGATTGGGCGCGCCGCGACGAGGGTTCCCGCGCACGGGCCCTGAAGGTCGACCACGAGGGCGTTCCCTGCCTTGCCGTCGACCGCGACACGACCCGGGATGCCTTCTACCAGGACGCGTCCGGGGAGGACCTCGACCGGGTGTTCCCTAAGCTTCGGCCCGAGCCGATGGCGATCTTCCGCCAGGGCCTCGCGCTGTCGGCCGAGAACTTCGGGCGGGTGCCGCGCGACTACGTTTCCTGCCGCGGCGACCTCGCCATCACGCCCGACCTTCAGGACGCCATGCTGGCGGCTCTGCCGGCGCGCCGGGTTTGGCGCATGAACTGCGGCCATTCGCCCTTCGTCGTCTGCCCCGAGGCCCTGGCCGAAATCCTGTTCGAGGGGGAGGGTTCAAGCGGGTAACGGCCGACGGGATTTGCGGCGGAGGGGAGGAAGGCGGCGGGCCCCTGAGGAGAGAGTGGCTGTCGATACCGACCCGCCGCCTTCGCCAAGTCCGTCTTGAAAGGAGATGGACTCGGTGTTTCGAATTCCTTGTCGCGACGCCGGCCCGGAGGCCGAGGCGTCTCCTTCGTTATCCCTTGCAGAAGACCAGGTTTTCCGTGTCGATGATCTGTTCGGCGACGACGCGCATGGGCTGGGACCGTTTCATCGCCAGCTTCCTGATCTCGTGATAGGCGGTGTCTTCCTCAAGCCCCTTCAGCTTCATGACGATTCCCTTGGCCCGCTCGATGGCGATGCGGTCGGCCAGCTTGTCTTCCTTCTCCTTCAACAGTTTCTTCAACTCGCGCATTATGAGGAACTGGGCGCGCGTCCACTCGGCCAGGGTCGGGAAGGCCTTCAACCCCGCCTCCACGGGCAGGTAGGCGTTGACGCCGGCGCGTGACGCCTGGGCCATGATCTCCGGCCGCTCGTCGTCGGCCAGGAACATGACGGGCAGGGGCTGCGACTCGCTTAGGCGCTGCAGGTCAGCGAAGGGAAATTCGTCGGGTTTGGCGACGTGCACCACAAGAACGTCGGGAGCTGCCTCGCGGGCCTTGTCGGCCAGCGTGTCGTGGGGGGCGGCAAGGGCGACGACCTCGTGCGCCGCGCCATCCGATCCCTGGGCGTGGGCCGTGACGGCGTCCAGCGCATCGGGAATGTCCGTTACCAGCATCACACGCATCGTCGTCTTCTTGGTTGCCCCTGTTGTTGTTCGCGGCGGGCGCCTGCGGGTCCTGTGGCCGGCAATTCGCATGTGTAAACAGCAAGTCTTGTGCCAGCTCGGCACCGTGGGAAATTCTCATTTAAACGCAATCGATTAGATGGCGGCATTCGCAGGGCACAGTGGCGCGCCCGTTGCCAAAATGAATAAAAAATATGCTATAATTTTCCTGTGATTAAATTATATGCATATACTTTGCGCATCCGGCGGGAAATGCACCGTCTCCGAGAGCCCGCTATATTCAGACGACTGCACTTTTGGTCTAATGAACACCCGCCTCCTTTTGCGATAGTCTGATGCCCTGATGGTCGCCGAATTTGCCAAAGCGGCTTCGTTGCTGCTGTCTCTTTGCCTTCTCTACGCGTTCATCGCGCAACGATGGCCCAATGAAGAGACCGCCGGAAAAGTCCTTTCCGGCCTGTTGTTCGGCGCGGTCTGCGTCATCGGCATGGAGTCCCCGGTCGTCATCTCGCCGGGCGTGATCTTCGACCCCCGGTCGGTCATTCTCAGCCTGTCCGGGATGTTCGGCGGGCCCCTCGCCGGCGCCGTCGCGGGGCTGATTGCCGCCGGCTTCCGGATACACCTGGGCGGCGGCGGCGCGCCCGTCGGAGTCGCGGTGGTCGTCGCCAGCGTCGGGCTGGGCATCGCCTTTCATTTCGCGCTGAAGCGTCGACTGATCCCGCTGAACCTGTTGACGCTGTTCCTGTTCGGCCTGGCAGTTCATCTCGTCGAAATCGGGCTGTTCACGTGGCTTCCCGAGGCTGTCGTCGACGAGGTCCTGAACACGGTGGCGATCCCCATCGTAGTGACGTTTTCGCCGGCCACGGCGGTGCTGGGCGGTATCTTCAAGGCGATCGACGAACACATCCAAACCCGCGAGGCTCTGGCCGTCAGCGAGGCGCGCCTGCAGGCGATCATCGACAACACGCCCAACGGCTTGACGCTCAAGGACGGCAACGGCGTGATCCTGCTGGCCAATCCGACCTATGCGGCCTGGGTCGGCTCGACGCCGGAGGCCCTCGCCGGCAAGGTCATCTGGGACGTATTCCCCGAGGAGGACGCGCGGGCCATCTCGGACAAGGACCGGCAGGTTCTTGAAACCGGCGAGGTCAGCATCGAGGAGGTCATGCGCACATTTCCCGCCGTGGGCCGCAAGGCCTTGCTCAATCACAAAATTCCCATCCTGCTGGGCGCGGGCAGGGACAAGGCGCTTCTCACCATCATGGTCGACATCACCGCGGAAAAGGCGGTGCAGAACGAATTGCGTGACACCCTGGAGTTCGCCGAAGAGGCCAATCAAGCCAAGACCCGGTTTCTCGCGACCATGAGCCACGAACTGCGCACGCCGCTCAACGCCATCATCGGCTTTTCGGATATCCTCCACGGCCAGTACTTCGGGCCGCCGGGCGCCGGCAAGTACCGCGAGTACGCCAAGGATATCCATTCCAGCGCCACCTACCTTTTGTCCCTGGTCGAGGACCTGTTGGATGTTTCCGCCATCGAGGCGGGTGCCGGCCAGCACGACCCAGGCGAGGTCTCCCTGGTCGGGATTGCGGGCGAATGCGTCGACGCGGCGCGGATGCGCGCCTACGAGAAGGACATCGGCATCGACCTGGAAATGCCCGAGGACCTGCCGCTCGTGCACGCCGACGCGCGCGCGGTGAAGCAGGTGTTTCTCAACCTTCTCGTCAACGCCATCAAGTTCACGCCGTCGTCGGGCCGTATCACGATTTCGGCCGTTCCGTCAGGCAACGTCGTCGCCGTCGCGATCGCCGACACCGGTCTCGGGATCGATCCGGACGTGATCGGGCGTCTGCTGGAGCCGTTCTCGAAAAGCAGCCAAAACCCCTTCACCACGGAAAAGGGCTGGGGGCTCGGCCTGTCCATCTCCAAATCGCTGATCGAACTTCAGGGCGGCGAAATCCGCATCGCCAGCGCGCCCGGACAAGGCACCACCGTGACTTTCACTCTGCCGGTCGCCGCGCGGCCCGAGGCGGTGCGGGCGGTCTAACGTTCGTTCACCGGCCAGTCGGGGCGGATGGCGCGGATCAGGCCCGAATGGTCCAAGTCGCCGTCGCCGGCCGCGATCACCCGGTCGTAGAGGTCGCGCGACAGGGCCGTGGCGGGAAGTTCGATGCCCAGGTGTTCGGCCAATTCCAGGGCCTGGTCCATGTCCTTCCTCTGGATCGGGCAGCGCGCGCCCGGGGTGAACTTGCCCTCGACCATGCGCAGCCCGTGGACCTCCAGGATGCGGCTGTCGGCGAAGCCGCCGCCCAGGGCCTCGCGGACCTTGCCCGGATCGACGCCCGCCGCCTGGGCCAGCGACAGGGCCTCGGCGACGGCGCCGATGTTGAGGCCCACGATCACCTGGTTGGCGGCCTTGGCGACCTGCCCGGCGCCGGTCGGCCCGACATGGGTGATCTTGGCGCCCAGGACCCGCAGGACCGGCAGGGCGCGCTCGAATGCGGAGTCCGATCCCCCCGCCATGATGGTCAGGTTGCCGGCCTCGGCGCCCAGGGTGCCGCCGGACACCGGCGCGTCCAGGTAGTCGGCGCCCTTCTCCTGCGCCTTGGCCGCCAGCATGCGGGTGACCAAAAGCTTGGACGTGCCCATGTCGACGATCAGCTTGCCCTGCACGGGGGCCTGGAACACGCCGTCCGTGCCGCTCAGCACGGTCTCCAGCGCGGGCGTGTCCGACAGCATGCAGATGACGACGTCGGTCTTTTCCGCAAGTTCCCGGGGCGTGCGCGCGGGCGTCATGCCCTCCCGGGCCAAGTCCTCGACCACGCCCTGGGAGCGGTTGTGGATGACCAGTTTCGCCCCGGCCTTCATCAGGTTGCGGGCCATGGGCCTGCCCATCAGGCCAAGGCCGATGACGCCGATGGTCGTTCCCGCAAGGTTGGTCATCCCGCTTCCTTCCCTTTATCCTTTAAAAATATCAGCGCACCCGTTATGGGAGGGCCGCCGTTCGCCGGTCAAGTCCCCGCATCCCAGCCGGAGCCTCCATGGAACCCGTCCTCAACGTCGTCCTGCCCGTGTTCGCCATCATCCTGACGGGATTCCTGGCCGGGCGCATGGGCGTCATGGGCGCGCCCTCGACGGACGCCCTCAACCGCTTCGTCTACTACGTGGCGCTGCCGGTCCTGCTCGGCCATTCCATGGCCCGGGTCGACGCCGCGACGATCTTCGACTGGCCCTTCATCCTGGCCTACCTGGGAGGCAACGCGGTGACCTTCGCGGGCGCCTATTTCCTGTCGCGCCGCGCGTTCAAGAACGACATGTCGCAGTCGTCCCTGTTCGCCATGGTCTCGGTGTTCGCCAACACGGGCTACATGGGCATCCCGCTTGCCATCGTCGCCTTCGGGACCGATGCGGCGCTGCCGGCGGCCATCGCCACCGTGTTCCAGACCCTGGTGTTCATCGCCGTGACCGAGGTCCTGATCGTCGCCGGAAAAAGCAAGGATACGGGCCAGGCGCTGGCCAAGGTCTTCATCGATTCCCTGTGGGGGCTTCTGAAAAGCCCGCTGTTCATCGGCTGCGCCATCGGCATGGCGTGGTCGCTCGGCGGGCTCAGGCTGCCGGTGCCGGTCGACACCTACGCCAATGTCCTGGGCGCCGCCGCCGCGCCGGGGGCGCTGTTCGCGCTCGGCCTGTTCCTGGTCGGCAAGCCGGTCGCCGAGGGCATGGGCGAGGTCTCGGTCATGGTCGCGATCAAGCTGCTGGTCCACCCGGCCGTGACCTGGCTGCTGGGCGCCTACGTGTTCGACGTGCGTGCCGACTGGCTGGTCGTGCTGGTCATGCTGGCGGCCCTGCCCACGGGGGCCAGCTGCTTCGTCCTGGCGCAGCAGCAGAACGTCTACATCCGGCGCACGTCCTCGGCCACCCTGTTCTCGACCCTGCTGGCCGTCGTCACCATCGGCGCCTTCTTCGCCCTGCCGCAGGTCGCGGACGCGCTGCGGCCCTAACCGCCTTCCCCTTCCCGCGAAAGGAAGGCCTTAACCTGGGCGACGGCCTCGCTCAGGCCCAGGCGCTGGATCTCCACCGCCTCGGGGAAGGCGGCGGCCAGGCGCGACGGCAGGGCGCGGTCCAGCATCACGAACACACCCTTGTCGTCCGCGCGGCGGATCAGCCGCCCGAACGCCTGCTTCAGCTTGAGCCGCGTCAACGCCTCGTCGTAGTCGCGTCCGCCGAAGGCGTTTCGCCTGGCCCGGTGCAGGATGTCCGGGCGCGGCCAGGGCACCCGGTCGAACACGATCAGGCGCAGCGACCGTCCCGGCACGTCGACTCCGTCACGCACGGCGTCCGTGCCCAGCAGGCAGGAGTCCTCTTCGGCCCGGAAGATGTCGATCAGGGTGCCGGTGTCCAGCGGGTCGACATGCTGGGCGTAAAGGGGGATGTCGAGGTCCTCGAGCGGCCCGGCGATGCGTTGATGCACGGTCTTGAGGCGATTGATCGCCGTGAACAGGCCGAGCGCCCCGCCGCCCGACGCCGTGAACAGCTCGCGGTAGGCGGCCGAGACCTGGTCGGCCGAATTGCGGTTCACGTCGCCGACGATCAGCACGCGAGTCTGCTTGCCGTAGTCGAAGGGCGAGGGCACCGCGACGTGCACGGCCGGGCGCGCCATGTGGCTGGCGCCCGTGCGCGCGGCCGCCTGGGGCCAGCCGTCGCCGTCGGGGTCGCGGTCGTCGCTGGTGATGTCGCGCAGCGTCGCCGAGGTCACCAGCACGCCGTGGGCCTCGGACGCCACGTCGCGGGCGAAGGGCACCATGGGGTCCACGTAATGGCGGTGGAAGGCGACGTCGACCTCGCGCCCGAACTGGCGTTCGACGGCGAACCAGTCGACGAAGGCTTCGGGCGTCTCGTTGCCGAGGGCCTTCAGCATGTCGCGCCAGGCGGATATCTGGGTCAGGCCGCGGCGCTCCAGCGACCGGGTCACCGACTCGACGCGGTTGCGGGTCTGGGTGTCCAGGCTGTCGGCCTCGTCGTCCAGCCTGGCGGCCAGGCGCTCGATCAGCTCGCCCATGGGCTTGCCCAGCCTTGCGAGGGCCGTCTCCAGCGTCCCGGCCGCGGCCAGCAGGCCGTCGGTCGCCGGATGGGGTTCGCACTCCAGGGAATAGCCCGC
>PFFW01000098.1 GCA_002781745.1 Rhodospirillales bacterium CG15_BIG_FIL_POST_REV_8_21_14_020_66_15
TGATCCACATCGCCCCCTGGGAGGCCTGCCTGGGGCTTCTGACAGGGGCGTGCGGCGTCCTGCCCGAAGCGGGCGTGCTGTACCTCTACGGGCCCTTCGCGGTGGGCGGCACGCATACGGCCGACGGCAATGCCCGGTTCGACGCCGCCTTGCGCGCCGAGAACCCCGATTGGGGCGTGCGCAACCTGGACGACGTGGCGCTCGAGGCCCGCATGCGCGGCCTGCATTTGGTCGAGACGGCGCGCATGCCCGCCAACAACCTGTCGGTGATCTTCAGGAAGCGTTCGGGAATGGCCTAGCGGGCCGCGCTCAGGCGTCCTCGCCGCGCAGGCGATCCGTCTCGCGCCGTTCGCGCTTGGTCGGGCGGCCGGCGCCGGGATCGCGGGCGGCCACGGGCTCGGCAGCGGCGGAACCTGCGCCTTCCGCCGGATTCCCGGGCGGGGGCGGCGGCGACAGGTCGTCGTAGAGGGTCCGGGCCTCCGCCGCCGGGCCGCGCCTGAGGCCCAGGTTCAGCACCTTCACCACCTTGATGCCCGGGCGCAGAGGGAAGGTCAGCACGTCACCGGTTTTCACCGAATAATGCGGCTTGGCGACCACCACGGAATTGACCCGCAGCTTGCCCGACAGCACGTATTTGGTCGCCAAGGTACGGGTCTTGAAGAACCGCGCGAACCACAGCCACTTGTCCAGGCGCAGGCTGCCGCCATTCCCTTCCGTCATGACAGGGCCAGGTCCTTCAGCTTGGCGAAGGGCGAATGGGGATCCACCGGCGCGGGCGGCCTCGGCTTGGCGGCCGCCTTGCCACTCGCCTTCCCCTTCCGCCCGGCCGCCGGCGGACCCTTCCGGGCCGCCGGGCGGAAGCGCAGGACGCCGTCCGCCTGTGTGCCCTTGAAGCCGATGGCGCGCAGGATCCGGGCCATGTCGGCCGCACCGCATCCGGCGAGGGACAGCAGGTCCGGCGTTACCTCGAACCCGGCCTTGCCGCCCGCGTTGGCCAGTTCCCAGGCAGCGGCGGCGACGCGCTCCACCATGTCGACGCGCAATGCGATGCGCCCGAAGCGGCGGAAACCGACCTGTTCCCAGTAGTCCGCCGGCAGCTGCCCGGCGGGCATGGACACCCGGCCCGGCGGCGGCGGCGGCACGGGCTTGCGGCCCTCGGCCAGACACCACAGGAAGCCGCGCATGGCGGCGGGCGCCGGTCGGACCAGGGCCGGAAGGAACACGGTCTCACGGCCGATGCGGACGCCGGCGGCGCGCAGGTCGCGCCGCGCGTCCTTGCCGATCAGGGCAAGCTGTTCGTCGACCGCCGCGCGCGGCAGCGAGCCGAAGGCCTCGCCCAGACGAAAGGCGAGCCCCTTGGCCGGACCCGTGACGGAAGCCCTGTCGAGGGCCAGAAGATCGCGGAACAGGTCCCCGAGATACGCGGCGAGCCAGGTTTCCAGGCGTTTCGTCACGCGGTCGCGGCCCTGCGCGTCCAGCAGATCGGACGCCAGCACGCGCACGGCGGGCCGCAGCATGGCATCGCCCTTGGCCAGCCGGCCCACGGGCACCCCGTCCCACAGGATCACGCCCGCCCTATCGCCGTCGAGGGGGGCCAATCGGATGGCCTCGTCGGGCGCCTTCTCCAGCGCCTGGACGCGGCGGCGGAATTCGCCCTTGAGCGCCCGGCCCGCCGCCGCGGCGATGGCCTTGCCGGCGGCGTCGCCGCCCATGGCGGCGGCATCGAACAGAAAGCCCTTGAGGTGGCCGACCGCATGGCCTTCCACCACCACGTCGCCGGCATGCGTGACGGCGGCCATCAGGTCCGGCGTGTCCTTCAGCCGCTTCATCAGGTGCGCCGTCGACTTGTCCACGAAACGCTGGGTCAGGCGTTCGTGGAGAGCATCCGACAGCTTGTCCTCGATGGCGCGGGTGCGGCCCTGCCAGTGCGGCGCGTCGTTGAGCCAGGCGCCGTGGAACGACACGTAGGTCCAGGTGCGGATATGGGCGATGCGCTGGGTCAGGGCGTCGATGTCGCCGTCCGTGCGGTCCAGGCGCTTGACCTGGCCCGCCATCCAGTCTTCGGGCAGGCGGCCGTCCTTGCCCGTCAGGTACTTGTAGACGGTGGCCAGCAGGCCGGCATGGGCGTCGGTCATCACGCCCTGGAAGTCGGGCACCTGGCAGACCTCCCACAACAGGCGCACGGCCTCGGGCGTGGCCGCCCGCTCCGTCACCGTCTCGTCGCGCAGCAGAAGCGCCAGGGCCTGTTCGTCCTCGGCCGCGCGGGCGCGCATCAGGCCGCCCCTGGGCGCCGGGCGGGCCAGCGTGTGCCTGAGCGCGTGGAGCGAGGAGAATTCCAGCTCGCCGTTGCGCCAGAATATCCTGGTCAGGGGATCGAAGCGGTGGCTTTCGATGGCTTCCACCAGATCCGGATCCAGCGCCTTCTGGTCCGCCGTGGTGCCGAAGGTGCCGTCGTTCATGGCGCGCCCGGCGCGCCCGGCGATCTGCGCCAGCTCGGCGGGCGCCAGGTTGCGGCGGTGGCGGCCGTCGAACTTGGAGATGCCGGCGAAGGCCACGTGGTCGATGTCCATGTTGAGGCCCATGCCGATGGCGTCCGTGGCGACCAGGTAGTCGACCTCGCCCGCCTGGTACATGGCGACCTGGGCGTTGCGCGTGCGCGGGCTCAGGGCGCCCAGCACCACGGCGGCCCCGCCGCGCTGCCGGCGCACCAGTTCGGCCAGCGCATAGACCTGCGCCGCCGAGAAGGCGACCACGGCCGAGCGCGGCGGCAGGCGCGTGACCTTCTTGGGCCCCGTGTAGCGCAGCACGCTGAGGCGCGGGCGGGTCATGAACTCGGCCTCGGGCGCCAGCCGCTGGATCAGCGGACGGATGGTTTCCGCACCCAGCAGCATGGTCTCGTACCGGCCGCGCGCCTTCAGAAGGCGTTCCGTGAACACGTGGCCGCGGTCCGGGTCGGCGCACATCTGGATCTCGTCGATGGCAAGGAAGTCCGCGGGCCGGTCGAGCGGCATGGCCTCGACCGTGCACAGGAAGTAGCGCGCCCCTTCGGGCAGGATCTTCTCCTCGCCGGTGATCAGCGCGACCTGATTCCTACCGCGCGCCTTGACCGCGCGGTCGTAGTTCTCGCGCGCCAAAAGGCGGAGCGGAAAGCCGATGATGCCGGACGGATGGGCCAGCAGCCGCTCCATCGCCAGGTGGGTCTTACCGGTGTTGGTGGGGCCCAGGACGGCGATGACGCGCTGGCGCTGCGTGGAAAGTTCCATAACCCCCTAAATGTCGCCTCGGCGGCCGCCCGACGCAAGGGCCCCGGGAGCTAATTCGGCGGCGACTTATTGACCATCGGCACGAAGGCCACGGGCAGCACGCTTTCGATCGTCACCTTGCCGTCCATGCTCTTCACCACCAGGGTCAGGGTCTGGCGGTCGTGGGCGCGGCCGATCGGCACGATCATGCGCCCGCCGGGGCGAAGCTGGCGGATCAGCGCCTCGGGGATTTTCTCCGGCGCCGCCGTGACCATGATGGCGTCGAAGGGCGCTTGCTCGGGCCAGCCCAGGTAGCCGTCGCCGACGCGGACCTGGACGTTGGCGTAACCCAGGGCCTTCAGGCGCTTCTCGGCGGCGAGGCCGAGGGATTCGACGATCTCGATGGTGAAGACCTGGCCGGCGACGTGCGACAGCACGGCCGCCTGATACCCCGACCCCGTGCCGATCTCCAGCACCTTCTCGGTCCCGGTCAGGTCCAGCATGTCCGTCATCAGGGCGACGATGTAGGGTTGCGAAATGGTCTGGCCGTGGCCGATGGGCTGCGGCCGGTTGACGTAGGCGACAACCTCGTCCTCGTCACGCACGAACGCGTGCCGCGGAACCGCCGCCATGGCGTCCATGGTGCGGTCCGAGAACGCCTTGCGCCCGGTCCAGAACGCCGTGTCGCGGGCGTCCTGTTCGATCTCGCCAAGCAGGCGGCGGCGCTTTTCCGCGAAGGGATCGTCGTCGGCCATCGCTCCTCCCCGCAAAAGTCCCCCTGCGGGCCGGGGGCTTGCAATCGGAAATGCACCGTCACATATCTCGCCGGTCAAGAGCAAGATGCGCCGGCAGCGGCCGCCCAACGGGAAATATTGGGGGTAGAAGAACCATGACCACCGCAACGACCGTGGAAAAACACGCTTTCCAGGCGGAAGTGGGCAAGCTTCTGGATATCGTCGCCCATTCGCTTTACAGCCAGAAGGAAATCTTCCTGCGCGAACTGATTTCCAACGCGTCGGACGCCTGCGACAAGCTGCGTTACCGCGCGTTGACGGAACCGAAGCTGATCGAAGGCGATCCCGGCTTCCGCATTACCCTTTCCATCGACAAGAAGGCCAGCACCCTGACCGTGTCCGACAACGGCGTCGGCATGGACAAGGACGACCTCACGGGCATCCTCGGCACCATCGCGCGGTCGGGCACGCAGGCCTTCGTCGAAAGCCTGTCCGGCGACGGCAAGAAGAGCAAGGACAAGGCCCGGAAGGAGGCGATATCGCTGATCGGCCAGTTCGGCGTCGGCTTCTATTCCGCCTTCATGGTCGCGGACCGGGTCGAGGTCGTGACGCGCAAGGCCGGCACGGACACGGCCTTCAAATGGGCGTCCGACGGCAAGGGCGAGTTCACCATCGAGGACGCCGGACGCGACGCCCGCGGCACGGACGTCGTCGTGCACCTGAAGCCAGGCGAAAAGGAATACCTGGATCCGGAACGCATCCGCCACATCGTGCGTACCTACTCGGACCACATCGGCATTCCCGTCCAGCTGGCGGACGAGACCCTCAATTCCGCCTCGGCGATCTGGACGCGGGACAAGAAGGACGTCACCCCCGAGCAGTACAAGGAGTTCTACCACCACGCCGCCCATGCCTTCGACGACCCCTGGATGACCATCCACAACCGGGTCGAGGGGGTCGTCAGCTACACCAACCTTCTGTTCATCCCGTCCATGCGGCCCTTCGACCTGTTCCATCCCGACCGCGCGGGACATGTGAAGCTGTACGTAAAGCGGGTGTTCATCACCGACAACTGCGAGGGCCTGCTGCCGCCCTATCTGCGTTTCGTCAAGGGCGTGGTGGATTCCGAGGATCTGGCGCTCAACGTCAGCCGCGAGATGATGCAGCACAACCCGGTGGTGACGAAGATATCCCAGGGCCTGACCAAGCGCATCTTCGGCGAGCTGAAGAAATCGGCGGACAAGACGCCCGACGACTACCTGAAATTCTGGGAAACCTTCGGGCCGGTGATGAAGGAAGGCCTTTACGAGGACATCGGGAACCGCGAGCGTATCCTGGAACTGGCCCGCTTCCGAAGCTCCGAACGGCCCGGCTGGATCAGCCTGGCCGACTACATCGCCGCCATGAAGGAGGGCCAGGAGGCCGTCTTCTACATCGCCGCCGAAGACCCGGACGCCGCCCTGGCGAGCCCGCAACTTGAGGGCTTCAAGGCCAAGGGGGTCGAGGTCCTGTTGATGACCGATCCGGTGGACGAGTTCTGGCTGAGCCATGTCGGCGCCTTCGACGGCAAGCCCTTCAAGTCGGCGACGCGCGGCGGCGCGGACCTGTCCAGGATCGCCAAAGACACGGATGCCGGACAGGCCGACGGCGAGGATAAGGACAAGCGGACGGCCGGGGACAAAGCCGAGACGCCCGGCCTGGACCGGCTGCTGGCGGCCTTCAAGGTCGCCCTCGGTGACAAGGTCAAGGACGTGCGCCCGTCGGAGCGCCTGACCGACAGCCCCGTGTGCCTGGTCGCCGACGAGGGCGACCTGGACATCAACCTGGAACGTCTGTTGAAACAGCACAAGCAGCTGGGCGGGCACGAGTTGTCCCCGCGTATCCTCGAGATCAATCCGGATCACGTGCTGATCGGCAAGCTGGCCAGACTGGCGGAAGAGAAGAACGCCAAGGACCCGGCGCTTGACGACGCGGCCTTCCTGCTGCTGGATCAGGCGCGCATCCTGGAGGGCGAGCCGGTCCTGGACCCGCAGGCGTTTTGCCGCCGCCTGGCGGCACTCATGGCGCGGGGGCCGGCAACCTGATCCGCGCGGCGGGGAACCGCACGGTGAACACGGCGCCCCGCCCGGGGCCGGAATCGATCAGAAGTTCGGCGCCGTGCAGGCGGGAAAGCTTCTCGACGATGTTCAGGCCGAGGCCGAATCCTTCGACCTTGCGCGGCGCCCAGGCCCGCCGCCCGCTGTCGGCGCCGCCCTGACGGAAGGGTTCCGTGATCCCGGCCACCTGTTCGGGCGGGATTCCCGGCCCGTCATCGGCGACACGGATATCGGCGGTTCCGTCCGGTCCCGCGCGCCAGGAAACCTCGACGTTGACGGCGGGGCCGCCGTGCTTGATGGCATTGGTGATCAGATTGTCGAGAATCTGTCCGACCGCCCGCTCATCGGCGAACAGCAGGGCGTCGCAGTCCTCCGCGGCCACGGACAGGCGCACCGCATCACCCGTGGACGGCGGCGGCCGGCAGCGGTCGCAGGCCTGGGAAACCTGCGCCGGGATGTCCAGCCACTCCTCGACCAGCAGATATTCACCGCTTTCGATGCGCGCCAGGTCGAGGATGTCGTTGACGAGATTGACCAGCCGCTTGCCGCACTGGTGGATGTGATTGATGTATTCCCGATAGGGACCGGACTCGATCGGGCCGAAGGTTTCTTCACGAATCATTTCGGAGAACCCGATAATCGAATTGAGGGGCGTCCGCAGGTCATGGCTCATGTTGGCCAGGAATTCGGATTTCGCCCGGTTCGCCTGATCGGCCAGGTGCATCAGTTCGCGCAACCGTTCATTGGCCGCCTTCTGGGTGGTTATGTCGCGGCCGGTTCCCCGGTAGCCCATGAATTCGCCGTCCTTGGCGAACACCGGCTTGCCGTTGATCTCCAGCCACACGGTCTCCCCGCCCGGCTTTGTCCGCGCATGCACGAAACCGCGGAATTCCCGGTGGTTTTCCAGGTCGTCCAGATGCGCCGCCCAGGTTTCGGCATCGACGCCGGGCGGTCGGCCGGTCTGTTCCCGCGTCCGGCCGAGAAGTCGATCGGGCGGGACGCCGGTGACGTCCTCGAACACGTCGGACAGGAACGAGAACCGGAGATCGCGGTCGATTTCCCAATAGTAATCCGAGCTTACCGCCGAATAGTCGCGAAACCGCCGTTCGCTCTCGCGCAGTTCATTGCGCAGCCGGCGCAGGCGGGCCGTGTAGAAAATGAGGATGGCGGTGACCCCCGCCATGGCACCGAACAGGATGATGGCCGAGATGAACGCCGCCTTGTGTTCCTCCCACACGCCCCTGGGCAGGTTGACGACCACGCTGCCGGGCGGCAGCAGGCCGCGGTCGATGGCGAACCGCTGCAACGCCAGCCAGTCGAACTTGTAGCGGTTGGGGCTTTCGCCGAGGACGGGAATCTCCCGAATCGGGCGCCCACGGGCGATGTCGGCGACCATGTTGCCGGCCGCCCACCCCTGTTGGTGAGGATCGACCACCCGGCCGCCGACGACGCCCATGCCAATGTTGTCGTCCCACAGGGTGTAAATGGGCACGGCCGCCCGTGCGGTCACCAGGTTCATGAACGGGGCCAGCGCCAGGACCCGGCCGTGGCGGTCGCGCGACGCCGAAACGAACAGCACCGCCGTGCCCGCGGGCAATTGCGCCAGCCGCTCGGCCAGTTCCGTGTAGGAATGGTCCATCATGGACAACGGATGCAAGCCATGTTTCCGGCGCGCCGCCTCGGTGCCCATGACGTCCGCCATCACCGCCGCCGCCGACGGCGTATCGTCGGTGATCACGAAGATCTCGCCGGCCGGCGCGCTGAGCTTGCGGATCACCGCGATCGTCTCGAGGACGGAGGCGGCTTCGACGACCCCGGAGACCCGGGCGTCATCGTCCAGGGAAGCGGCCTTGTGCAGGTCGTTGACGCCGAGAAAGACGATCGGCCGGGCGGCGAACAGTCCGTTCTTTTGGCTCAGGGCATAGGCCAGGGCGTTGTCGTCACCGACGACGAAGACGTCGTAGGGCGGAAGCGCGCCGAGTTTCGCGGCCAGCCGCGCCTCGAAGGAACGGACGTTTTCCGCGCCGGGGAACCGCTTGGTGTCCATGAACTCGATATCGAGCTGGCAGCGCTCCGGGCCGCAGCCGGCCGCCGCAAGGCCGTCCATCAATCCCCTGACCTGGGGCATGAAGCTCTGGAACATGGGGTGATAGGAACTGATGAAGAGAACGCGGAAGGGCTCCGCCGCGCGGCCCGCCCCGGGAATACCGGCGCCAAGAACGGCAAGCAGGACGGCAATGGTGACGACCATTGCCCCCCGCCCGCGAGGAGGTTGGAATCCCCGAATCAGATTGCCCCCTTGATCCCTGGGAAACGTTCTCTGGCGGGATGTTACGCAATTGATCTCCCCCTGCTAATCAATTTTATATGAGCGGGCCCGGCCCGGCGATTTTCCCCGCCGGGCCGCCTGGACCGAGGTCCCGGAGGCTCTCTTTTCAGAAGGAACTCTCCGCCGCCAGCATCCGGCGGGACAGGAGCCGCGCCCGCGCCGACGACACGACGTCACGCATGTCGTCGAGGGTCACGCCGTCGCGCGCCATCACAAGACGCACCACGGGATCGGCGAGAACGTCGTCCAACCGGGGTTCGCGCCGGGGACGCAGGTAATATCGGGACATCATCGCCAGGTCGTTCATCTTGTGTAATTCCTCTTTGGCCGCACTTTGCATTGCCCTTGGCCGTTTCGGCCGCGCCGGATGCCCGCGCCCCCCGGGTCCGGCCGCCGTTACCGCATGGGTCGACCCTAGTATTCCCACGTGAATCGACGATGACAGGCCAGTGACCTTCCGGGGACATTCGCACCGCGGGGATGATCACGGTGCAGGACGCCCGGTGCGGTGTTATCCTGGCATTCGGTCCAATTTCGGACCGAACCTGATCCGGAGGATATACCAGCAATGAAACGCCGTGATTTCATGGCCCTGCTTGTGGGCGGAACCCTTGTTGCCCTGGCGCCGGGCGTCCAGGCCAAGGACGACAAGGAGAACAAGGGGAACAAGGGCGGCAAGTCGGCCGAACACCGCAAGGACGAGGAGAACAAATACCGCGGGCGCGACGAACACCAGAAGGACAAGGCCGGGAAAAAGGAAAAGAAGGAAAAAATGGCTAAGGGTAAGGGCGACAAGGGCAAGAAGGACAAGTAACCCGGTCCCGCCTTCGACCACGAAAAAGGCCGGTCCTTGCGGGCCGGCCTTGATCGTTTCGGGGTGCGGAGGCCCTAGAGTCCTTCACGTTTTGACGGAACCGTATTTTGCGTTTCTGAAGTAGTTTCGGCATTCTTCCTCGGTGAAGGTTCCGACGAGGTG
>PFFW01000022.1 GCA_002781745.1 Rhodospirillales bacterium CG15_BIG_FIL_POST_REV_8_21_14_020_66_15
CCAAGTCCAAGATCGTCCTGGGCAAGCATTCCGGGCGCAACGCCTTCAAGACCAAGCTGGAGGAAATGGGCTACAAGCTGGGCGACAACGCCCTGAACGAGGCCTTCAAGCGCTTCAAGGATCTGGCCGACCTGAAGAAGGACGTGTTCGACGAAGACCTGGTGGCCTTGGTCGACGAGGAAACCCGGGTCAACGACCGCATCAAGCTGGTCAGCCTGGAGATCCAGTGCGGTACCGTCCACCGCCCGCCCAAGGCGGCGCTGGAATTGGAGATCGACGGCGAGGTGAAGTCCTGCCACGGCACCGGCGACGGTCCCGTGGACGCGGCCTTCAACTGCATCAAGACCCTGATGCCGCACGGTGCCCGCCTGCAGCTGTACCAGGTCCATGCGGTGACCCAGGGCACGGACGCCCAGGCGGAAGTCACCGTGCGCCTGGATGACGACGGCGAACGCACGGCCCAGGGGGCAGCCGCCGACACGGACACCATGGTGGCGTCGGTGAAGGCTTATGTGAACGCGCTCAACAAGCTGTTGGCCAAACGGGAGAAAAAGGCGCCGCAGGCGCTGACCGCCTAGGGGGACGTGCCGTCCCGATCAGGGAATACATGCCTTCCTTAGGTCACAGATTGGCCCTTTAAACGGCTGAATCTTTCCGTTAAAAGACCCAATATGGTGCAGGGGGTTTCGGCCCCCGCACCCATATATCGTGGCCCGGTCCCCCAATCCGGGCCGGTACCGAGGGATACATTCATCGGACCCCCGTCCCGCCGTTCCAGGGATGCGCCCCGGGGCTCCCATGACACAGAGACAAGGCTGAACGCTTAATGTTCTCGCGACTTTTCGGGTTTCTTTCCGCGGACATGGCCATCGATCTGGGCACGGCCAATACGCTGGTCTACGTCAAGGGCAAGGGCATCGTCCTGAACGAGCCGTCGGTGGTCGCCATCGCCGAGGTCAAGGGCAAGAAACAGGTCCTGGCCGTGGGCGAGGAAGCCAAGCAGATGCTGGGCCGCACGCCGGGCAACATCCGCGCCATCCGCCCGCTTCGCGACGGCGTCATCGCCGACTTCGAAGTGGCCGAGGAGATGATCAAGTACTTCATCCGCAAGGTCCACAACCGGCGCTCCTTCGCGAGCCCGCTGGTCATCGTCTGCGTGCCGTCGGGCTCCACGGCCGTCGAGCGCCGCGCGATCCAGGAAAGCGCGGAAAGCGCCGGGGCGCGCAAGGTGTTCCTGATCGAGGAGCCCATGGCCGCCGCCATCGGCGCCGGCCTGCCGGTGACGGAACCGACGGGGTCCATGGTCGTCGACATAGGCGGCGGCACCACCGAGGTCGCCGTGCTGTCGCTCGGCGGCATCGTCTATGCCCGCTCGGTCCGCGTCGGCGGCGACAAGATGGACGAGGCGATCATCGCCTACATCCGCCGCAACCATAACCTGCTGGTCGGCGAGGGCTCGGCCGCGCGCATCAAGGAGGACATCGGTTCCGCCTGCGCGCCCGAGGGCGGCGAAGGCCAGACCATGGAGATCAAGGGCCGCGACCTGATGAACGGGGTGCCCAAGGAACTGGTGATCTCGCAGCGCGAGATCGCCGAAAGCCTGGCGGAACCGGTCGGCGCCATCATCGAGGCCGTGAAGGTCGCGCTCGAGCACACGGCCCCCGAACTGGCCGCCGACATCGTCGACAAGGGTATTGTTTTGACCGGCGGCGGCGCGCTGCTGGGCAACCTGGACCTCGTCCTGCGCCACGACACGGGCCTGCCCGTGTCCATCGCCGACGATCCCTTGTCCTGCGTCGTGCTCGGCACCGGCCGCGCGCTCGAGGAAATGAAGCGCCTCAAGGACGTCCTCACCACCATGTACTGATCACACAGGCGGGCGCGCGACCTCCTCCCTGATGATCTCCGGCAGGAAGCCGCGCTTCTGCCGGCGCCTGAAGCGCGCGATCAGCAGCACCGCCGCCGCCGTCAGGCCGATCACGAAGCCGATCCAGGTTCCCTCTGTCTCCAGGCCGCCGCGGAACGCCAGCCACAGGGCCGAGCCGGCGCCGAGCCCCCGGTAGCTGACCTCGCCGTCGATCAAAGAAAAGTCGAAAGACGCGCCGCTCCTCACCTTTCCGCGGTTTTCGGCCGGACGGCCCAGTCCGAGTAAGGGCTGGCGTGCATGGAGAACTTTTCACCGGCATCCATGAAGTCGTGATAATGGACCAGGATCCGGTCTTCCTCGACCAGCACCACGCAATAGGCGGGCGGCTCGAAACTGCCGATCAAGTGCCGGGCCTCCAGGTCGAACCAGACCTGGTGGTTGAGCCCGCGCAGGGTCGAATAGGGGATGCCCAGCCAGCTGCCGGAAATGGGCCGGTGGACATGGCCGAAGAACAGGTGACGGATGCGCTGCCGGTGGGGTTCGACCACGGCGCGGAATTCGTCCTTATGTTGCAGGCCGATGCGGTCCATGTAGGGCAGTCCCGTATCGAAGGGCGGGTGATGCATGAACAGGAACAGCGGGCGGTCGCCGGCGGTGGCCAGCGTGTCGGCAAGCCAGGCGCGCCGCGCTTCGCAAAAATGCCCGGCCGAGGTGCCTTCGTGCAGAGTATCCAGCAGGATGAAGCGGCCCGCCGGGGTGTCCAGCGTCGACTGGACGAAGCCTTTCGAATCAACAGGCTGATTTGGGAAATAGGTGCGGAACACGGACCGGGTGTCATGGTTGCCGATCAGAACGTGGACCGGCATGGCCAGCGGTGCCAGGCCGTCCTTCAGGTTCCGGAAGGCTTCCGGCTCGCCCCAGTGGGTCAGGTCGCCGGTGACGACGGCCAGGGCCGCGTCCCGGTGGTGGGCGTTTATGTCGGCCACGGCGGCGTCCAGGGCGACGCGCGGGTCGCGGCCGTACAGCGTCTTTCCGGGCGGCACGAAATGGGGATCGGTGAGATGGATGAATTTCATGAAGGGGCGGTCCTGTGCTCGGCGGCGGGGTGGGCAGGATAGCCCGTTCGGCCGCCCGGGTTCCAGGTGACGGGGCGAAATGCCGGAAATTACCCGTATTCACCAAAAATACCGGCTTAAACGGTTGTTTTTTTTGGTGAATGGCGCTACGCGTCATTAATCGGCGGTTAACGCCGATAAGCGACAAATATAGCCAAAGGGGAGGTCTGGATTCGCGACCCGACGGCCGGCGGTTGGGAGCCGGGCGCGGACGCGGCGGTGTGGACTTGGGCAGGAAGGACGTCCTGGGGTGAAGGAGCCGCATTCATTCTCGCGGGTGGCGCAGCCGATCCGCAATTTCGCCCAGCGCTTCGCCTATGTGGGGCTGGTGGTGGCGGCCTTCGCCCTGATGATGCTGGCAAAGGTCGACACCATCCTTGTCGAACGCGCGCGGACCCACATGACCGACGCCGTCGCCCCGATCCTGGACGTACTATCGCGACCGCTGGACACCGTCAACCAAGGCATCGCCGAGGTCCAGGCCATGCGGAACCTGTACGAGGACAACGCGCAACTGCGCGAGGAGCGCACGCGGCTCCTGCACTGGAAGGCCGTGGCGGAAAAGCTGGAGGCCGAGAACCGCGTTCTCAAGGAACAGCTCAACGTGATCCCCGAGCGCGAGGCGAGCTTCGTCACCGCGCGGGTCATCGCCGACACGGGCGGCGCCTTCTCGCAAAGCGTCATCGTCAATGCGGGCGCCCGCGACGGCGTCCGGAAGGGCCAGGCGGCGGTCACCGCTGACGGCCTGGTCGGCCGGGTCATCGACGTGGGTAGCCGGTCCGCCCGGGTCCTGCTGCTGACCGACATCAACGCCAAGATTCCCGTCCTCATCGACCCGACCCGCACCCGCGCCATCATGGCCGGCACCAACCAGGCCAGACCGCGCCTGAGCTGGCTGCCGCCGGGTGCCGTCGTCGCCGTCGGCGACAGCATCGTCACCTCGGGCCACGCCGGGGTGTTTCCCCCGGGTCTTCGGGTCGGCCAGGTTTCCGCCGTCGGCGAGGGCGGCCTGATCGTGCAGCCCTATGTAGACCTGTCGCGGCTCGAATACGTGCGCATCCTCAACTTCGGCATGAGCGGCATCCTGCAATTGCCGCAGCGCGCCGCCGGAAATTCGGACGCCAAGACACGAAAAGCCCGCGGAGGCCGCCCATGAGGCCGAGCTTCTGGCAGCGGCTGGACACCCTCGCGCGCAACCTGACGCCGGTCGCGCTGACCCTGGTCCTGGTCATCCTCAACGTCGTGCCCACCCATGTCCCCGGCATCGCCCGGGTCCTGCCCGTGCTGCCTCTGATCGCCGTGTTCCACTGGTCGATCCACCGCCCGCACCTGATGCCGGCGCCCGCCGTGTTCCTGATCGGCCTGTTCCAGGACGGCCTGACGGGCGCGCCCATGGGGCTGCATGCCCTGATCTTCCTGGCGGTCCAGGGGGTCGTGCTGTTCCAGCACAAGTTCTTCATGGGCAAGTCGTTCTTCATCCACTGGCTGGGGTTCGGTCTGGTGGGCGCCGGCGCCACGGCGCTGAGCTGGGTCCTGTTGTCGGCCTTCCACGTCACTCTGTTCGCCGCCGACGCCATCGCCTTCCAGTACGTCATGACCGTGGCCGCATTTCCGCTGTTCGCGTTCCTGTTCTCGCGCTGGCAGCAGGCTTTCCTGAAAGCGGACTGATCCGATGCACGGAGACCAGGAACGCCAGAAGCTGTTTGCCCGCCGCACGGTGATGCTGGTGGGGGGGAAACTGGCGCTCGTCTCCATGCTGGCCGGGCGCATGTATTACCTGCAGGTGGTCAAGGCCGAGCAGTACAAGATGCTGGCCGACGAGAACCGTATCAGCCTGCGCCTTCTGGCGCCGCCACGCGGACGCATCGTCGACCGCTTCGGCCTTCCGCTGGCCGACAACAAGCAGAACTACCGTGTCATGCTGGTGTCCGAAGACACCCGGGGGCTCGGCGTCGACGGGGCGCTCGACCTGTTGCACGAGATCGTGCCCATGAGCACGGGCGAACGCCGGCGCATCCTGAAAGAGGTCAACCGCAATCGTTCCTTCGTTCCGGTGACGCTGCGCGAAAACCTGGAGTGGGAGGACGTCGCGCGGATCGAGGTCAACGCCCCCGACCTGCCCGGCGTGATGATCGACGAGGGTCAGAGCCGTTTCTACCCCTACGGCAAGAACCTGGCTCATGTCCTGGGCTACGTCTCGGCGGTCAGCGAGCGCGAGAAGACCGGCGACCGCCTGCTTGAACTGCCCGGCTTCCGCACCGGCAAGTCGGGGATCGAGAAGATCCACGATCTCAGCCTGCGCGGTTCCGGCGGTTCGTCCGAGGTCGAGGTCAATGCCTACGGTCGGGTCATCCGCGAACTGAACCGGCGCGAGGGCCTGCCCGGCGCCGACGTCCGCATGACAATCGACGTGGGCCTGCAGCTTGCCGTCGCCCAGCGCCTTTCCAAGGAAATCAGCGCGTCGGCCGTGGTGCTCGACGTCCATTCGGGCGACGTGCTGGCCATGGTCTCGCATCCCGCCTTCGATCCCAACGACTTCAACCGCGGGCTCGGCGTCGAGGAATGGAACGCGCTCATCAACAATCCGGCCGCTCCGTTGTCCAACAAGGTGATCGCCGGGCGCTATTCGCCGGGGTCGTGCTTCAAGATGCTGGTCGCTCTGACCGCGCTGGAACGCGGCGCGATCTCGCCCACGGGAAAGGTGTACTGCGAAGGCTTCATGGAACTCGGAGACACCAAGTTCCACTGCTGGCGGCGCGGCGGGCACGGACTGGTTGATGTGACCGACGCCATCACCCAGTCCTGCGACGTCTACTTCTACGAAGCCGCGCGGCGTGTCGGCATCGACCGCATCGCCGAAATGGCCTACCGCTTCGGGCTTGGTGACGTGACGGGCCTGGACCTGCCCGGCGAGAAACCGGGCCTGCTTCCGACCAAGGCATGGAAGCGCGACGTCAAGGATCAGGCATGGCATCAGGGCGAAACGCTGTTGGCGGGGATCGGCCAGGGCTACGTCCTGGCGACGCCCCTGCAACTGGCGGTGATGACCGCGCGTCTGGTCAACGGCGGGTTTGCGGTGTCGCCGCAGCTTACCAAATCGGTCAGTACCACGGGCGTGCATGCTGTTCCCGAACGTCATGAATTTCCGCAGATCGGCGTTAATCCGCGTAATCTCGCCATCGTGCGCGACGCCATGACGCAGGTCGTCAATACGCCGCACGGGACGGCACACCGCTCGGCGATCGAGGACCCCCGCTACATGATGGGTGGCAAGACCGGCACCGTGCAGGTTCGCCGCATCACCAAAGCCGAACGGGAAACCGGTGTGCGCAAGAACGAGGACCTGCCCTGGAGGGAACGCGATCACGCGCTGTTCGTCGGTTTCGCGCCGGCGGACAACCCGCGCTATGCCGTGGCCGTGGTGGTCGAGCACGGAGGCGGAGGGTCGAGCGTTGCCGCTCCCATCGCGCGCGACATCCTGCTGACCGCGCAGCGTCGGCAGTCGGCCCGCGATATTCCGATCAGCAACACCACCGGCAGCCAGGCCGCCCTCGACCTGCCCGACGCGGCCCCGTCCGTCCGCGCCGTGGTCAACGAAGGATAGGGGAGGGAAACCAATGGCTGTTCGCGAAGACGCCCTGAACCCGCCCGCCTTCACGCTGCGCCAAAAGCTGTGGCAGATGCACTGGCTGTTCATCCTGCTGCTGGCGGCGACGGCGTCGGTCGGCTTCGTCATGCTCTATTCGGCGGCCGGCGGCAACCTGGATCCCTGGGCGTCGCGCCAGATGATGCGCTTCGGGGTCGGGATGGCGGTGCTCATCACCGTCGCCGTAATCGACATCCGGCTGTGGTTGAAATACGCCTATGTGTTCTACCTGGCCACGGTGGCGCTTCTGGTCGCCGTCGAGTTCATGGGCGAGGTGGGCAAGGGCGCGCAGCGCTGGCTGGACCTCGGCTATTTTGGCCTGCAGCCGTCGGAACTCATGAAGATCGCCCTGGTCCTGGCGCTCGCACGCTACTTCCACGGCACGTCGATCGAAGACGTGCGCCGCATTTCCAAGTTGTTCGTACCCGTGATGCTGATTTCCGTGCCGGCGGCCCTGGTCCTGCGCCAGCCCGACCTGGGCACGGCCATGATGCTGGCGATCACCGGCGCGGTGATCCTGTTCGCCGCCGGCGTGCGGATCTGGAAGTTCGTAATCGTCGGCCTGGCCGGGGTCGCGGCGGCGCCCATCGCCTGGCAGTTCCTGCGCGACTACCAGAAACAGCGCGTGCTCACCTTCCTCAACCCGGAAACCGATCCGCTGGGCTCCGGCTATCACATCATCCAATCCAAGATCGCGTTCGGCTCGGGCGGTCTGTTGGGCAAGGGCTTCCTGCAGGGCACGCAGAGCCACCTCAACTTTCTGCCGGAAATGCAGACGGACTTCATCTTCACCATGCTGGCCGAGGAATTCGGCATGGTCGGTGGGCTGGCGCTGCTCGGCCTCTACTTGGTGATTTTGATCTACGGGCTCGCCATCAGCGTGCGCTGCCGCACGCAGTTCGGCCGGCTGGTCGGCATCGGCGTGACGTCGACATTCTTCCTCTACGTCTTCATCAATATGGCCATGGTCATGGGACTGGTGCCCGTGGTGGGCGTGCCGCTGCCGCTTATTTCCTACGGCGGCACGGCCATGCTGACGCTGCTGTTCGGTTTCGGCCTGCTGATGGGAGTGTGGATTCACCGCGACGTCACGGTCGGCCGCCGCGGCCTCGGCGACGACGCCTAGAAGGAGGCCCGGCGACGTGGCCGAGGACAGCCGCGGGTGCCGGATTCCGCCTGGCCGATATTTCCTCTGGCCGGGCTGTCAGTTCGCCTCGACAAAGGGCGTCAAGCTTGCTAAAACCCCGCCCTCCTATCCCGGTTCGGGCTGTTAGCTCAGTTGGTAGAGCAGCTGACTCTTAATCAGCGGGTCGTAGGTTCGAATCCTACACAGCCCACCATTTTTCCCCTGGATTTCCCAGGATTTGTGGCCGGGAGGGCGGTTTCAACTCGTCGTCCCCGATTTGTTGGAAGTCGGTCCGCCAACACGCCACACAGATTCCTAACATATTGATTCATAACGGCCACATTGCCGATTCTGGAACAGCCGATCGATCGAAATCACGACTGCTTCCGAGATGGCTTTGCGCAGAGTGGATGCGGCAATGGATCGGGCAGACGGTGAACGCGGGGATCGGTCAGGAAGCGGACAACAAACAAAATACGTGTGCGTGGTCGGCTTCATTTTAACCGATTGCCGAAACCGAGGGCGCGGCGTGAGGCGAGGCGGCGAGGGGTCGTCTTCCCTAGCCCTCGATAGTCCGCTATGACAGATGCAGCCGCGACAACCCTGTGGGAGCAAGTCAATGGCGTTTCACGTTGGTCTTCTGATCTTCCCTGACATCATGCAACTGGACATGACGGGCCCGCACGAGGTCTTCACCAAGCTTCCGGACACCAAGGTCTACCTGATCTGGAAGACTCTCGAGCCTGTCACCGCGGCGGGCGGCATGCGCATCCTGCCCGACGTCACCTTCGAAACCTGCCCGGAATTGGACCTGATATGCGTGCCGGGCGGCGGCGGCATGAATGCGCTGCTAAACGATGCGGACACGCTCGATTTTCTCCGCAAGAAGGCCAAGGAGGTTCGCTACGTCACTTCCGTCTGTACCGGCTCCCTGGTGCTCGGCGCCGCCGGCTTGCTGAAGGGCAAGCGGTCCGCCTGCCACTGGATGTCGCGTGATATGCTCAAAGCCTTCGGCGCCATCCCCGATCCGACCCGCGTCGTCATCGACGGCAACCATATCTCAGGTGGCGGCGTCACCGCCGGCATCGACTTTGCCCTTACCGTCGCGGCCAAGGAATTCGGCGAGGACGTGGCCAAGGCCGTGCAACTGGGCATCGAATACAACCCTCACCCGCCGTTCAACGCCGGCAGTCCAGAAGCAGCCGGACCGGCCGCGGAGAAGGCGGCACGCGATGCCGCCGCTGGACGGCAGAAGGATCGCCAGGCCGCCGTCGATAAGGCAACCCGCGCTCTTAACGCCTAAGGTTTCCGTTCTGCGGTCTTTTGCCCGCAATGGGCGTCGTTCGGGCTGTCTGATTATTTTTGCACAACTATGTGCAAATTTACTGAATTGCCGAGTATAAAAAATCAGACCAGACTTGCGGTAAGAACGTAAAAAAAATCAGCGGCCGCAGGGGGCTCCAGACCATGGAACTGGTCATCGCGCTCGGCATGAACGGCATCGTTTGGGGCTTGATCATTGCGCTCATCGCCCTCGGCCTGTCGATCATCTTCGGGCTTCTCGACATCATCAATATCGCCCACGGCGACTTCTTCATGGTCGGCACGGTGATGGCCTGGTTCGTGTTCGAGACCACAGGCAACTACTGGCTGGCCTTCGCCATCGTGCCGGTTCTCGGCTTCGCGCTTGGGGCGCTTATCGAATACACGGTGATCCAGCCGATCAAGAACGCGGCGGCGCTGTCCATCGTCGCCACCTTCGGGCTGTCGATCATCCTACAGGAAGGGGTGCGCGCGACCTACGGCGCAGCGCCGACCCGGCTGACGGCACCTATCGAGGGCACGCTGCCCCTGTTCGGTCTGGAGTACGAGATCTACCGATTGTTCGCGGCCCTGGTCTCGATTGCCGCTATCGGCTGCTTCTTCCTGTTCCTGCACCGTACCAAGCTGGGTACCTGGATGCGAGCCGTACGTTTCGATCCGGAAACGGCGACGGCCATGGGCATCCCGGCGCGCCGGGTCTATCTGGTGACCTTCGCCATCGGCTTCGCCATGGCGGCGTTAGGCGGCGTGGTCGCCGGACCGATCACCACGGTCGATTTCCAGGCGGGCGTTGATGTCCTGCCGTTCTGCTTCATGGCGGTCATCATCGGCGGCCTGGGCAACATGGGAGGCACCGTCGCCGCGGCGGTGATGCTCGCCTTCTTCGAGGGCGTGATGGCCAGCTTCACCGACCCGACGATGGCGCGCATCGGCTCTCTCTGCCTGATGAGCCTCGTCCTCATGGTACGTCCGCACGGCATCTTTTCCGGGGCCACAAGATGACGGCGGCGGCTATCAACCGCCTGGGCCTTGCCGTTTTCGCCCTGTTCACCTTGGCGGCGCCCTGGTTGTTGCCGCTCGTCGTCGACGGGTTCTGGGTTGATATCTATTCCGAGATGCTCATTTGGTCGCTGCTGGCGGCCAGCGTCAATCTGCTGTTCGGCTACGTCGGCCTGCTATCCTTTGGCCAGGCCCTGTTCTTTGGCATGGGCATGTATGGGGTTGCCATCGGGGTCGCCAAGCTGGGCCTAGGGTTCTGGCCCGCATTCGGGCTCGGTGTGGTTCTGGCGACGGCCATGGCGGCGGTCGCGGGGGCGTTGGCCGTGCGCCTCACCTGGCACTACTTCGCGATCATCACCGTCGTGTTCTCGTTGATCTTCTATTTCACGGCTTTGTCGTGGAAGCCGCTCACGGGGGGTGACGACGGCCTGTCGTTCTCCATGCCGCCCATGCTGGCTCTGGGAGACGACTGGGAACTGTCGCTGACCGACTCGACGGTGCAGTACTACTTCATCATTCTCGTCGTCGGCGCCTGCTACGCGCTGATGGGCGTGATCCTGAAAAGCCCGCTCGGCTGGGCCTTCCGCACCGTGCGTGAAAACGCTACGCGAGCGTCGCTGATCGGCCTCAACGTCTACCTGATCCGCCTGACCGCATTCATCGCCGCCGGTTTCATCGCCGGGGTGGCGGGCGCCCTGTTCGCCTTCTTCGGGCGCTACGCCTCGGCCTCCTACATGTTCTATCACGTGTCGGGCGAGGCCGTGGTCTGGGCGATCATCGGCGGGGCCGGGACGCTGCTAGGCCCGGTGGTCGGCACCAGCCTTCTGATTGTCCTGCGCGAGGAACTGTCCCACGCTTGGGAGCATTACCTGATTCTGGTCGGCGTCATCGTGATCCTGGTCGTCATCTTCGCGCCCAGAGGTCTGGGCGGGGTTTGGCATGCCCTGGTGCGACGCGTCGCCCGTGCGGCCGATGAAGATGCGGGCGGCGGCGACGGGGAGGGCCGGTCATGAGCGGCCCGATACTGGAAATCGCCGACGTCGAGAAGCACTTCGGCGGTCTGGCCGCCCTGGGCGGAGTCAACGCCACCGTGGAAAGCGGTAGGCTGACCGCGATCATCGGTCCCAACGGCGCCGGCAAGACCACGCTGTTCAACGTCGTCACCGGCATCCTGGCGCCGTCGGCGGGGACAATCCGGTTCCTCGGCCGCGACATCACCAGAAGTTCCGTGCATGAGATCAGCCGTTTGGGCTTGGCCCGCACATTGCAGATCAAAAGCGTGTTCCACGGCCTGACCGTGCGCGAGAATCTGTGGATTGCAGCTCAATCGCGCGAGGGAGTGTTCAAGCCGTTCGCCAATGCCAAGACCTGTCGTCGCGCCAACGAACAGGCCGATGCGTTGTTAGAAGAACTGGCGCTGACCCGCCTAGCCTCACAACAGGCGGCCAACCTGTCCTACGGCGACGTGGCGCTGCTGGAAATCGGCATCGCCCTGGCCACGGAGCCGAAACTGCTTCTGCTGGACGAACCCATCTGCGGCATGGGCCCGGCCGAGACGGAGCGCACGGTTGAGAAGATCCGCGAGCTGTCCAAGCGCATCGACATCGTCATCATCGAACACGACATCGAGGTCGTGTTCGACATTTCCGACGACATTATCGTCATGGCGCTGGGCCGGGTCCTGGCGCGCGGCACGCCTGCCGAGATTTCCGAGAACGCCGAGGTGCGCAGCGCCTATCTTGGAGACGACGATGCTTGAGCTGAACGCCGTCCACGCCCATTACGGCAAGGTGCATGTGCTGCAGGGAGCGTCGCTTGAGGTTAAGTCCGGCGAGGCGGTGGCGCTTTTGGGTCGCAACGGCGTCGGTAAGACGACGGCTCTCAAGACGATCATGGGCCTGGTTCCTGCGACTGGCGGCGAGATCGTGTTCGACGGCCGCGGCCTGACGGACATGCCGCCGCACGCCATTCCCCGCTCTGGCATCGGTTATGTGCCGCAGGGGCGCGGCATCTTTCCGTCGCTGTCCGTGAAGGAGAACCTGGAGATCGGCCTGACCAAGGCGCCGCCGTCGCAGGTGTTCGATTACGTGTACGACCGCTTCCCGCGCCTGAAGGAACGGCTACGCCAGCCGGGCGGCACGCTGTCGGGCGGCGAGCAGCAGATGCTCGCCATTGCGCGCTGCCTGGTCATGCAGCCGAGCCTGCTGATCCTGGACGAGCCGACGGAAGGCATCATGCCCATCCTGGTCCAGGACATCCGCCGCGAGATCAAGGCCGTCAACGACGCGGGCGTATCGATTCTGCTGGTCGAGCAGAACATCAAGACAGCCCTTCGCCTGTGTTCGCGCATCTACATCATGGAAAAGGGAACGGTCGTGCACGAAGCCGCGGCCGAGGACCTCAAGGAGGATAAGGAGACCCTGCACCGCTATCTCGGGGTCGCCGTTTAACAACCGTCGGCAAGGCGGGGCTTCACGAACATCCCTCATGCAACCCAGTCGGAGACAAAGCCATGACTAAAGACGCAAAATCGAAACCGGCCCCGGCCCCCCGCGCGGGGCAGACCCGGCGTTCGTTCCTGCAGACCGCGCTGGCGGGCGGTGCGGCCGCGACGACGGCCTACCTGGGGATTACCCGCGACGCCTTCTCCAAGGAATCCGGCCCTATCGTCATCGGCCACCAGTGCGAGGTGACCGGTGGGTTCTCGTCCTGGGGCTACTGGCACGACAAATGCGCCAAGGCGGCGGCAAAGCTCATCAACGAGGGTGGCGGCATCGCCGGGCGCAAGGTCGAACTTGCGACCGAAGACACGGAATCCAACCCGGCCGCGGGGGCGCGCAAGCTGCGCTCGCTCATCCAGCGGCGAAAGGCGTCGTTTATCGTCGGCTCGGTGCATTCCGGCATCATGCTGGCCTCCATCCCCATCGCTACGGAACTGAAGACGCCCTACTTCTCGGCCGGTGAGGCGACCGAGGCCACGGGCTCCAAGGGCTCGCGCTACAGCTTCCGCACCGGCACGGACACATACGCTCTGGCCGCTGCCGGTGTGCCCTGGGCCATGGAGAATCTGGGCAAGAACTGGACAATGATTTTCCCGGACTACGCCTGGGGCCACAGCCATCACCAGGAGCACCGCAAGCTGATCGAGGCTGCGGGCGGCAAGGTTAACGACCCGATTGCCGTGCCGCTGGGCACCAAGGACCTTGTACCCTACCTGGCGCGCATTCCGGGAGAGACCGAGGTCCTGTTCTCGGTGTTCTTCGGTGCGCTGTCCATCGCCTTCTACACCCAGTCCAAGTCCATGCGTCTGGACGAGAAGATGAAGATGTATTCCGTGTCGGGGACCATCGAGGCCATCGACCCGCGCGACATCGACGGCGCGACCGAAGGCGTCTACTTCCTTGAGAATTTCCCGCGCCCGCTGGAATTCAAGAACGACGATTACCACAAGAAGTTCATCGAGATGATGGGCGTCGATCCGGTCTACGCCAAGGAGGAAGGCACCGGCAAGGTGATGGCGAAAAGCCACGCGTGGCAGAGCTACGAGAATCTTTTTGTGCTCAAGGCCGCCATCGAGGCCTCGGGCTGGCAGCGGCCGAAGGACACGCCGGGCGTTATCGAGGCGCTGGAGGGCCTTAAGATGGAGAACTCTCTGGCCCATCCCCAAGGCGCGAAGACCCTGCGGGCCGAGGACCACAGCGGCATGATCGACTGCTACATGAGCCGTGTCGAGAACTCCAAGTTCGTCCTTAAGAAGCGCATCCCGCGCGAGGATCTGATGGCGAAGCTGCCGCCGCGGTACGACTTCCGCACACACAAGCTTTAACCCCGGGACGGACCGGCCGCCGCCCTGCCGCGTGTTCTCCCCGCGCGGTTGGGCCGGCCGGTTCCATCTCGCCAGACAACGAGATCCAACATGACCAATAAGATCACCGTCGCCGCGGCCCATTTGGCGCCGGTCTACCTGGATGCCCAGGCCACCGTCGACAAGGCCTGCGCCTATATCCACAAGGCCGCAGTCGAAGGCGTGCAGCTGATCGCCTTTCCAGAATCCTTTGTGCCCGGGTTCCCGCTGTGGCCGGCATTGACCGCGCCGATCTACAACCACGACCTGTTCAAGAGGTTCGCCGGCCAGTCGCTGCGTGTGCCGGGGCCGGAGATCGTGAAGATCTGCACTGCTGCCCGCGACACGGGCATGATTGTCTCCATTGGTATCAGCGAGTCGGCGGAGCACAGCGTCGGCTGCATTTGGAACACCAACCTTCTGATCGGCGGCGACGGCGGTATCCTCAACCATCACCGAAAGTTGGTGCCCACGTTCTATGAAAAGCTGATCTGGGCCAACGGCGACGGCGCCGGTCTGCGCGTGGTCGACACGCCCATCGGCCGCGTCGGCGCCCTGATCTGCGGCGAGAACACGAATCCGCTGGCCCGCTACAGCCTGATGGCACAGGGCGAGCAATTGCATATCTCAAGCTATCCCCCCGTGTGGCCGACCCACGACCCGGCGGCCAACGACCGCTATGACCTGGCCTCTGCCATTCGCATCCGCGCCGGTGCTCATTCCTTCGAAGCCAAGGTGTTCAACATCGTCGCGGCTGCCCGCCTGGACCAGAGCGCCTTCGACGCTATGGCGGGGTTGGATGAGGAAGCGTTGCGGGTGATGAAGGAATCGCCGAAGGGCGTGTCCATGATCCTGGGGCCCAGCGGTCTGCCTGTCGCCGAGATATCGGCCGATGAGGACCAGCTTCTGATCGAACGCATCGACCTTTCCGACTGCGTCGTGCCGAAGCAGTTCCATGACGTCACAGGCTATTACAACCGCTTCGATGTCTTCGGGTTCTCCGTTGACCGCCGCGAGCGAGCGCCGGCCACTTTCGAGGATCCGGCCGAGGCGCCGCGGGCAATGAACTACGAGGACATGGAAAGCCTGGCGACCGAGGGCGTCCGCCGGGTATCCTGAACGCCGTTTTGTACGGCGAGAGGGAACCTTGGCGGACAGCCTGCAGGATGAAGGGCGCGGCGGCGGTAGGCAGCCGCATTTCGACTGGGACGACTTGTCCCTGTTCCTCACGCTCGCCCGTCACCGATCGCTCAGCCAAACCGCGCGCGTGCTGTCGCTTACACATTCCACCGTGGGTCGCCGGATCAAGGCTCTGGAGCTTGCGCTCGGCACCAAGCTGTTCGAACGCACCGCCAACGGCTTTCTCCTGACCGACGACGGCGAAACGCTGTTGCGCCAGGCGGAAGGCGTGGAAGCCCATGTCGCCGACATCACCGCCACCTTCGGCGGCGAGGCGGCCCAGGTCGGCGGCACCGTCCGCGTCGCCACCATGGAGGCCTTCGGCAGCCTGTTCCTTTCACCCCGCCTGGCCCACCTATACGACCGTCATCCCTCCGTACGCGTCGAACTGGTTACGGCGTCGCACTGGATCAATTTGTCGAAGCGCGAGGCCGACGTGCTGATCAGCTTTCCCAAACCGCGCGGCCACCGCATCACGGCGGAAAAGATCGGCGAATTCGCACTCTTCCTCTACGCCTCGCACGACTATGTGGCACGTTTCGGCACGCCCAAGACCATGGCCGACCTGAAGGATCACCGCTTCATCGACTACATCGACGAACTGGTCGTCATCCCGGCCGTGCGCTGGCTGTCGGACGTACTGCGGGACCAGGAGACCGTATTTCGCTCGACCAGTTTGGTGGCGCAGTACAATGCGGCGCTCGGCGGCATGGGAATTTCCATGCAGCCCACCTTCGTCGCGGCCTCCGACCCGCGTCTCGTACCCGTCCTGCCCGGCCAGATCATGGTCAAGCGGGACTTCTGGCTCAGCGTCCATGACGACTTGGCGCACATTCCACGCGTCCGCCTCGTGTTGGATTTTCTGCGTGACTTGATTTCACAGAACGCAACGTTCCTGAACGGCGATCGATAGTTGAAGCGTTTCCGCTTCGGGGTATACGCCTACACTCTTGTTGGTCCCCCTTTTGGGAGTGGCCCCGTTTCTTGACATCACACGGTCACGAACCCATCTGCTGTAACGTGGCGATGCGGGGCGCGGCGGTTCTCGGCATCGCGTCCAAGATCATCATGACCGATACTCCCCGCGCAATATCCCCCGATACGAGGAGCAGGCGCAAAGGCGCCAAAGCCGCGCCCGCCTGCCCGCCGGTGGTGCGAACCGCCGATGGCGATATCCGACGGGTCGGGATCGAGATCGAATTCACCGGCGTGGATGTCCCTACGGCGGCGGACGTGGTCCGCAATGCGTTCGGCGGTGGAACGGCGGCGGAAGACCCCCACCGGCTTATTCTCGAGGACACGGAGTTCGGCGATTTCGTCGTCGAACTGGATGCCCGCATCCTGCACAAGGGGACCGCGTCATCGGACGGTGGCGACACCCCGATCCTACCCGACAGGCTCGATACCGTCGCGCGCGACGCGTTGGGCAAGGCCGTTGCCGGGGTGGTGCCTGTCGAGATCGTGACGCCGCCCCTGCCTTGGCCCGACCTGAGCCGTCTGTCGGCCTTGACGGACGCCCTGCGCGCGGCCGGGGCCAAGGGGACGGAGGATAATATCCTTCATGCCTTCGGCCTGCATCTGAACCCTGAGGTGCCGTCGGAGGACACCGCCTCGGTCATCCGCCATCTGCGCGCTTATTTCGTGCTGGCCGACTGGTTGCGGGCGGAAATCGGCGTCGACATGACGCGTCGTTTGATGCCCCATACGGACCCGTTTCCCCGGGATTACATGCTGCTCGTCCTGGATCCGGACTACGCGCCCGGCCTGCGGGGCCTGATCACGGACTATCTGGACCACAGTCCGACCCGCAACCGCGAACTGGACATGCTGCCCCTGTTCCGCCATCTGGACGAGGGCGCGGTGACCGCGCGTCTGGACGATCCCCTGATCAAGGCGCGGCCGACCTTCCACTATCGCCTGCCGGACTGCGCCTTGGCCGATCCCGACTGGTCGCCCGTCACCGAATGGAACCGCTGGGTCAAGGTCGAGGAACTGGCTGCCGATCCGGACCGTTTGGGTGACATGGCTCGCGCCTGCCGCACCCATCTGTCGCGCCCGGCGCCCGCGCGCTGGTTGGACGAGCTGCAGGCCTGGCTGGAGACGTGAGCGCGAAGCCGTGCATCGGCGTTACCGTGTCGAGCCGGGGTGCCGCCGCGACATGGTTCGCCCACTGGCTCGCCGTTCGGCGTGCCGGCGGCCTGCCACTGCGTCTGGCAGCGGACGGTCGGACCGGTGCCGATGGCCTGGACGGTCTGATCATTGGTGGTGGCGATGATATCGGCGCAGATCTCTATGGCGGCGAATTGACCCTGAATGTGCGTATCGATACCGCCCGTGACCGGATGGAACGACGGGCGCTGGATACGGTGCTCGGCGCGGGCCTGCCTGTCCTAGGCATCTGCCGCGGCGCCCAGATGATCAACATCCATCTGGGCGGCACTCTGCACCAGGATATTTATGAGACGTTCAGCAACCTGCCGCGCCTGCGCACGGTCCTGGCGCACAAGAACGTGACCGTTCTGCCCGACAGCCGCTTGGCCCGCGTGATGGGCGGTGGCCGGATCGCCGTCAATAGCCTGCACCACCAGGCTGTCGACCGTTTGGGGGCCGGCGTGCGGGTGTCCGCACGGGACACGCACGGGGTTGTGCAGGCCATCGAACAGCTGGGCGCGGGCTTTCTGATCGGGGTGCAATGGCATCCGGAATTTTTGATCTTCCGCGGCCGCCATCAGGCGCTGTACCGGGGCCTCGTCCGTGCCGCAGGCGAGAACGGATGATCTGTTCTAACATGCATTTCTCACCGGCGCGCAGGGCGATGGGGTGGTGGGAAATGCGGGTTAAGCGCCGCGGCCGTCGAAGGATTGTTCGATGCGTTCACGTAGAACGTTCACGGTCGCCGGCTTGGTGACGAAGCCGTCGGCGCCCAAGGCACGGGCCTGGGTCACCAGTTCATGACGGCCGTGGCTGGTCAGGAAGATGACCGGCGTTTCCCGGATCGTCCGGTCCGATCCGTCGCGCAACTGCTTCAGGAAGGTCAACCCGTCCATGGGTCGCATTTCTATATCGCACAGCACCACATGGGGACGGACGTCCGTCACCACCTCGAGGCCTGTCTGGCCGTCGGCTGCGGTCTCGATCCGGCCGAAGCCGATCTGTTCCATCATTTTCCGAACGATGTTCAAGACGAATTCCTGATCGTCGATGATCAGGGCCGTCATGTCGGTGAATGCTCGATCGCTCAAGACGTTCTGCCTCCGCAATTGTTCGCCGCGATCATTCGATCCCCCAAAACGACTCCCTACGGAGATGCGGACGAGTTGAAACCGGTCCAGTAACTCTTTCTGTTAATGGTAACACGGCGACCGCCACAGGCAATTGCGTTTCGTCCGGGGGCGCAACCTAGATGTGAAGTGTCAGAAGGTTGTCCATTCGGTCGGGAGCGGGATCACGAGACGGACCGGCGATCATGCCCGGCCACCGCTTGGGACACGACGGCGAGTTCCGGCTCGACGAGGTGCGAGTGCTCGGCCGCACGGGACGTGTCGCCGGCGTGCAGGAACAGCTCGATCTGCTCGCACAGGTTGGCAAAGCGGACGGCGCCGGCCAGGCGCGACGTGCCCTTGGCCGCATGGGCCGCCTCGCGGGCGCGGGCGAAGTCCTGCTCGGCGAAGGCCTCCAGCATGTCGTCCACAAGGCGCCGCGCATTGCGGATGTAATCCTGCAGCAGGGGGGCGACCATGGTCTCATCGCCGCCGACCGCGTCGTGGATGTAGCGAAGGTCGAGAATCGCGTCGCCGTCGCCGGGGCGGGCGCGCGGCGTGTCGCGGTCGCTCGTCGCGGCAGGCTGGCGAAGCTGCACCGCCTTGGGCAGCCAGCGCTGGATGATTTCGTTCAAGCCCGCACGATCGACGGGTTTGGGCAGGTAGTCGTCCATGCCGGCGGCGCGGCACCGTTCCTTGGTGCCGATCAGCGCGTCCGCCGTCAACGCGACGATCGGCAGCCGGGGACGGTTGTCCGTTCGCTCCAGCGTGCGGACTTTCTCGGCCAGTTCGTATCCGTCCATTTCCGGCATGTGGCAGTCGGTGATCAGCAGACCGTAGCGGTGGCGGCGGACGCGGCTCCAGGCCTCGGCGCCGTTGGCGGCCGTTTCGACGGCGACGCCCAGCCGTTCCAGCATCATGCAGATCACTTTGCAGTTCACCGGATTGTCCTCTGCGAACAGGATCAGGGCGCCGGCGTTGCGGGCGATCTCGATATCCGGCCTGGCGTAATGCGGCAGGGCCGCGGCGTCAGCGGCCCGCCGGACGGATGCGTCGACGCAGGGAAGGTTGAGGCCGAGCGCCATCGCCGAGGCGTTCCAGATCATCGCGCGCTGCACGGGCTTGGGCACGAACAGATGCAAGCCGGCAAGCCGTTCGGGATCGACGGACAGAATATCGGACCTGGGCATCAGGATGATCGTCCGGGAAGAGACGGCGTCGTCGGCCTTCTGACGCGCGGCGATGAACCTCCCGATACCGTCGGCCCCACGGTCGTGGTCGAGGATCAGAAGGTCGAAGCGGTCGTCAAGAGTGCGCCCGTCCGCCACCAGGCGTCGGAGCGCGCGCAGACTGCCGAGGATTTCCGTGTCGGCGCCCAGATGGCGCAGGTAGGTGTCAATGCATTCGGCCGTGATCTTGTCGCCCGCCAGGATGCCGACGCGCCGGCCGGCGAAGGGACGGCCGATGGATGCCGTGGGATCGCGGCTCGGCACCAGGGAGACACGGAACCAGAACGTGGAGCCCCGGCCGCTGCGGCTTTCGGCGCCGATCTCTCCGTCCAGAATGCCGACCAGCGCCTTGCAGATGGACAGGCCCAGGCCGGTTCCGCCGAACCGCCGCAAGGTCGAGCTGTCGCCCTGTTCGAAGGGCTGGAACAGCTTTCTCTTGTTCGCCTCGGAAATGCCGATCCCCGTGTCGTGGACGCGGAACATGAACCGGGACCCGCCGGCGGGATCGCTGTCCGGACGAACTTCGATGTCGATGCGTCCGTTATCCGTGAACTTGACCGCGTTGCCGACGAGGTTCAGCAGGATCTGCCGCAGGCGGGTGGCATCGCCGATCAGTTCGTCCGGGATGGCGGGATCAACGAACACGCTCAGGCGGTTCCGCTTTTCCTCGGCCCGCGGCGCCATCAGGTCGGCCACGCCCTCGACCAGATCGCTCAGCCGGAACGGGTTCAGGTCGAGTTCCAGGCGCCCGGCCTCGATCTTCGAGAAATCCAGAATGTCGTCGATGATTCCCATGAGGGTGCGGCAGGAATCCTGGATGATGTTCAGCATGCCGCGTTGGGAGCCGCTAAGCGCCGTGTCGTGCAGCATTTCGGCGACGCCCATGATGCCGTTCATGGGGGTGCGGATCTCATGGCTCATGTTGGCGAGGAAGATGGACTTGGCCTTGTTGGCGCTCTCGGCCGTGTCGCGCGCCTCGCGCAGGCGCTCCTCGAACCGCACGCTTTCGCTGATGTCGACATGGATGCCGACCGCCCCGCCGTTGGGCAGCCACCCGCGCCGCGTTTCGATCGTTCGGCCGTTCTTCAGGCGACGGCGAACGATTGTGTTTTCCGGGTCGCGCAGCTTTTCGACGTGGTGCAGGACCATAGCATCGAGCGGCCCGCGGACCTCGCCGTAGTCGCCGCGCTCTGCCAGGAAGCGCACGGCATCCTCAAGTCGCGCCCCCTCCTGCACCAATCCGGGCGGGAACCCGAATAGGTTGATGTAATGGTCGTTGAAGGCGACGAACCGCAAGTCGGAATCCAACACCGCGATCCCGTTGTTCATGGCGCGCACGGCCGTGTCGAACAGATCGGTCTTCTGTTTCAGGTCGGCCTCGATGGTCTTCAGTTCGGTAATGTCCGTGGCGGTTACCGTGATGCAGCCGTCCGACGTGCGGTTTTCGCGCAGAAGGAACCACTTGCCGTCGGTGGTTTTGCGGATGATCGGCGGCCCCGGCGTGCGGTGTTCGGCAAGCCGCTGAGCAAGGAACTCCTCCTCGCGCGCCCGGGCCTCGGCGATATGTGGCAGGCTGGCGCGGACGATGTCCTCGAAGGTGCCGCCGCGCGCCAGGATCTCCTGGGACTGCGGGTGGGTATCGGCGTAGCGCGAGTTCATGAGAACCAACCGGTCGTCGGCGTCGAACAGGGCGAAGCCCTCCTGCAGGCTCTCCAGGGCGGCGCGCAGGCGGGTTTCGCTCTGTTGCACCGCCGCTTCGGCGCGGCGGCGCTCTTCGACCTCGCGCGTCAACTCGCGGGTCCGTTCCTCGACCCGCCGCTCCAGGTCGTCTCGGGCCTGACGCAGCGCCGTCTCGGTGCGCACCCGTTCGCTGATGTCGCGGGCGAACGAGAAGACATACTCTTTCCCGTCGTGGTCGATAAAGGTGGAGGTGATCTCGACCGGGAAGATCGACCCGTCCCTGCGCCGGTGTTCGCCGAATGAAACCTGATGTCCGTGGCGCTTCAGGTAGTCCCAGCGCTCCCGCCACTTGTCGCCCAGGCGCGCCGGGTTGACCTCGGCCGCCGTCATGCCCAGCAACTCCTCGCGGCTGTAGCCCAGCGACCGGCAGGCGGCCTCGTTGACGAAGATGAAGCGGCCTTCCCGGTCCACGGCGAAGAACGGATCGTTGACCTCCTGCATGGCGGATTCCAGGAGGTAGAGCTGTTGCGTCGCGTCGCGCGTCTTGGTCACGTCGAACAGCACCGTGCAGATCGCCGGGCCGTCGCCCCAGTCGATCAGGAACGACCGGTTGTTCAGCCACACTTCGCTGCCATCCGTCCTGATTCCGCGATAGACGTAATCGCTCGGCGCGCTGCGGCCCTGCATGCGGGCGAGATCGTAGCCGCGGATACGCGCCACTTCCTCGGGCGCCACGGTCATTTCCAGGCTGCCCTGGCTTAGAAAGTCGTTGTGGCTGTCGAAGCCGAAGATGCTCAGGAAGGCCGGATTGACGTATAGAGGATACAAGCCGCGGTGGACGACGATCCCCTGGTTGGCCTCCTCGGTCAGGGTGCGGAACCGGCGCTCGCTTTCGATCAGGGCCTGCTCGCGGGCTAGGCGGCGGGAGATGTCCTGCACGAAGGCGAACAGGAATTCCTCTCCCGCGTACTCCATTACCGTCGCCCGCACCTCGACCGGCACGGCAGAGCCGTCCCTGCGCCGATGGCGGGTGTCGAAACGGACCTGTTCGCCGCGCTTCAGGTTCTCCCAGAAACCGTCCCAGTCCTTGTCCGGCGGCGGGCCGTCGCTGAAGTCCGGATAGGACATGTTCAGCAGTTCCTCCCGCGTGTAGCCAAGGTGACGGCAGGTCGCGTCGTTGACGTAGAGGATGCGCTGGTCGCGGCGCAGCCAGAACAGGGATTCGCCGGAATGGGACAGCGAGAATTCGGTGAACTTCAGGTTCTCCTGGGCCGTTTCCTTGTCGGCCATCTCCTTCTGCAACTCGTACGTCCGCTCCTCGACCCGCCGTTCCAGTTCCGCCTGGTGGCGTTCCAGCGCCTGTTCGAACCCGGCGTGTTCGGCAAGCAGGCCGTTGATCTCGCGGCCCACCTGCGAGAATTCGTCATCGCCATGCAGCCGCAGGGTCCGCGACATGTCGCCCGATGCGCGGATGTCCAATAGCTCATGCTTCATGTCTCCGAACGGACGGACGATCAGGCGCCGCAGCAGGAACAGCATCACGCCGAGCACCACGATTGATGCTATGACCGCCATGATTCCGGCCGTGCGTACGGTGTCCGCGCCGAGGCCGCGCACGGTCGACCAGGCCGTGATGGAGTAGAGGGCCGCTGGAAATCCGAACAGATCCCGCTGTACGAGGAACGCCGTCCACGAGCCGTCCCGCGACCATTCGATCACCGGTTCGTCCAGCGCCATGATGCGGTTGACCAGTTGACGCTGGCCGGTCGACAGGCCGGCGGTGATCGGCGTCATTTCAAGGGCGTTGTTCATCTGCCCGGAAATGCGGGACACCGCAGCCTTGTCCATCAGGCGGCCGAGGATGACCGTGCCCGCCGTGCGCGTTGTGCCGATTGTTCCGTGCAACGGCGCGGCGGCGATCAGCATCGGTCCGTTGTCCGTCGCGACCGTGCCGCGGATAGGACCCGCGCCCCGATTGTGCGCCAGGAGGGGAAATTCGCGGGAATATTCCCCATGGTCCAGAATGTTCGCGCGAACCGCCTCGCCCGTCTCGCGGTTGCGCGCGCGCCTGAGCACCACGCGGCCGCCGCGGTCAACGACGACGACCATATCCAGGGCGTATGCGGCGAGGTCCTTGGCGGTCAGGAAGCGGGCCGCGAACGTCTGGTCGCCGGACTGGGCGAATTCGGCGAGCGCGTCCCATCGGGACCAGTTCGCCGCCAACGGGTTCAGGCTCTTCACCTCGTCGTCGACGCTGGCCATGGTACGGCCGATTTCACGGCGCACTTCCTGCTGTTCGAGTTTGTGGAAACCGCCGAGGACGATCCGGTCGAGAACCATCAGGTCGCCAAGCAGAAGCCCCCCCAGGACGACGACAAGGACGGCGATGATTTTGGTCTGGATCGACATCCAAACAACCTCCGGCCCCCCTGCTGTCCCCGGGGCGGTTCGCGCATTCAAGACGACGTTCGACATATTGGCATGAATTGGTGGAAATTCACAAACGGCGACGGCGGGCCGCGCCTTGCCTGGCGGCGCTCTGAATACCCGCTTGGCCACCCCGCGCGAATCGGCTACCGTCTCTTCGCGCACCTCTTGGGGGGGCACGGCACGGCCAAGGGCCGCGCCTACAATCGATCAAGGAACCAACAACAATGCGCAGGACGCAGGTATGAGCACTGAAGTTGCCACCGCCGCTGGGACGGCCGTGATGAGCGATGACCGCAATGCGGAAATCCGCGTGGAGATCTCGAGCCTCCAGGACGAAATTTCCCAGGTCGGCAAGGTTGCCGAGCAGATCGACGCCATCGCCAAGCAGACCAACCTTCTGGCCCTGAACGCGACCATCGAAGCCGCTCGCGCCGGAGATGCGGGCAAGGGCTTCGCGGTCGTCGCGGGCGAGGTCAAGAACCTGTCGGCGCAGACCGCCCGGGCGACGGCCGAGGTTGGCGAGGTTCTCGAAAACCTCCGCCGCCGGGTCGACCATCTGGCCAGCCTTCTGTAACGGTTTGCGACCGGGGTAATCTCCGCCCGCCGCGGATGCGGCCGGGCGATGGGCGCTGCGCGGACGATCAGGCGCCCCGGCGTCCGCCGCGCCACGCGCCCCCGATCGCCGGCACGTGTCGGCAGGACCGCGCCGCGCCAGATCGGTGCGCTTGCCGGGGGCGATCAGTGGGTGGTCGATGATTGCGACCAGTTCGGTCAATACCGTGTCGGACGCGACCTCGGCGCGGATATGCTGGCGGTGGTCGCCGGCTCGAAAGAGGCGGCGCATTTCCTTCCCGCCTCACAGGGACAGGGGACGCACGGTCTGCGATTCTGGGGTGACGGAAGGATGACACGTACGCCGGGCACGTCCGTGCGTCAGGACGATGGTTCGAACAGCAGCTGTACACGGTCGCCGGCGAACCGGGTCAGGCCGTATTCGACGGGCTTGCCGTCCGCATCCACATTGATACTTTCCGCGACCAGCACGGGCCGGTTGGGCGGCTGGCTGAGAAGCTGGGATTCGTCGGCGTCGGGCATGCGGGTAGTGACGCGGGTGATCTTGCGAAAGAAGTCGGCCACGCCGAACTGCGCGAGGGCCGTGGAGATCGAGCGCGATTCCTCGAACGCCTCGATCATGCCGGGGAACCGTTCGGCACAGAAGTAGTGGTCGGCGACACTGATGGGCCGTCCGTCCGCCTCGCCGATCGTGCGGATCAGGGAGACCGGAGCGCCGTCCTCGACTTCCAGCGCCTCGGCGACGTCGCCCGTCGCCTTGACCCGTTCGCTCAGCACCACCCAGCCGCCGGGCTGGCGGCGCTGGGCCATGATGTTTTCCGTGAACCGGGTGCGGCGGCGCACCGGATAATCGATGACGTGCTCGTGGACGAAGGTGCCGCGGCCCTGCTCGATGCGGATCAGGCCCTCCTGTTCCAGGGCCTTCATGGCCCGGCGCACGGTGTGGCGGTTGACGTGGAAGCGTTCGGCGAACTCGTGCTCCGTCGGCAGACGGGAGCCCGGCGCGATCATGCCGCCGGCGATGTCGTCGGAAATCTGTTCCTCGATCTGGCGCCACAGCGACACGCCCGATCCCCGCTTCACTTTCGAGGGGTCCATGATCCGGCCTCGTTCGGTTCCCTGTCCATCCGCTGTCGCATCGCCATTTGGTGAAGGTGCGTCATCGAAGCGTCACCACCTGTCGGTTTACTTTCCGGGGTGGGCGGGGCCATATTACCAAAAAAGAAGTAGACGTCTAGACAAATAACGAATTTGCCTATCCGTGCGGCCAAAAGTCGGAAAGATCCCGCGGCGGCATCCAACAGGCGGTGAAGACCGGAACGCCTTGAACGATATGTCCCAATTCAAGGCCCCGGACATGGCTGGCCGGGCCGGGCGGCGTCCGAATAAGTCCTTTGGTATCAAGATGGCGGTCATTATTGGCCGGATCAGCCCAAGGCGGTTCGCGATTGCGCCTGGGCGTCCCGATGCGGTCGACTACCGTCGCACAGAGGGCGGCGGCGACGTTTTCCCCAACGGGAGTGAAAAAAACCGTTGATCTTTGACGGCGGGGATGATTTTATTTTGCCTGTGGTATACCAAATGCCAAAGCGGTCAGAAGAACCGAGGCATGGCCTGCCGCGAAGTTTGGGAAGACACTGACCAAGTGAATTGACAGGACCGTCCGACCTCACCGCCGTCCAATAATAAAAACAGGCGTCAGGGGAAGGACATTTAAACGCCGCTCGTCTTCGGCTTATACTGTGGTCGAACGCGCATAGGCGCTATCAACAACTGGGAGGACACCCATGAAGACTTTTGTCAAAAAACTGCTGGGCGTCGGCATCACCGTCGGCCTGGTTTCCGGTTTCACGGCCGTTGCGGGTAAAACCGCCCTGGCCTGGGAACCGGTCAAACCGATCCAGTTCGTCGTGATGGCCGGCAAGGGCGGGGGCGCCGACAAGCTGGCGCGTCTGATGCAGTCCATCATCGAAAAGCATAAGCTGTCGCCGAAGCCCGTGACGCCGATCAACAAGCCCGGCGGTTCCGGCGCGGAAGCCCTTGTGTACATGAAGAACCACAAGGACCCCGACCATGCCATCATGGTCACCCTGAACAGCTTCTACACGACGCCGCTGCGCCAGCCCAAGCTGGAAGTCGATCCGCTGTCCTTCGCGCCGGTCGCTCGTATGGCCGAAGACACCTTCGTGCTGTGGGTCCACAAGGACGCCGGCATCAAGACCGTCGACGAATACGTGAAGGCCGCCAAGGCCGCCGGCAACAACTGGATCATGGCCGGCACCGGCAAGGCGTCCGAAGACAACCTGCTCGCCGACTTCCTGAACGCGGCCTACGGTCTGAACATGAAGTACGTGCCGTACAAGGGCGGCGGCAAGGTCGCCAAGCAGCTGGCCGGCAAGCATGCCAACTCCACGGTCAACAATCCGTCGGAAGCTCTCGGCTTCTTTGAAGCGGGCACCGTCGTGCCGCTGGCGTCGTTCACCGACAACCGGCTGCCGATGTTCAAGGATACGCCGACCTTCAAGGAACTGGGTCAGGACTTCGTCTATTACATGCAGCGTTCCGTCGTCGGTGCGCCCGGCATGAGCAAGGAAGCCCAGGCCTTCTACCAGGACGTGTTCAAGAAGGCCTACGCCACGCCCGAATGGCAGACCTACATGAAGAAGAAGAGCCTGCAGGGCGAACTGCTCCAGGGCGATGCGCTGGTCACCTACTGGAAGCGTGAAAACGAAGTGCATCGCAAGATGCTCATCAAGATGGGCGCCATCAAAGGCTAAGTCCGTCTGAAACCTGAAGAAACGATATAAGGGGAGGTTCCGTCGTCATGCGTCGTGCTGAAATCATCACTGCTCTCTTGATGGCGGGCCTCTCCCTATATCTCATGTTCAAGAGCGCCGAATTGCCCATCGGCTGGATTCCCGGCGAGGGACCCGGGGGCGGCTTCTGGCCCTTCTGGCTGGCCGCGATCATGTTCGGCTCGACCATCTGGGTGATGGTCAACTGGTACCGCCGGACGAGCCCGCCCTCGCAGTCGGAAGATCCCTACCTCGACGCCTACGGTCTGAAGATGTTCATCCTCGTCGGCGGCGGCATCACGGGCATGATCGCCCTGGTCGAAATCATCGGCATGCACTTGGCGGTAGCCGTCTTCCTGATCTACTACATCCGCTTTCTGGGCGGACATTCGTGGAAGGTCACGCTGGGCGTATCACTGCCGTCACCGGTGGTCACGTTCCTGTTTTTCGATATCGCCTTGCGCAAATTCCTGCCCACCGGGTTCATGGACCCGCTTTACATCCCGCTCTACGACTTCTTCCTGTAAGCCCGCCTGGACGGGTCGTCCCGGCGGACGGGACGAGAGCGGCAAATTCTCTGGTCGACAAAAGACCAGGAACCACGAAACACGACGGGCCCGCCGGCAACGACCGGCGCCGTCTGGGGAAACGAAGTAAAGAAAAATGGAACTTCTCGGTCTTTTGTCAGACGGTTTTCTGGTCGCGTTCGAGCCGCTCAACCTCGGCCTGATCGTGCTGGGGGTTGTCGTCGGCCTGTTCGTTGGCGCCATGCCCGGGCTGGGCTCGGTCAACGGCGTCGCCATCCTGCTGCCCATGACCTTCCTGGTGCCGCCGACGTCGGCCATCATGTTCCTGGCCGCGCTTTACTACGGCGCCATGTACGGCGGCGCGATTTCGTCGATCACGCTCGGCATTCCCGGCGCCTCGACGGCGGTGGCGACGACCTTCGACGGCCGCCCGCTGGCCATGCAGGGCGAGGCCGACAAGGCCCTGATCGCCGCCGCGCTGGCGTCGTTCGCCGGCGGCACGATCTCGATCGTTCTGTTCACCCTGTTCGCGCCGCCCCTGGCATCCATCGCCCTCGACTTCGGCGACCCGGAAATCTTCGCGCTGATGATCCTGGCCTTCGCGACCTTCGTCGGCCTGTCCGGCGACGACATCGCCAAGACCATCTTCTCCATCTGCATCGGCATGGTGATGTCGGCCATCGGCTTCGACATCATCTCGGGCGAGCCGCGCCTGGTGCTGTTCGACCTGATCGGCTTCCAGTCCAAGATCAACTTCCTGGTGCTGGCCATCGGCATCTACGGCATCGGTGAAATGATGTGGACCATCGAGGTCAGCCGCGGCGACACCATGATGACCAAGGTTACCGTGTCCGTGGAGCGGGTGCTCAGCAACCTCAAGATCATCTGGGGCACATGGAAGGCCTGGCTCATGGGCTCGTTCCTCGGCTTCTTCGTCGGCATCCTGCCGGCGGCCGGCGCCACGCCGGGCTCGCTCATGGCCTACGGCGTCGCCAAGATGACCTCGCGCGAGCCGCAGAAATTCGGCAAGGGCGCGGTCGATGGCGTGGTTGCGCCGGAAGCGGCCAACAACGCGGCGTCCACGGGCTCGATGCTGCCCATGCTGACGCTCGGCATCCCCGGTTCGCCGACCACTGCGGTGCTGCTCGGCGGCATGGTGATCTGGGGCCTGCAGCCGGGCCCGCGCCTGTTCGTTACGGAAACGGAGTTCGTATGGGGCCTGATCGCCTCCCTTTACGCCGCCAACCTGTTCGCGGTCATCATCAACATCGCCTTCATCCCGCTGTTCCTGTGGTTCCTGCGCACGCCGTTCACGATCCTGGCGCCGCTGATCTTCGTCCTGTCCATGGTCGGCGGCTTCGCCGCGACGGAGCGCATGTTCGACGTCTGGCTGATGCTGATCCTCGGCGTCGGCGGCTACCTGATGCGCAAGCTGGACTATCCGGTGGCGCCGGCGGTGCTGGCCATCGTGCTGGGTCCCATCGCCGAACCGGCGCTGCGCCAATCCCTTTTGATTTCGAGCGGCGACGTGATGGTGTTCTTCAACCGGCCGATCGCCGGACCGATCACCATCATCGCGCTGGTTCTGCTGTTTCTGCCGGCGCTTCAGGTCTTGTGGCGCCGCGTGCGCGGCAAAAGGCCGGTCGAGGGTTGACGTGACCGCAACGGCGGGGCCGAAGGGTGGTCCCGCCGGGCGGTGCGGGAGGTGAGGATAAGGGCGTAAATTGCCAGAATCTGGTTTCTGGTGTATTGTATACCACAACGAAAGCCGCTATACCCTCAGGCCTTGCCGCCGGTGGGAATGCAGACGGGAACCCGGCCGGCATTTCGATCAATGAATGGAAACTCCAGGGATGGGGCCATGGAAAGAGAAGCCGAAAACATCGCGGAAACGGAGGGCGCCGGGTCGTCCGGGCTGGTCGTCCAGCCGATCGACGCGAACTTCTCTCTCAAGGACCGTATCTACGATTCTCTGAAGCAGGCGATCACCTCCATGAACATCTATGCCGAGGACGCCGAGCTTCGCCTGGACGAACGCAAGCTTTCCGAGCAGCTTGAGATCAGCCGCACGCCGATCCGCGAGGCCCTGGCCCGCCTGGAACAGGAAGGCCTGGTGCATATCGTGCCGCGCAAGGGCGTGTTCATCGTGCGCAAGACCAAGCGCGAAATCCTGGAAATGATCACCGTCTGGGCGGCCCTTGAAAGCATGGCCGCGCGTCTGGCGACCGAGGTCGCCTCCGACGAAGACATCGCCGAACTGCGCACCATGTTCGCCGACGTCGAAAGCGAAGAGGCCAAGGCCGCCATCGACGAGTATTCGTCCAAGAACATCCGGTTCCATCAGGCGATCCTGAGGCTCGGCGGCTGCAAGCTGATCCAGGAGATGTCCGACAACCTGTTTATCCATATGCGTTCGATCCGCGCCCGCACGATTTCCGAGGGCGACCGCGCCAAGCGGTCGGTGATCGACCATATGAACATCATCGAGGCGCTCGAACATCGGGACGCCGAACTGGCTGAACGGCTGGTCCGGGAGCATTCCATGAACCTGGCCCGGCACATCGAACGTTACGTGGATTATCTGGACTAGGGACGACCCATCTGGCATCCGGCCTGTCGCAGGCAGGGAGGATGCTTGGCTTCGGTCCAGCGGATACCGCAAGGGAGAACAAAGACATGGGAAACACGGCTGCTGACACTCTGGCGCAAGAGGCCCCGGAGGCCGGTGCGCTTACGGACGGTTTTCACCTCGTCATCGACGCGCTGAAACTGAACGGCATCAACAACATCTACAACGTGCCGGGGATTCCGATCACCGACCTGGGCCGCTTCATGCAGGCCGAGGGCATGCGCGTCCTGTCGTTCCGGCACGAACAGCACGCCGGATACGCGGCCGCCATCGCCGGCTTCCTGACCCGGAAGCCCGGCGTGTGCCTGACCGTCTCGGCACCCGGCTTCCTCAACGGCCTGACCTCCCTGGCCCATGCCACGACCAACTGCTACCCGATGATCCTGATCTCCGGCTCGTCGGAGCGCGAGATCGTCGACCTGATGCAGGGCGACTACGAGGAAATGGACCAACTCGCCATCGCCAAGCCGCTGTGCAAGGCCGCATACCGCGTTCTGCACGCGGAAGACATCGGCATCGGCATCGCGCGCGCCATCCGCGCCGCCGTCTCGGGCCGCCCGGGCGGGGTCTATCTGGATCTGCCCGCCGCCCTTCTGGGCCAGACCATGGACGCCGCCGTCGGCGCCAAGTCGCTGGTCAAGGTGATCGACGCGGCGCCGAGCCAGCTTCCGGCGCCGCATGCCGTGGCCCGCGCCCTCGACGTCCTGAAGGGCGCCAAGAAGCCCTTGATCATCCTCGGCAAGGGGGCGGCCTACGCCCAGGCCGACGAGGACATCCGCGCGCTGGTCGAAAAGTCCGGCATCCCCTACCTGCCCATGAGCATGGCCAAGGGCCTGCTGCCCGACAATCATCCGCTGTCGGCCGGCGCCGCGCGCTCGCTGGTTCTCAAGGAAGCGGACGTCGTCATGCTGATCGGCGCACGGCTCAACTGGCTGCTGTCGCACGGCAAGGGCAAGCAATGGGGCGAGGCTCCGAAGAAGTTCGTGCAGATCGACATCGAGCCCAAGGAGATGGACTCCAACGTCGAGATTGCGGCTCCCCTGGTCGGCGACATCGCGTCCTGCGTCAAGGCGCTGTTGGACGGCATGGGCGGCAACTGGACCCAGCCGCCGGCCGAATGGTTGAATACGGTCGTGTCCAAGCGCGACGGAAACATCGAGAAGATGGCGCCGCGCCTGCAGAACAACAACGTGCCCATGGACTTCCATGGCGCCTTGGGCGCCTTGCGCAAGGTCATCGCCGACAATCCGGACGTGGTGCTGGTCAACGAAGGGGCCAATACGCTCGACTTCGCGCGCTCCATCATCGACATGTACAAGCCGCGCAAACGCCTGGACGTCGGCACCTGGGGCGTCATGGGCATCGGCATGGGCCAGGCCGTTGCGGCCGCGGTGGAAACCGGTTGCCCGGTGCTCTGCGTCGAGGGCGACAGCGCCTTCGGCTTCTCGGGCATGGAGGTGGAAACCATCTGCCGCTACAACCTGCCGGTCTGCGTCGTGGTGTTCAACAACGGTGGCATCTACCGCGGCACCGACGTCAACCCGACGGGCGGTGCGGACGTGGCGACCACCGTGTTCGTCAAGGACGCCCGCTACGACAAGATGATGGAGGCGTTCGGCGGGGTCGGCGTCTATGCCACATCCCCGGATGAACTGCTGCGGGCGGTGACCGAGGCCATCAAGTCGGGCAAGCCGACCCTGGTCAACGCGGTCATCGACGAAAAGGCCGGTACGGAAAGCGGCCGCATCGGCAACCTCAACCCGCAAAGCGTCGTGTCCAAGAAATAACCACGCGCGCAAAAGCTACTCTCAAAAAAAGGAACGCACGATGAAAGCTCTCGAAGGCGTCAAAATCCTGGACATGACCCACGTGCAGTCGGGCCCGACCTGCACCCAACTGCTGGCCTGGTTCGGGGCCGACGTGATCAAGGTGGAACGCCCCGGCGTCGGCGACGCAACCCGCAAGCAGCTGGTCGATGTGCCGGGTGCCGACAGCCTGTACTTCACCATGCTGAACCACAACAAGCGTTCGGTGACGCTCAACACCAAGTCCGACGAGGGCAAGGCGATCTTCACCAAGCTGATCCAGCACTGCGACGTCATGGTCGAGAACTTCGCCCCCGGCGCGCTTGACCGCATGGGCTTTTCCTGGGAGCGCATCCAGGAGATCAATCCGCGCATGATCTACGCCTCGGTCAAGGGCTTCGGCCCCGGCCCGTACCAGGACTGCAAGGTCTATGAGAACGTCGCGCAGTGCGCCGGCGGCTCGGCCTCGACCACCGGCTTCCGCGACGGCCTCCCCCTGGTCACGGGGGCGCAGATCGGCGACAGCGGCACCGGCCTGCATCTGGCCTTGGGCATCGTCACGGCGCTGTTCCACCGGGAAAAATCCGGCAAGGGTCAGCGCGTCGAATGCGCCATGCAGGATTCGGTCCTCAACCTGTGCCGGGTCAAGCTGCGCGATCAGCAGCGCCTGAAGGCCGGCCCGCTTACCGAGTATTCCCAGTACGGCGAGGGTGTGCCGTTCGGCGACGCGACGCCGCGTGCCGGCAACGATTCCGGCGGCGGCCAGCCGGGCCGTATCCTGAAGTGCAAGGGCTGGGAAACCGATCCCAACGCCTACACCTACTTCATTACCCAGGCCGCCGTGTGGGAGAAGATCTGCGACGTCATCGGCAAGCCCGAATGGAAGGAAGACGAAAAGTTCGCGACGCCGAAGGCGCGCCTGCCGCACCTCAACGAGATCTTCGACGCCATCGAGGCCTGGACCATGACCAAGACCAAGTTCGAGGTCATGGATATCTGCAACCCGCTCGACATTCCCGTCGGTCCGATCCTGTCCATGAGGGAAATCGCCGAGGAGCAGAGCCTGCGCGACACCGGCACGGTGGTCGAGGTCGACCATCCCGAACGCGGTCCGTACCTGACGGTCGGCAATCCGATCAAGTTGTCGGACAGCCCGGCGGACGTGAAGCGGTCGCCGCTGCTGGGCGAGCACACGGAAGAGATCCTGGCGGAAATCGGCCTCAGCGCCGATGAAATCGAAATTGCGAAAGCGGGGGGCGCGGTCTGATCCGCCCCCTTGCCGACCCGAGAACACCGACCCCAAGGGAGGACCCTTATGCGTTTGATCCTTAACGGCCAGCAGGCCTTCGGCAAGGCCACGTTGGAAGCGATCCTGAACAAGGGCGAGGACGAAATCGTCGGCGTGTTCTGCGCGCCCGACAAGGAAGGCAAGCCCGCCGACCCGGTGAAGGAGTTCGCCCTTGAAAAGGGCCTGCCATTGTTCCAGCCGCCCAACTACACGGACAAGGAAGTGCTGGACCACATGCGCTCCCTCAACGCCGATCTGATGGTCATGGCTTACATGATCATCTTCGTGCCCGAGGAAGCCCGTAACATTCCGACCCACGGGTCGATCTGCTTCCACCCGTCTCTGTTGCCCAAGCACCGCGGTCCGTCATCCATCAACTGGCCGATCATCGGCGGCGCCACGGAAACGGGAATCACCATCTTCTGGCCGGACGACGGCCTGGACGAAGGCTTCATCCTGCATCAGGACCGCATTGCGATCGGCCCCGACGATACCCTGGGCGACGTCTACTTCGGCAAGATCTTCGACCGTGGCGTCGAGATGATGCTGGAAGCCGTCGACATGGTGAAGGCCGGCAACCCGCCGAAGATCCCGCAGAACGAGGACGAGGCGACATACGAATCCTGGTGCCGCAAGAAGGACATGCAGATCGATTGGTCCAAGCCCGTCGCCGAGGTCTACAACCAGATTCGCGGTTGCAACCCGCAGCCCGGCGCGTGGACCACCATCGACGGCAACGAACTGTCGATCTTCGACGCCCGTAAGGTTGACGGCGACACGGGCGGCAAGCCCGGCGAGGTGGTCGAGATCGCGGACGATCATTTCCTGGTCGCCGCCCCGGGCGGCGCCATCAAGGTGATGCGCCTGCGGCCGCACGACGACAAGAAGATCACCGCGCCGGAATATGCGGCCAAAGTCGGCCTGCAGAAGGGGAAGGTGCTGGGCGCCTGACCGGCGGCCGCCATCGTCCAGAGAAAACAACCAGGGCTACCCAGAGATCCCGATTGAGGGACGCGAGAGGAAACCATGCCGAAAAGTGATATTGAAATCGCCCGCGAAGCCACGATGAAGCCGATCGCCGAGGTCGGCACCGAGAAGCTGGGCATTCCCGGCGACGCGCTTCTGCACTACGGCCCGCACAAGGCCAAGGTCGACATGAACTACCTGAAGTCGTTGGAAGGAAACCCCGACGGCAAGCTGATCCTGGTCACGGCGGTGACGCCGACGCCGGCCGGCGAGGGCAAGACCACGACCACCGTGGGTCTGGGCGACGGCCTCAACAAGATCGGCAAGAAGGCCATGATCTGTATCCGCGAGCCTTCGCTGGGCCCGTGCTTCGGCATGAAGGGCGGCGCCGCCGGCGGCGGCTACGCCCAGGTCGTGCCCATGGAGGACATCAACCTGCACTTCACCGGCGACTTTCACGCCATCGGCATCGCCCACAACCTGCTGGCCGCGCTGATCGACAACCACATCTACTGGGGCCTCGATCCGCAGATCGACAGCCGCCGCGTCGCCTTCAAGCGCGTGGTGGACATGAACGACCGCGCCCTTCGGGTGATCACCAACTCGCTGGGCGGCGTCGCCAACGGCTTCCCCCGCGAGGACGGTTTCGACATCGTCGTGGCGTCGGAAATCATGGCCATCTTCTGCCTGGCCACCGATCTGCAGGACCTGACCAACCGTATCGGCAATATCGTCATCGGCCAGAACCGCAACCGCGAACCCATCTATGCGCGCGACGTCAAGGGCCCGGGCCCGATGTCCGTGCTGCTGAAGGAAGCCATTGCGCCGAACCTGGTGCAGACCCTGGAAAACAACCCGGCCTTCATCCACGGCGGTCCGTTCGCCAACATCGCGCACGGCTGCAACTCGGTGATCGCCACCAAGTCGGCGCTCAAGCTCGCCGACTACGTGGTCACCGAGGCCGGCTTCGGCGCCGACCTGGGCGCCGAGAAGTTCTTCGACATCAAGTGCCGCAAGGCCGGCCTCAAGCCGGCGGCGGCCGTCATCGTCGCCACCGTTCGCGCGCTAAAGATGCACGGTGGCGTCGCCAAGGCCGACCTGGGCACGGAGAACGTGGATGCGGTGAAGAAGGGTTGCGAAAACCTGATCCGCCACATCCGCAATACGAAGAGCTTCGGCGTGCCCGTGACGGTCTCCATCAATAACTTCATCACCGACACCGACGCGGAACTGAACGCCGTCAAGGCGGCGGCCGAAGCGGAAGGCGTGAAGGCCTTCATCGCCACCCACTGGGCCGACGGCAGCGCCGGCACCGAGGAACTGGCCAGGCACGTTGTCGAACTGGCTGACGGCGGAGCGGCGGACTTCAAACCCCTCTATCCGGACGACATGCCGCTCCGTGACAAGGTCGAAACCATCGTCAAGAAGATCTACGGCGGCGACGGAATCACCTGTGACGGCGCCATCGAGAAGCGCTTCGAGGAACTGCAGAAGGACTATGGGCATTTCCCGGTCTGCATGGCCAAGACGCAATACAGCTTCTCGACCGATCCGGATCTCAAGGGCGCGCCGACGGGCTTCACCGTGCCGATCCGCGAACTGCGGCTGTCGGCGGGGGCCGAGTTCATCGTCGCGGTGACCGGCGCCATCATGACGATGCCCGGTCTGCCCAAGGTGCCGTCGGCCAACAACATCTATCTCAACGAACAGGGCCAGATCGAAGGCCTGTTCTAGGGAGCGAACCGGGCGCCGCCGCCGGGGGGACCCGGCGGCGGACACCGGCAACAAATTTCAACGTCGGGAGGACGTCCATGAGCATCCGTAACATTCTTGTTCCCGTGCGCGGCGACGGAAAGGGCGAACAGGTCCTGAACGCCGCGGTGGTGCTTGCGAAGAAATTCCATGCTCACATCGACGTCGTCCATGCCCGCATGCGGCCCGACGATATGCTGACCTTCGGCGCCGCAGCCACGGGCATGCGCGAAGCGGTCAAGGAAATCGCCGAAACCCATGCCGCCAACGAAGAAGCACGGGTGAAAAAGCTGTACGAGGACTATTGCAGCGCGCACGGCGTGGAGAACATCTCCCAGCCGCGCAACGGCGAGAAGGGTGTCAGTGCCTCGTGGCACGAGGAACAGGGGCATCAGGCTACCGTCGTCGCCCGCCGCGGGCGCCTGACGGACGTCATCTTCGTCGCCCAGCCGGAAGGGCAGGTGGGCGTCAATACCTTCGAGGCCGCGCTGATGGAGACCGGCAAGCCGGTGGTCAGCGTGCCGTCCGAGGAGGTCAAGGAAATCGGCCGAAACATCGCCATCGCCTGGAACGGCAGCGCCGAGGTCGCGGCGGCCGTCACCACCTCGCGGCCCATCGTCGAGGCGGCGGAAAAGCTGTTGATCCTGTCCGCCCCGGAGACGCATGGCGACGAATTGCCGGCGGCGGACCTCGCCGAATACCTTCGCTGGCACGGCCAGAAGAGCGAGATCAGTATCCTCGAGTGCGGTCCCCATGAGGTCGGCCAGGCGCTGCTCAAGGCATGCGTCGACAACGGCATCGACCTGCTGATCATGGGCGGTTACGCCCATGCCCGCCGGCACGACTTCAAGATCGGCGGCGTCACCCAGTACGTGGTCGAGAACGCAAAGATCCCCGTCTTGTTCCATCATTAGGGACCACGCCGGGGCCGTTTTCCCGCACCGTTTCCACGATCAGGAATAATTCCCGCTTTCGCTGCGGTGCGTCATCGCGATTTGTTGATGGCACTGCTCCGGCTGGCTAATGTCGCTCCCCGTCTGGGATGTATACAATTCCGCTCGGGTCGACGGCGGCCGGCGGAAACAGCAGTCAACCGTGTGGGGAAATATCACCATGACATTGTGGATCAGGTACGAGCGCCAGGGCGCCGAAGGTTTCGGCATCCTTGACGGCGACGTCATCACCGTGCATTCCGGGGACATGTTCCGAGGTGCCCAATCGACGGGCGAAACCGTCGCGCTGGCCGACGTGAGGGTGCTGCCGCCGGTCAAGCCGGGCAAGATCGTCGCCTTGTGGAACAACTACGACATGATGCGGGAAAAGATGAACGGCGAACGGCCGGCGGAACCGTTGTGGTTCATCAAGACCAACAATTCGGTCATTGGCACGGGCGCCGCCATCGAACGGCCCGCCAGCTATGACGGCAAGGTCGTCTACGAGGGTGAACTGGGCATCGTCATCGGTAAGCGGTGCAAGAACGTCCCGGAGGCGGAGGCCCTGGATTACGTGTTCGGCTATACCTGCGTCAACGACGTCACGGCCATCGAGATACTGAAGCGCGACGGCACCTTCGATCAGTGGACCCGGTGCAAGAGCTTCGACACCTTCGGGCCCTTGGGTCCGGTGGTCGCCACGGGCCTCGATCCCATGAAACTGACCGTGAAAACCATCCTCAACGGCCAGGAACGCCAGAACTACCCGGTCAGCGACATGCTGCGTACGCCGGCCAAGCTGATCAGCGAGATTTCCCACGACGTGACGCTGGAACCGGGCGATGTCATCGCCTGCGGCACCAACGTCGGTGTCGGGACCATGAAGGATCCCAGCAACACGGTCGAGATTGTCATTGAAGGAATCGGCACGCTAAGCAACACTTTCAACAATTAGACGGCTCCGCGTCGCAACCGGACCGTCTCGCAGGGACCACCGTGCGGGCCCGCAGGGCGCCCGCCGCAGGGAAACAGACAAGCAGGGAGAACGTCATGCGAGTATGCGTGATCGGCGCAGGCGCCATCGGCGGCCTTATGGGCGCCAAACTGGCGTTGGCGGGTAACGACGTCAGCGTCATCGACATGGGACCGCACCTTCAGGCGATTCGCCAGAAGGGGCTGAAACTGATCTGGGAAGACGGCTCGGAGCACGTGGCCCAGGTGAAGGCGTACGAGAAATGCGCCGAGGCGGGTGAACAGGATCTGATCATCCTGGCCCTCAAGGCTCATTACCTGGAACAGGTGGCCAAGGAGCTGGGCCCGTTGATGGGGCCCGGCACCACGATCATGACCGTGCAGAACGGTATCCCGTGGTGGTATTTCCATAACCATGGCGGGCCCCACGACGGCAAGCCGCTTGAAAGCCTGGATCCGGACGGCGTCCTGACCAGGTACATCGACGGCGACCGCATCATCGGCTGCGTCGTCTATCCGGCGGCGGCGGTGACGGAGCCCGGCGTGATCAAGCACGTGGAGGGCGATCGGTTCCCCATCGGCGAACTGGACGGTTCGACCAGCGAGCGGGTCGAGAATCTGAAGGATCTTTTGGAAGGGGCCGGGTTCCGGTCCCGCGTGCTGGAGGACATCCGCTCGGAAATCTGGCTCAAGGCCTGGGGCAATCTCAGCTTCAACCCGATCAGTGCGCTGACT
>PFFW01000144.1 GCA_002781745.1 Rhodospirillales bacterium CG15_BIG_FIL_POST_REV_8_21_14_020_66_15
CAGCACGTGGTCCATGGCTTCGGCGCGCGACCGCGCCGCCTCGATGAACACCTTCAGGTTCCCGCGCGCCTGGTCCTGGCCGACGAAATCGTCCAGCACCTGCGGACGCAGGCCGGGGTCAAGCGCAAGGTCGCCGTCCACGACTTCCGGCTGGATCATGCGTTCCTCGGCCATTTCAGGTCACGCCCCCCGCCGGTGTTCGGTGGGCGCCAAGTCGGTCAGCCCGGCGCGGATCAGGGCTTCGAGCGTCAGCGCCGTCTCCGACGCCTGGGCGGCGCGGCTGACGGCGGCCAGCGCCTCCGACGGCGTATAGCCCAGGTTGATGAGTGCCGAAGCGGCGTCGCGCAGAAGGTCCTGCGCCGCGTCGCCGGCGTCGGATTTCGCCGCTTGGACCGCCCCCACCGGGGCCTTGCCCTTGGCGGCGGCGGCCGGCCCCAGGGCCAGGGTGCCGACCTTTTCCTTCAACTCGTTCAACATGCGCTGCGCCAGCTTGGGCCCGACGCCCGGAGCGCGGCAAATGGCCGCCTTGTCGTCCGCGGCGATGGCCTGCAGCAGCATCTCGCCGCTCAGCGCCGACAATATGGCGAGCGCGACCTTGGCCCCCACCCCCTGCACCGTGGTGAGAAGCTGGAACCAGTCCTTCTCGTCCGCGCGCAGAAAGCCGTAGAGGTGGATGTGGTCCTCGCGCACATGGGTTTCGACCCACAACGCCACCGCCTCGCCCTGCCCCAGTTGGGACAGCGTGCGCGACGATGCGTGCACCAGATAACCGACGCCGTTCACGTCGATGATCGCGGTGCCGGCGCCGACGGCCTCGACGATGCCTTTCAGACGTGCGATCACCGGGCCGCCCCCGCCAATACCGCGCCGGAGGCCCCCGTCTTGCCTCCATGTCCCGGCGCGGTGCGGTGATGGGCATGGCAGATGGCGACGGCCAGCGCGTCGGCGCTGTCGGCGCTTTTGAAGGCCGCACCGGGCAGCAACGTGCGCACCATCATCTGGACCTGTTCCTTGGCCGCGTGGCCGGTGCCGACGACGGTCTTCTTGACCAGGTTGGGCGTGTATTCGAACACCGGCAGCCCCGCCAGCGCCGGCACCAGCATGGAGATGCCGCGCGCCTGGCCAAGGCGCAGGGTCGTCGTCGGGTTGGTGTTGACGAAGGTCTCCTCGACCGCCGCCTCGGCGGGCGCCAGGGCGCGGATGACCTCCACCAGGCCGTCGTGAAGCTGCACAAGGCGTTCCGCCAGGCCGGCCTTGGGATCGGAGGAAACGACGCCGTCAGCGACATAGCGAAGCCGGGTGCCGGCGTGCTCGATGACGCCCCAACCGGTGTTCTTCAACCCCGGGTCAAACCCGATCAGCCGCATTCGCGTTCCAATCCGCTCCGTATCCCCGAGGTGTCCGCCATGAGGTTATGCGCTCAGCCTTTCCATGATCTCGTCGTCGACTTCGAAGTTGGCGGCGACGCGCTGCACGTCGTCGTTGTCCTCAAGCGCGTCGATCAGCTTCAACAGCGTCTGCGCCGTGCCTTCGTCGACGGGAATCGTGTTCTGGGGGTTCCACGCCAGGCGCGCTTCCTCGGGCTCGCCGAAACGTTCCTCCAGCGCGTCGCGCACGGCGGCGAAGTCGTCCGGCTGGCAGGTGACGGTATGGCTTTCATTGTCGGATTCCACGTCCTCGGCGCCCGCTTCCAACGCGCCCTCGAACATGGCCTCGGGCCCCGCCGCGCTCACCGGATAGGTGATCTGCCCGACCCGGTCGAACATGAAGGCAACGCTGTTGGTCTCGCCCAGGTTGCCGCCGTTCTTGGAAAAGGCGGCGCGGATTTCCGAGGCCGTGCGGTTGCGGTTGTCGGACAGGGCCTCGACGATAATGGCGACGCCGCCCGGGCCGTAGCCCTCGTAGCGGATTTCCTCGTAGTCCTCGGCGTCGTTGCCCTGGGCCTTCTGGATCGCCCGGGCGATGACGTCGTTGGGCATGTTCTGGGCCTTGGCGTTGGCGACGGCCAGACGCAGCGCGGCATTGAAGTTGGGATCGGCGCCGGCCCGTGCGGCCACCGTCACTTCGCGGCCCAGTTTGGCGAAGACCTTTGCCCGCTTGGCATCCTGACGGCCCTTGCGGTGCATGATGTTCTTGAATTTGGAATGACCGGCCATTCGGCGGGAACCCCCTATATGTCGTGGCGATTCGTTTGGATTATACCCAAATGATGGTACCGGCGCGAGTGCCACCGGCGGCGAAGGTAGGCCCGCAATATGGCAAGATTTCGTCCGCCGGAAAAGGCCGCAGGCCGTGGAAATGCTTTATGTCCGACCGCCCCCGCTACCCCGGCATGGCGGGCGCCAGACGCCCGCCCAGACGCACCGGCTCGGCCCGCGCCGCCAGGCCCGTGGCGTCATCCGTTTCCAGGTAGAGGGCGCAGAAGGTGGCCTCGCCTTCGGCGGGCTCCAGGCGTCCCTGCGGCAGCTTGGTGGTGAAGCGCGCCGTCGCCGTCTCCTTCTGCATGCCGATGACGGAATCGTAGTCGCCGGTCATGCCCAGGTCGGTCTGATAGGCGGTGCCGCCGGTCAGGACCTGCGCGTCCGCCGTCGGCACGTGGGTATGGGTGCCGACCACCGCCGACACACGGCCGTCGAGGAAATGGGCCATCGCCATCTTCTCCGACGACGCCTCGCCGTGCAGGTCGACCAGCACGGCGTCGACGCTGCCGCGTCCGCCGCCGGCACCCAGGCGGTGGTTCCCGAGCGCCTCGTCGACGCCCGCGAAGGGATCGTCCAGGGGGTCCATGAACAGGCGGCACATGGCATGAACCACCATGACCCGGCGCCCGTCCTTCGTCTCGAACACCCCGGCGCCCTTGCCCGGCGTGCCGGCGGGAAAGTTCAGGGGGCGCAGCAGACGATCATCGCCGCCGATGTAGTTCATGATCTCGCGCTGATCCCACACGTGGTTGCCCGTGGTGATGACGTCGGCGCCCAGCGCATACAGGTCCTTGCAGATCGTTTCGGTGATGCCGAAACCATGCGCTGCGTTCTCGCCGTTGACGACGACGAAGTCGAGGTCCAGCGTCTCGCGGAGAGCGGGCAGGTGTTTGGCCACGGCGTCCCGGCCGCTGCGGCCGACCACATCCCCGACGATAAGAATTTTCATGAATGAACCTTGTCGATTTGAACGCTTTGCCCGCGGTCAGCGGTCTATCTTGATGATGTCATCCTCGGTGACGACCCAGTCAAGGCGTGCGTCGTAGCCCGCGCGGGGCACCGCGTCAACTTCCTGGGCGGCATAGGCCACCCCGGCGGCGACCGGGGTTCCGCCCTGTCGCAGGCCGGTGAGCGTGCGGTCATAGAACCCGCCGCCCCAGCCGAGGCGATAGCCGGCCCGGTCGAAGGCGAGAAGCGGCACCAGGAGCAGGTCCGGCGACACCGCCGCCGCGCCCGCCCCCGGATGGCGCGTGCCGAACACGCCGTCCTCCAACGCGGCGCCGGGCGACCAGGCACGAAACGTAAGCGGCGCGCCCTTGCCCGTGACGACGGGCAGGCAGCAGCGCCAGCCCTTCGCCGCAAGCGCCTCCAAGGCCGGAAGCACGTCCATCTCGTCGCCCATGGCGAGGTAGCCCGACACCCAGCCGGGCACCGTCTCGACCGTCAGCGCCGTCACGTGGCGGGCGAGACCGAAAGGGGCGTCGGGCCGCGCCACATAGGCGCCGGCGCGCACGGCGGCGGCGCTTTTGCGCAGGCGGCGCTTCTCGTCCAGGAGGTCCATGGTCAAAAGACAGGTTCCCGCACGCCGGTCCCGGCGGGAAAAGAAAGGTCGGCGGTGCCGCAGTAGCCGTCGGCGTACATAATATCCTCCGTGGCCTGCGCTCAGCAGGTGGGCGCCGTAATACCGAGGGCCCAGGACGAACCCGTGCGACCCGGCAGGGACAGCTCCCTAGAAGGATGCATCGCCCCAGGGATATTGAGCCTAACGCACTCCGCAGCGCTCCGCCTGAAGCAGAACCTATGCCTGTTCGAGCCCGGCGGCAATGCCTTCGATGCGTTCGGCGAAACTTTCCAGGGTGCGGCTGACCTTGTCCTCCGATTCGATGATCCGGGCGACGCCCTCGCTCTTGCGGCTGATGGTCTCAAGCTCCGAATAAGTGTCGGATAGCTCGTCTGCCAGAAGCAGGCTGACCATGACGAGCAGCCGCGCGTCGCCGGCTTGGCCGACGGCGGCGACGAGTTCCTGAACCCGGTTGTCGACGTATTTGCCGAGGCGCGAGAGGTGCGCCTCCTGCCCGTCGTCGCAGGCGACCTGGTACTGGCGTCCGTTGATGGTGACTGTCACATGGGCCATGGCGCGCCTATGGACCTCAGCCGCCAAGGACTTTTTCAAGGCGGCCGATGGCACCGTCGAGACGCCCCTTGACCTCCTCGTTGACGGCCTTGAGGCGCATGTTCTCGCCCCTGAGGGCCTCCGTCTCGCCGGAATTCACATCGCCGCCGGCGCGGCGCGCCTCGACCGCCTTTTCCAGGCGCGCCAATGCGCCTTCCAGGCGTTCGAACGCGCGGTCCACTCTGGATGGTTTACTGATGGTCGCCACAATCACCCCCCGACCCAACCAAAATTATCTTTGTCTTAGCGGGTAAAAATCGAATGGAGAATAGGTGCCTACCCATACAAGTTCAACCATTACATCAATTGGACCGAATTGCGCCCCGGACAGCCGGGCCTTCGCGGGTTTGCTCGCGGGTTTACAGGGGAGCCCGGGTAGCCTATAGGATCGCCCCGGACAGAGGCTTCCGTCGCAGGGGTCTCGACGCAGGACAACCATCGGAAATTACGGAGGCATTCATGGCGGTGCGGGTTGCGATCAACGGTTTCGGCAGGATAGGTCGCCTTGTTCTTCGGGGCATTTTGGAATCGCGGCGCAACGACGTCGAAGTGGTGGCGATCAACGACCTGGGTTCGCCGGAAATGAACGCCCACCTTCTGAAATACGATTCGGTGCACGGCCCCCTGCACATGGACGTGTCGGTCTCGGGCGACGTCATGAACGTGGGCGCCGGACCGATCAAGGTGACCGCCGTGAGGGACCCCGCCACCCTGCCTTGGAAGGAACTCGGCATCGACGTGGCCCTGGAATGCACGGGCATCTTCACCGACCGCGAAGGCGCCGCGAAGCACCTGACCGCCGGTGCGGCCAAGGTGCTGGTGTCGGCCCCCGCCTCGGGCGTCGACCTGACCGTCGTCTACGGCGTCAACCACGACAAGCTGGAGGCCGGCCATACGGTCGTCTCCAACGCGTCCTGCACCACCAACTGCCTGGCCCCGGTGGCCGACGTGCTGCACAAGACCGTCGGCATCGAGAAGGGCTACATGACCACCATCCACGCCTACACCGGCGACCAGCGTCCGCTGGATACCCTGCATTCGGACCCGCGCCGGGCGCGCGCCTGCGGCGTTTCCATGATCCCGACCTCGACCGGCGCGGCCAAGGCCGTCGGTCTGGTGCTGCCGGAACTGAAGGGCAAGCTGGACGGCACCGCGATCCGCGTGCCGACGCCGAACGTGTCGCTGATCGACCTGACCTTCACGTCGTCCAGGCCGACCACGGCGGAAGAGATCAACGAAGCCGTCAAGGAGGCCGCGAGCGGCCGCCTGAAGGGCGTGCTGGCCGTCAATTCCGAGCCGCTGGTCTCCATCGACTTCAACCACAACCCGGCCTCGTCGACCTTCGACCTGACGCAGACCCAGGTGATCGACGGCAACTTCGTGCGCGTGATGAGCTGGTACGACAACGAATGGGGCTTCTCCAATCGCATGCCCGACACCGCGTTGGCCATGCACAACGCGAAATAGGCGACGGGGCCGACGTGACGGGGGCCGCGACCACGACCTCTGAACCGGCCGCCCCCCCGACTTCTGTCGTCATCCACGACCTGGATCAGGCGCGGCGCGTGCTGGCGTCCGCCGCGCGCGCGGAGCGTCCCGTGCGCCTGGTCAGCGCCCCCGGCGCCGGGGCCTACCTGGGCCCGGCCCTGTTCAACGAAATCGTCGAGCGGGCGCGCGCCGCCGAACCGGCGGCCCGGACCACGGCGTGCCTCGACTGCGGAGAGGAGCCGGGCACGGCCATGGCCGCCCTGCGTCACGGTATCGACGCCGTCACGCTGTCCGCCGCCCCCGATATCCTGGCCAAGGTCGCGGACGCGGCCCAACAGGCGGGAGCGCGCGTGGTCCCGCCCCCGGCAAACGCGCTCGACATGGCGGAGGCCGGTGCCGAGCGGCGGCTCGATGACTGGCTTCGCGGAGACACGGACCATGACTGACGGCAACGGCGGCGACGATCGCTGCCTGCTCTACCTGGTGACGCCGCCGGCGTTCGACCCCGGAACCTTCGCGGGCGACCTGGCGGCGGCGCTCGACGCCGGGCCCGTGGGCGCGGTGCAGCTGCGCCTGAAGGACGTTTCCGGCGACGACGTGCGCCGCGCCGCCGAGGCGCTGCTGCCGCTATGCCGCGACCGCGGCGTACCGCTGATCATGAACGACCACCCGACGCTTGCGGTGGAAACGGACTGCGACGGCGTCCACGTGGGTCAGGGCGACACGCCGTATAAGGAGGCGCGCAAGATCGTCGGCGCCGACCGCGTCGTCGGCGTGACCTGCCACGCGTCGCGCCACCTGGCCATGGAAGCCGCCGAGGCGGGTGCCGACTACGTCGCCTTCGGCGCCTTCTTCCCGACCGGCACCAAGGAGGTCGTCCATCAGGCCGAGATCGACATCCTGCGCTGGTGGAGCGAACTGTTCGTCGTGCCCTGCGTCGCCATCGGCGGGATCACGGCCGACAACTGCGCGCCGCTGGTGGCCGCCGGAGCGGACTTCCTTGCCGTGGTTTCCGGCGTCTGGCAGCATCCGGACGGTCCCGCCGCGGCAGTCCGCACGTTCAACAAGGTGATCGCCGAAACTCCCCGCGATTAAGGGCTGTCGTGGCCGTTGCCAGGGCAGGTGCTACCTGCTAGTTTCCGCGCCGCTTTCACCCCCCATCCATTTGCGGACAGGCGAACGGACATGAAAATCGACGGCAACGCCATTCGACCCGGTATGGTCATCGAACATCAAGGACGCCTCTGGCGCGCGGTCAAGATCGCCCACACGCAGCCCGGCAAGGGCGGCGCCTACCTTCAGGTGGAACTGCGGGACCTGCGCGACGGCACCAAACTGAACGAGCGTTTCCGCTCGTCCGAAAAGGTCGAACGCGCGACCCTGGAGCAGAAGGACTACCAGTTCCTGTTCTCCGACGGCGACATGTACACCTTCATGGACAACACGACCTACGAGCAGGTGACGCTCAACGGCGACCAGATCGGCGACGACCAGACGCCGTATCTGCAGGACGGCATGACCGTGACCATCGAAAGCCACGACGGCGATCCCATCGGCGTGCAGCTTCCCGACCGGGTGGTCCTGACCGTGGTCGAAACCGAGGCCGTGGTGAAGGGCCAAACGGCGGCGTCCAGCTACAAGCCGGCGCTGCTCGACAACGGCGTGCGGACCAGCGTGCCGCCGCATATCGAGACCGGCACCCGCATCGTCGTCAATCCCGCCGAAGGCACATACGTGGAGCGGGCCAAGGACTGAGCCTCAAGGCTTCGCCCTCCTCGTTCCGACCTGAACCGATCGCTTAACGACAAGGCCCGCCATGTTGCGCACGCCCCTGCTAAACGTCATGACCGCCGCCGCCCAGAAGGCGGCCCGGGCCCTGGTTCGTGATTTCGGCGAAGTCGAACACCTTCAGGTTTCCAAGAAGGGACCTTCGGATTTCGTCTCCACGGCGGACAAGAAGGCCGAAAACACCCTGTTCGAGGAACTGCAGCGCGCCCGCCCCAAATACGGCTTTCTGATGGAGGAACGCGGCGCGGTCGAGGGATCGGACACGTCCAACCGCTGGATCGTCGACCCCTTGGACGGAACCACGAACTTCCTGCACGGCATCCCCCAGTTCGCCATCTCCATCGCCCTGGAACGCGACGGTCAGATCTTCGCGGGCGTCATTTACAACCCGGTGACGGACGAGATGTTCGCCGCCGAGAAGGGCCAAGGCGCGTTCCTCAACGGCCGGCGGCTGCGCGTCTCGGCCCGCCGCGACCTGGGCCACTCGCTGTTCGCCACGGGCATTCCCTTCAAGGGCCGCGACAACCACGACTTGTTCCTGAAGCAGCTTCGCGCGGTCATGGCCGCCTCGGCGGGCGTGCGGCGCTTCGGCGCGGCGGCGCTTGATCTGGCCTGGGTCGCCGCCGGGCGCTTCGAAGGCTTCTGGGAACAGAACCTGCAGCCCTGGGACATGGCCGCGGGCATGATCCTGGTGGCCGAGGCGGGCGGGTTCGTCTCCGACCTTGCCGGCGGGCGCGACATGTTCCGGCGCGGCGACATCGCCGCCGGCAACGACGCCATGCACCCGGTGCTGCTGAGAACCCTGGCCGGCGCCGCCGCAGCCGACGCCTGATCCGGCGGCGGCCGGGCCCTCCGCCCGCCTTTTTCCGCGCCGCGAAAGCGTCACAATTCCCTGTTTCTGTGCAAGGGCTTTACGGTTGTCCAGCGCATCGCCGTTGGTTAAGGTGATCGCCTTGGTTTCCGCTGCCGACCGGCCTGCACCCGGAGCCCCGGCGGCGGGAAAACCGGGGCCGCCGCAACCTTCAAGGACATGCCTGAAAACGACATGCCGAAAATCAACGCGCCGGATGAAGACAACAGGGAAGAATGGGGAGACGCCCTCCGATGACATCCTCACGTATTTTGACCGGGCTTTTCGTCTGCGCCTTGGTGCCCCTGGCGCTGGCGTCGGCCCCGGTTAAGGCACAGGTGAGCAATTATGCGGATGGTGCAGTGACCATCGACCTGGGCGTCATCCCCGGCGGCGGCTACGGCCGCACGGTCGCCGTGCCGACGGAACCCGCCGCCCCGGCGTACTCGGGCGGGTTGCGCTTGCCGGGGCCGGAGCGCCCCAAATCCCAGCTTTACGTCGCGCCGCAGAAATCGGCTTCCGCACCCAGACTCAAGGTAACCCGGGCGGAGCCGGCGTCAGCCCCGCGGATGCGCCGCCAGGAAACGGAAATGCAGCCGCCCGCCACCAAGGCGCCGCCGCCACCCATGCCATCGAAACCGGCGCCCAAGGCCGCCCCCGCCGGGGACG
>PFFW01000050.1 GCA_002781745.1 Rhodospirillales bacterium CG15_BIG_FIL_POST_REV_8_21_14_020_66_15
TCGCCGGCTACGAGATCATGAACCGCCAGGACCGCAAGCTGACCGGATGGTGGTCCTACGGCATCGGCGTCTCGACCATGACCTTCGCGGCGGTCACGGTTACCCTGCTGGCGCTGTCGACGCAGCTTCGGCCCGATCCCTGGTGGGACGCGCGCTATGCCGTGCCCATCCTCGGGATGCTGTTGGGCAACGCCATGACGGGGATCAGCCTGGGCCTGAACAACCTGCTGACGGCGGTGACGCGCGAACGCTGGGCCGTCGAGGCGCAGATCGCCCTCGGCCACCCGCGCGAAGTCGCCATGCGCCCGTTCATCCGCCGCGCGCTCAAGACGGCGCTCATGCCGACGGTCAACGCCATGGCGGCGACGGGCGTGGTCTCCCTGCCGGGCATGATGACCGGCCAGATCCTGGCCGGCGCGGACCCCGTGGAGGCCGTGAAGTACCAGTTGCTGATCATGTTCCTGATCGGCGGCGCCACGGGCATCGGCGCCGTCACCGCCATCTTCGCGGCCGTGTGGCGCGTCACCGACGCGCGGCACCGCCTGCGCCTCGACCGCATCGAAGGAACCGACGCATGACCGATACCATCGCCAACGTCCGGGCCCGGCCCGTGATCGTGCCCATGCGCCGGCCGCTCGCCACGGCGGGCGGCGCGGTGTCCGAGGCCCCCCTGATCCTGGTCGACGTGGAAACCGCATCGGGGATCGTCGGCCGCGCCTATTCCTTCGCCTATCATGCCTGGGCGCTCAGGCTGATCATGGCCATGTACGACGTCCTGGCGGACAGGGTGCGCGGCCAGGCCCTCGACCCCGCCGCCGTGCAGGAGAAGCTATGGGCCGCCTTCCGCCTGCTGGGCGCCAAGGGGGCCGCGGGGCAGGCGATTTCGGGCCTCGACATGGCGCTGTGGGACGCGGCGGCCAAGGAAAAGGGGCGGCCGCTCTACAAGGCCCTGGGGGCCGAGGCCACGGCCACGCCTGCCTACAATTCCAAGGGGCTCGGCATGATCGGGGCCGAGGCGGCGGGCAGGGAGGCGCGGGAACTGCTGGACGAGGGGTTCGGCGCGCTCAAGGTGCGGCTCGGCTATCCGACCCTGGAGGAGGACGTCGCCGTGGTCCGCGCCGTCAAGGCGGCGGTCCCCGAGGGCACGCCCGTGATGAGCGACTACAACCAGAGCCAGGAGGTGGAGGAGGTCATCCGCCGGATGAAGGCGCTCGACGCCGAAGGCCTCTACTGGGTCGAGGAGCCGGTGCATTACGACGATTTCTACGGCCATGCGGCCTTGCGCGCGGTCGTGAAGACGCCGGTGCAGACGGGCGAGAACTGCTGGTTCCCCGGCGAGATGGCGAAGTGCATGGCGGCGGGTGCCTGCGACTACTTCATGCCCGACGCGGGCAAGATCGGCGGCGTCACCGGCTGGCGGGGCGCGGCCAGGCTGGCGGCGGCGGCCAACCTGCCGATCTCCAGCCACCTCTATCCGGAAATCAGCGTCCACCTGCTGGCCGCGACGCCGACGCGCCACTGGCTGGAATACGTCGACTGGGCCGAGCCGGTGCTGGCCGAGCCCCTGCCCGTGGTGGACGGCAAATGCACGCCGCCGGAAAAACCCGGCATCGGCATTGAATGGAACGAACGGGCCGTCGATAAGTATGCCGTCTGACCATCCGCCTTCGAGAGTATCCCCATGACCGAAACCATCGTCTTCCTCGACCGTGACTCGCTCGCCCCCGGGACGGAACTGCGCCGCCCCGGCTTCGCCCATGTGTGGATCGACCATGCGGAAACCGGTCCGGGCGAGGTCGCCGGGCGCATCAGGGACGCCACCGTCGTCGTCACCAACAAGGTCAAGGTGGGGGCCGGCGACATGGACGCGGCGCCGGGCCTCAGGCTGATCGCCGTCTGCGCCACGGGCACCGACATCATCGACCTGGCCGCCGCCAGGGCGCGCGGCATCACCGTGTGCAACGTGCGGGGCTATGCCGAGCGTTCGGTGCCCGAACACGTGTTCGGCCTGATCCTCGCCCTGCGCCGCCAGATTCCCGGCTACACCGCCGACGTGAAGGCGGGGAAATGGCAGGAGGCCGGATCCTTCACCTTCTTCACGCACGAACTGCGCGACCTCTACGGCACGCGGCTCGCCATCGTCGGGCGCGGCTCGCTCGGCCAGGGCGTGGCGCGCATCGCCCGCGGATTCGGCATGGAAACCGTGTTCGTCGGCCGCAAGGGTGAGGCCAGTCCGCCGGACGGTCTGCTGCCCTGGGACGAAGCCGTCGAGACGGCGGACGTGCTGACCCTCCACTGCCCGCTGACGCCCGAGACGCGCGGCATGATCGGCATCGGCGAACTCAGGCGCATGAAGCGGACGGCGCTCGTCATCAACACGGCGCGCGGCGGCCTGATCGACGAGGCGGCGCTGGCCCGGGCCCTGACAGAGGGCCTGATCGCCGGGGCGGGGATCGACGTGGTGTCGAGCGAGCCGCCGCCTGCCGACCATCCCTTCATGGCGCTGGTCGGGCGGCCCGACTTCATCCTCACGCCGCACACGGCCTGGGCCGGGCATACGGCGCGCAAGGCCATGGTCGACCAGTTGATCGACAACATCGAGAATTTCCACAAGGATACGCCGACCAACGTGGTTTAGGGAGCCGGGTCGCTCCCCGGCCGCTTGGCGACGTCCGTCGTGCCGGGAGCGGGCGCGTCCGCACCTCCGCCGCCGGGCGGCGCCCAGTCGCCGGGCCCACCGGAAAACCCGGCCGAGCCCATGCCGGCCCAGCCCGCCTTACCGCCCCTGGGGTGGCGCAGGCTCTCGGGATCCCTGTAGCCGCCGAGGAAGCGCCTGATACCGCGCCAGATTTTGGGTACCAGCCAGATCAGCAACATAACGAACAGGCCGAACCCGATCAGGAAGGCGACCGGGTTGAACAGGGCGAGCGCCAGACCGCCGAACACCAGCACGTCCTCGATGAGGCTCATGCCCCAGTTGGAAAAGGGCTCGGGCGAGGTGTTGATGACGGCGCGCGATCCGGCCTTGGCCGCGTGGGTGCCGGCGGCGATCATGCCGCCGCCCAGAAGCGCCGCCACGGTCTGCAGTTCCGCGTTCATGAAGTCGAGGCCGCCCACGGCGCCCGCCGCCAGCAGCGCCCCCGCCGGGATGCGGATGAAGGTGTGGATCAGGTCCCAGATGGAATCGAGCCCCGGGATCTTGTCGGCGAAGAATTCGATGAAATACATCAGCGCCGCCGCCGCCAGGACCCAGGTGGAGGACAGCACGGCCATGTCGTCGGGAAGCTTGACGACGCCGAAGGCGTCGAGCGCCCCCAGCACCAGCACGGTGGCGTAAAGGTTGAGGCCGCTGCCCCAGGCGGAACCGAGGGCCAGGGCGAGGGCGGTCAGCGGTTCCATGGGCGCATCACGCCTTCTCGTCCGGAATTTGCGGCAGGTCGTCGACGTAGAGGCCGAGGTCCCCGGGCTCGATGCCCAGGCGCGAACACAGGCTGACGATCTCGATCTGTTCGGTCAGGTTGTCCTCGCCCTCGACCTCCAGGATGCCCATGCAGACGCGCAGGATGAGGGAGGCGGTCTCCGGGTTGTCGGCCACGGGCTCGATGCGTTTGAATGCGGCCGCGCGCCCGGTCTCGGAATCCGCCTGGATCGCCGCCGTGTAATCGTTGAACAGGTCCACGGCCTCGTGCGGGTCGAATACGTCCAGTTGCCTGATGGCCTCGAGGATCTGGTCGAGCCGCATGCGTTCGGGAAAGGTGACCTGGCCGTCCGCGGCGCAGACCAGCGCCGCCGCCGACATCACGGCCTCGAGGAACGGGCGGTTCTCGTGCCGCGCCATCTGTTCCCGGTACAGGCCCGTCAGGGTTTCGAGCACGCCCGCCATGCCCAACGCCTCCATCGCATCCCACGTCCGCCGATTATTGGCCGAGGGGCGGGGGCGAGGCAACGGCTTATGATTGGCCGGTCAGTACGGCGCCAGGGTCTTGAGCGTGCCGACCAGGGTGCCGGCGAACTCCTCGGCCGCCTCGTACATCACCCAATGGCCGGCTCCCTCGATCACGTGGAACGGGGCGTCGGGCTGGAGCCCGCGGAGGATTTCCTTGCGCTTGTCCAGGCCCTCCCGGCCGGTGACGGTCACGTCGTGCTCGCCCCAGATGCCGGCCATGGAGGCCTTGATTTCGGGCAGCGCCTTCAACAGCCGGTCGGTCAGCGAGATGGGCCGCGAACGGATACGCCCGCGCGCCAGGTTCTCGCGGTGTATGTGAACGGCCAGATCGTCGATCCTGGCCGGGTCGTGGAACATGAGGATCTGCAGGTTGCGGCGCTGGAGTTCGTCGATCTCGTCCTCGCTCATGTCCGGCTCTGCCAGGCGGGTGTCGCGCGGCGGGCTGTGCAGGGTGCCGAAGCCGCTGGCGCCCACGGCGACGAAGCTGCGGCAGCGGCCCGGCGTTTTCGCGGCGACGACGCTGCCGATCAGGCCGCCGAAGGAGAATCCGGCAAGGTGGAAGGTCTCGCCGGCGGGCAGCAGCTGGTCCAGGCCGGCGACCAGAATGTCGGCGATGTCGTCGGGCGAGGTCGGCTTGGGCGGCACGGCGCTGTCGCCGAAGCCGGGGGTGTCTGGCGCCAGCAGCGTGAAATGCGGTGTCAGCAGGGGGATCGCGCGGAACCAGTGGGTCCAGGATCCCCATCCCCCGTGCATCAGGACCAGGGGCGGGCCGCCGCCTTCCCAGCGGTGCCAGACCGCGGGGCCGTTGGGGCCGGGTGTTTCCAGACGTCGGGCTTTGGCGGCGAGCGCCGCCACTTCCTGGGCGAGGGCTGCGTGGTCCATGACGGGGAGAGGGCTTCTTTAGGCTAGGTCTCTTGGTCGGAGATGCGAATGTAGCCGCGCTCGATGGCGTGGGTCAGTTCCTCGTAGGCCTTCTTGGCTTCTTCGTAAATGTCGCGGTACTTTCGCAGGTTGGTGATTTCGGCGTCGGACGGCGCCTCGCCGTCGGCTACGTTGGAGATGTTGAAGGCGGCTTGCAGGTAACGCCCGCGCAGGTGCGCCACGGCGCGCGCGAAGTTGATGACCCGCTCTTCATTGATGTCGGGAATCAGCGGGCCGATGATCTCGCAGTTGGCCTGGGAAATCAGCATCTCCGCCTTGCGCATGAATTGCTGCTGGCGGCGCAGTTCATCTTCGTAGCAACTCATCGCGTGTTTCCCTGAATGATTGGGGTTCCCTACCCCGAATGTTAGCGGAAAAGTGGGGGGGAATGGCTGCTCCGAACTGGCATTCTCCCCGGAATTCAGTCGTTCAGCAACTGGGTCCGCAAAAAGGCGACGTTGAGCGACAGACCCGGCAACAGCCATTGGAACAATCGGGCGACGGCGATGATCTCGGCGAGCGGCGCGTCCTTTTCTGCCGCCGTGCGGAGCGCGGCGCTTTCAAGTCCGCCCGGATTGGGCAGGCCGTTCAAGACCTGGTCCAGAATGCGGGCGTGCAGGTTCGCGCAGATCGTCGCGTGCGCCTCGCCGCCCGCAACCTGGCGCAGGTCCGACCACGCGGCCGCCCAATAGCTCGGCCACCGGGCGAAGGCGCGGTAGTCGGTGTTCACGAAGGGCAGGCCGAGGACGGATTTGACGTCGTCGAACACGGCTCGCGTCGGGGCATCGGCGTGATGCGCCTCCATCAGGACGAATGGCACGGTGTAGTCCGGGGCATGGCGGCCGTCGAAGGGCTCGGCGGCACCGTTGTCGCCCATGTCCCGGCCTTCGAGCAGAAGCCGCGCGATCATCGCGGTCACCAGATAGGGCTGGTTGCCGTGGGAAAAGATCTCCACGCATTCGCGGATGCCCGCGATTTCGCGGGACGCGTATCCCATTTCCTCAAGCCGACCGGTGATCGGCCGCGGAGCGAGCTTGGTGACCTCGCGCTCAACGAAGTCCCTGTTGTCCTGGAAGGCATCCACGAAGGCGCGGCATTCTGCCAACGGCTTCAGGCCACGCCACAGTTCGGCGAAGAAATTCGGATAGTGGGCGTAGGCCATGGTCACCACGCCCATCCAGGGAACCTGGAAGGCCGCCTTCATCTCCGTGTACCACCGGGCCCGCTGTCCATCGACTGCGTATTCGGGCACGGGATGGATCGCGGGCACAGGCTTTGGTTTCAGGCGCGGCAAGCAGGTCGCCTGATCGGCGGCTTGGTTCATGGTCGGTCTCCCCCGGGGATGGCTTGGTCGGCCAATACCTTAAGGGTCAGGCACAGGCCGTCAACCCAAAGCCCAAGGGCTCTACGAAATGCGGTCGGCCGTGCCGGAACCTGGCACCGGGCACGGATACTGGACCTCAGTCGGTCGGGTGCGGGCCTTCCAGGGGATGGTCGCTTTCGCGCGGGGGGTCGATCTGCGGTGCGCTGCGTTTCGTCTGTTTCATCTGCTTTCTCCCGATGAACGGACAAATATGGCCAAGGTTCCAGACCTCGGCGTCGATACCTCACTCGGCGCCTTCGCCATGCAAGGCGTTTTACCTTCTGGCAGTGTAGAAATAATATCATAACGAACCGTTAAGTTCGATAATTAAGTTCCGAAATTTTGATTTCTTACGAAATTTTATACCGCAATGCGGTCCGTCGTCTCGAACAGGGGGCCGAATTCCCGGGTCTCCGCGAAGACGGGCGGCAGCGCCACCCCTCCCTGGACGCCGAGCCACAGGCGCAGCATGTGCCGTTTGTCGCCGCCCGCCGTCGGATCCGGGTCCTTGTAGGCGGTGCGCGCGTGCAGGGTGGTGAAGTTGTTGCCGACGACCAGGTCGCCCGGCGACATCTCGAACGCCATATGGAATTGCGGGTCTAGGCAGAGTTCGTCCAGCAGGTCCATGGCCTCGACCTGGGCGTCCGTGAGGCGCGGAATCTCGGGGGAGCGCTGGGCGTATTCGATGTAATGCCGCTTGTACATGACGAACCAGCGCCCGCCGTGGTTCTGGAAAATGGGTAGGGCCTGATACCAGGGACGGCCGGGCAGGGCTTGGCCGCGGGCGTCGAAATAGAAGGGCTCGGTCAGCACCCTGGCCAGGTCCGGGCGGCGTCTGAGGATTTCGTTGAACACGGCATGGGCGCTGACGATCAGCGATTGTCCGCCGTCCGGCGAGCGGCGGCGGCAGAACAGGGCGAAGATGTCGCCGCCGTCGTTGTGAAACGGCTGTTCCCGGTTCGTCTGATAGGTGCGGATGTTGTCCTGCTTGTCGATGTCGGCCCCGGTGTCGCGGATGTCGTGCAGCAGGGTGCGGCTGGCGTCCTGGATCTGCGGCACGCCCAGATATTGGCCGGCACCCCAGATCAGCCGCCGCGCCGCCTGTTCGTCGAGGGCATCCAGCCCGGTGCGAACCATGGCGAACCCGGTTCCGAAGGCGACGTCTTCACGCAGGGCAGCGAGTTTCTCGGCGAATGCGCCGATGGGAAAATCGTCGGCGCTAAGGTCGAGGGCCTCGCGTCCGTCGGTGGCGTCAAGGGCGCGTAGAATGTCGGCGCGGTCGGCATCGGTCAGTTCGACGACCCAGGAACCGGAGCCGGCCAATTGCGGGCCGGTCCAACAAGATGGGCCTTCGGCGGGTTGCAGGGGCTCAATGGCGGCGGTGGTCATGGGTTTCCTCACAGCGGCACGTTTGTTTTGTATACAAAGTTAACCCGATTTTTCCAGAATCGCGCAGAAAAATCCATCCGTTCCGGTGGACGCCGGCGACAGGCGCAGGAACGCGCCTTCGACGGGTGGCAGGCCGCCGACGGTTTCCGCCCACACATCCTGCACGGACAGAACGGTGAAGCCGGGAATGGTCCTGAGGAACCAGTCGATCTGCTCCTCGTTCTCCTCGCGCAGCAGCGAACAGGTGGCGTAGACCAGACGTCCCTTGGGCGCCACCAGAGACGCCGCCTGTCCCATGATCAGGTGCTGGGTCTCGGTCAGGTGCTCCAAGTCGTCGGGACGGAACCGCCACTTGGCGTCCAGGTTGCGTCGCCAGGCGCCGGTACCCGTGCAGGGCACGTCGGCCAGGACCCGATCGGCCATCTCGCGGTTGGCCTTGACCCAGCTATCGTCGCGCGCCGTCACCACCTGGCGCCGCACCATGTCGGCTCCGGCGCGCTTCAGGCGCGGCGCCATGCGGTCCATGCGGTAGCGCGACACGTCGCAGGCGATCAGCCGCCCGCGCGGGCCGCCGCCTCCGCTCAATGCCGCCGCCATCGCCAGCGTCTTACCGCCGGCGCCGGCGCAATAGTCGACGACGGTCATTCCGGGACGCACGCCGGTCAGAAGGGCGATGAGCTGCGAACCCTCGTCCTGGACCTCGAACAGGCCGCGCTTGAAGGCCTGGGTGCCGCCCAGCCTGGAGCGCGATTGCAGGCGCAGGCCGATGGGAGACAGCGGCGTCGGTTCGACCTCGATCCGCTCGCCGACCAGCATGGCCTGCACCTCTTCCCGCGTTGCCTTCAGGGTGTTGACGCGCAGGTCCACGGGCGCGGTCTGGCTGAGGGCCTGCAGTTCCAGTTCCAGTCGCCGGCCGAAGATTGCATGCAGGCTGGGGCCCATCCACGACGGGTATTCCAAGCGCACCCAGTCGGGCATGTCGATGTGCATGGGGGGACGGCCGTAGAGGGACTCGGCCAGTTCCTGTTCCCGGTTGTTGAGGGTCGGCGGGCAGTGCCGCGTTCCCGAGAACAGGCGGGCGAGCTGGTCCGGCGAGGTCCGCTCGTAGACCGCCATCTGGGCCAGCACGCGCGTGCGCGGGGTTGAATCGAGCGCCACGCCCGTGCGCTGGATCCACCAGTCGAGCCGTGCTCGATGGCGCAGGTTTTCGTAGACCCGATGCGAAACGGCGCGGCGATCGCCGGCCCCTGCATAGCGGCGGGTGCGGAAGTAGGCGTCGATGACGGCGCTGGCGTCCTGCGCCTCGGCGGCGATCTGCCCCAGCAATTCGATGCAGGCCTGTACGCGGGCGCCCGGCGTCATTGAACGCGCTCCCTGATCACGGTGGATTTTTGGTGTTCTTCTTGTTCCCGGAGATTACCCGGTGCAGAACCGCGTTCCAACGAATTCCCAAAAAGCCGTCCGCCCGTCGACGGTCGTCAGGCGCTAGTGTGGTGGTTTTGAAGTTCGTCACATCATCCGGAGCGCTCTCCGAAACGGACTTCAAAACCAATGCCACACTAGAATCATTATGTTGGCTAGTGTCGGCCTGATTCCGAAGGTCGCC
>PFFW01000016.1 GCA_002781745.1 Rhodospirillales bacterium CG15_BIG_FIL_POST_REV_8_21_14_020_66_15
TCGTGCGCGAGGTGACCGTGGCCTGGGCGGAGGCCAGCGCCACATTGGGCGCCACGGCGTCGGCGGTCGCCTTGTCGGCGGCGGCGATGGCGGTTTCGGCGGCGCTGGTGGCGCGCGCGGCGGCGGCGGCGGCGTCACGGGCGGCGACGGCCGTGGCGGCGCGGTCGGTCGAGGCGTCGCCGGAGGTCCAGGACTCGACGGCGGCGTCGGCGTTGGCGGCGACCTGGGCGGCCGCTTCGGCCTCGCCGGCGCTGACGGCGGCGGCGGTCGCCGCGGCCTGCGCGCGGTCGGCCGCGGTCTGGGCGGCCGACCCTTTGCCGAGGGCGGCGGTCTGCGCCGCGTCGGCGGCGGTCTGTGCCTGATTGGCGGCGTTGCGCGCCGCCTCGGCGGCGTCGGCGGCCAATTCGGCCGCACCCGGCACGTTGCTCGACGCCAGCGCCTGCGCCGTGGCGGCGGCCTGGGCGGCATCCAGGGTCGCGGGATCGGCGTCGGACGCCTGGGCCTCGGCCTCGTCGGCCAAACGGCCGGCTTCTTCGGCGGCCGCCGCTTGCGCCGCGGCGCGGTCGGCGGCGGCCTGGTCGGCGGCGGCCTGGGCGGCGGCGGCGGCTTCTTCGGCGGCGGCCAAGGCTTCCTGGGCAGCCTGTTGCGCCAGTTCGGCGGCCCGGTCCTCGGCCGCCTGCAGGTCGGCGTCGCCGCGCGCATCATTGGCCGAGGCCTCGGCACTGTCGAGCGACTGCAGCGCCGCGCCGGCCGCGGCGGCGGCATTGGAGGCCGCCTGGGACGCCCGGTTTGCCTGGGCCGACGCCGACGTCGTCACGCCGCCCACGACGACGCTGCCGGCACCGCTTGCGGCCTGGATCGCCCGGTTGCCGTTCAATTCCGCGGACGCGGCGGCGGCGGCGGCATTCTGTTGCGCCAGCGCGGCGGCGGCGGCGGCGGTCTCGGCGATGACGGCGGCGGCTTCGGCCGCCGCTGCGTTGTTTGCGGCCTCCGCGGCCGCGGCATCCTGCGCCGCCTGCTCCGCCGTCAGGGCCAGCTCGGCGGCGGTCGCGGCCTGCTGCGCCGCCACGGCGGCATCGGCCACCGCGGCGTCGGCGAAGCCGAGGGCGGCGTTGAAGGCGGCGAGGTCGGCGGCGGCCTTGGCGGCGGCGGCCTCTGCCGCGGCGAAGGCGGCGGCCTCGTCCTGGCCCTCGGCACCGCCCAAGACGGCCTCGAAGTTGATCGCCTGGGTCAGCGCGGCGCGCAGGGCGGCAATCGACGTCAGGTCGGCATTGACGTTGACCGAGACGGTGCCGCTGGTTGCCAGATCCGAGGTCGGGTCCAGGTTCGCCGAAACCGAAATCGTATAGGCATCGCCGACCTCCGGCGTGCCCAGCAGGGTCACCGTCGTGACCTGTCCCCCCGTGGCCGTGGTGGCGGTGGTCAGGGCGACGGTGGCTCCGTTGTCGGCGATGGCGCCGCCGTTCGATGCCGTGACGCTGACCGTGAATGCCTGGTCCGGCACGTTGCCGGTGATGACGATGGTGTTGGCGGTGGTGCCGGACGTCGCCGTGACCAGGCCCTGGTCGGCGACGATCTGCTGCTTTTCCGCCAATTCGGCCTGGGCCAGGGCGATGAACGCGTCGTCGGGATTGTCCGGCTCCGGGTTGATGAAGTCGGCCAGGTCGGCGGCCGCCGAGGCGACGACGGACTTGGCCTTGGCCAGATCGACAAGCTGTTCGGCGCGGTCCGTCTGCGCATTGGCGGCGGCGACGACGGCGGCGCGCGCGGTGATGGCCTCGGCCCCCTGGCTGGCGTAGCTCAGGTTGGCGGCGCTGGTGACGGCGGCCTTGACCGTGGCGATCTGGTTGTCCAGCGCCGTGACGAGGGCATTGCGGACCTCGGCCTCGGATGCGGCGACGGCCGTGCGCAGCGTCGGATCGCTGAGCGCGACGGCCGGGAAGTCGAGGATGTTCGCGCGGGCCTGAAGGGTTGCATCGCCGCCCGCGGTGTCGGACGCCAGGAACGCATTCGCGTCGAACCCGGCGAAGTTGACGGCGGCGTCGAGCAGCGCCTGCAGGGCCGACTTGGCGGCGGCGTTGGCGGCGACCTTGTCGGCGCTGCCGACGATGGCGTTGGCCTGGGCCGCATCCGCGAAGGCGTTGACTGCATTGGCGAGGAGCGACAGCTGATTGGTCAGGGTCGCGACGTCGGCGACGGCGATCTCAAGAGCCGCCTCGGCCTGGGCCTCGGCCGCCGCCTGGGCGACGGACAGGAAGCCCTCCGCCTGGGCTTCGGCCGATTGCGCCTCGGCCAGGCTGTTGATGGCGGCGAGCGATTCGTTCAGTTCCGTCTGCGCGACCGCTGCCAGGTTGTCGACGGTCGTCCGCGCCGCGACGGCCAACACGCTTGACGCGTCGGCGACCTGATCGGCGCCGTTGATGAAGCCGACGTTGCCCGCCGTGACGTCGTCCAGGGCGTCCAGGTTGACGGCCGCCGTCGATCCGTCGGGCGCCGTCACCGTCGTCGAATTGGACACCGTCAGGGTGCCTGCGTTGTTGGTGACGGTGACCTGCACGGTGGAGATGTCGAAGCCGCCGGAGTCGTTCTGCGCCGCGATCAGGAAGGTGTCCGTCGCGCTGTTTCCGATGGCCAGATCCGCATAGGCGTCGGCGTCCGGCGTGTAGACGACGTTGCCGTTGGCGTCGAAGGTGACCTCGCCCTTGTCGCCGTCGCCGATGCCGCGGGCGCGGGCCTGGGCCGTCTGCGCCGCGCCCTGGAACAGGTCGAAGACGTCTTCCTGGAAATCGACGGCGGCCTGGGCGTTGGCCTGGTTCTGGGTGGCGAGCGCCAGGGCGGCCTCAAGCGCCGGCGTGCCCGGCGCCGCGTTGGCGGCGTCGGTGGCGGCGGTCAGGGCGGTATTGGCGGCGGCCAGGGCGGCCTCGGCGGCATCCAGGTTCTGCTGCACGCCGTCGGCGGTCAGCCCCGAAAGGGTGCCGGACGCGGTGATCAGGCTGCTGCCCGAGCCTGAGGTCACGGTAACGTCGTCGGACACCGTGATGGTACCGCCGTCATTGGTGATGGTGACGGTGATGATCCGAAGGTCGAAACCGCCCGACGCATTCTCGATGGCGATCTTGAAGCTGTCGGTCGTGCTCTGGCCCGGGTTCAGGGCGGCGACGTCCGCGTTGCTTTCGTCCACAACATAGGTCAGCGCGCCGTCGGCATCGGCGACGACGTCGCCCTTGTCGCCGTCGCTGGCTCCCTTCTGGATCGCCTCGGCGCTTTTGGCCGCGTCCTCGAAGGCGTCGGCGGTGGCCTTGTCCACGGCCTCGTCGATCAGCTTGACCAGCAGGTCGGCGCGCGCGTCGAGCACGTCGTTCGCGGCGGCCGTCGCTTCGGCCTTCTGCGTATCGGCCGTGGTTTGCGCGGCGGTGGTGGCGGCCTGCTTGGCGGTCAGATCGGCCTGCGCCGCGCCGTCCTTGAAGGCCTGGGCCGCCTCGCGGGCCTGGGACGCGCCCTGAATGGCGGCGGTCGCCTCGTCGGCGGTCGTTTCCGCCGTGTTGGAATCCTGGATCGCCTGCTGGAACTGCGAGATGACCGCCGGATCGACGGTGCGCGTCGCCTGGAAGGCGTCGAACTGAGCGATCGCCTGGGCCTTCAGGGTGTTCACGGTTCCCGCCGCCGTGACGGCGGTGGCCTTGGCCGTCAGCATGGCCGCCGGGTCGGTCGTGTTGAGGGTGCCCTGCGCGGCGGTCGCGGCCTGGTCGGCGGCGTCGGCGGCCTGCACCGCCAGGTTCAGGACCGTCAGCAGTTCCGGCGGCAAGCCCGGCTTGGCGGCAACGATGTCGCGGACCGCCGTGACCTTGGTGGTCACGATGTTGACGACGAGATGCAGGTTGTTGATGTCCGTCGTCGTCGCGCCGGCGGCGGCCAGCTTGGCGTTGATGTTGGTGCTGAACGACGTGGCGGCGGCCGTGCGGGCGGCGGCGATGCCCCCGCCGGCGGCGGCGACGGCATCGGTCTTGGCCGTGGTGGCGGCGGCGATGGCGGCGGTGACGACGGCGGAAATTTCGGTGGCCGAGGTCACCAAATTGTCGCCTGTGGCGCCGTCCAGGCCCACGGCCTCGCGCAGGGCCGCCAGGGTCTCGGCGTCGATCTCGCCGCCCGACGCGGCGACGGACAGCATCGCCTGCGCCGACTGGATCATGGTGATCAGGGCTTCGGACAGCGCCCGGGCGGCGTTCAGCGCCTCCAGCGGCGCGACCACGACCTCGATCAGCGAATCCGTATCCGTGTTCGACAGACCGGCGTTGGGGCCGAGGACAGAGAGCGAGCCCGTGAGTGAACTGACTGCGGTCGACGCCGCCGTTTCCGCGTTGGCCGCCGTGGTCGCGGCGCCGTTCAGCAGGGACAGGGCCTCGTTGATGGAAGCGAAGCTCGCGGTGTTGAAAATACCCGCCTGCTGTTGCAGCAGAAGTATTTCCTCGGGCGGCAGGTCCGCAATGGTTCGCAGGGCGGGCCGGAGGGCGCCTCCCGCCAGATTTTCGAACTGAGCAAAGCGAATGGCGTTGACCTGTTGCTGGATCAGGCCTTCAGCAATGGCTTGGTCAAGTTGCGTCAGCTTCTGGGCGAGCGCATCCAGTGCGTCCTGGTCCGGAGGCGGCGTGTCGGTGCCCTGCTGCCCCGGAACCAGACTGTCTTCGCCGCCCGATGGCGACGGCGGCAGGACACGCAGCACGCTGCCGTACTGCTGCTGGATCTGCTGGGCCGTGATGATGATCGGCGGGGGCGGGGCCAGGTTGATGGACGCGATGGACACCGTCGCGCCGACCTGGTTCAGGACCACGGTGCCGGCATTGTTGGAGATCACGACCTCGCCGACGAATTGGCCTTCGGGCAGGATCGTGAAGTTGCTCTGCGCGCCCTCGGGCGCCGCGCGGCCTGCCAGCGCCGTGCCGCGGATGCCGATGGTCGCCGTCGGCGTCGAGATGATCATGTTGTCCGGGCCGGTCTTGGCGATCTGGCCCGAGATGAAGGAGAACGCGCCCTGGACGATCGAGGCGCCGAAGGTGCCGGTCTGCGCCTGCGGGTCGTAGACCATCTCGTCCAGCACCATGCGGCCGTTGTCGGCGAGGGAGAAGGTCGATTCGTCGGCGAACTCCATGCCGACCGCGCCGAGCGGCCCGGTCTCGATCACGTCGCCCTGATAGACCGGGTCGCCGACCTTCAGCACCACCTTGGTGCCGTCGGCGTGGGTCGCCTCGACCTTGCCGTTGACGGTGACGATCTTGCCGATCGGTTCGGCGGCGCCCGCGGGGGCGGCCTGGGCCTCCATGCCGGGCGCCATGGGCCCGGCCAGCTTGACCGCCAGCGGTCCGTTGATGACCGCGCCGTCGGGCGTCACCAGATCCGGCGGATCGGCGAACTTGAAGAAGCTTTTGATGAGAACCGTGGAGCCGTCCCGGCCGACCAGCAGAAGGTCGGGGCCCTGGCGCACGAACTTGGCCTGAAGAATCCAGCCGCCGTCAGGTACGTGGACCTGATCGGTTCCGGCGGCGTCGAGGACGTAAGAACCGGCCCCGCTCCAATCGAGCGGTTCCGCTCCTTTGTCCACGCCGGGAATATGCCGGTTCTTGGCCACCCGTCAGTTGCTCGCTCTTCCACGCTCACGGCACCGCCGCTAGGGCTGCGCCGAAGCAAATCCCCCATTTCCCCCTAGAACGAGCACTGGCGTTGCGACCCGCCGTTTCGCGATCTTGTCGTGTCTCGTTCGACGGGCTCGACGAACTGTAGGCGTCCAACCTTACAACAACGTGAACACTCAGCCTACGCGATCGCCCTTATATAATAGGTCTAAAATTAAACTAAAATCGATGAAAAAGATGTGACCGGCGACCGGGCGGGGCGATATTTTCTGTAGATCGCCCATAAGCTGAATATTGGCCCGTATTCAGGTTTTTTGTTCTACTTTTCCTCCACCGCCGAAACCTCCAGACGTCCCATCGCGTTCAACAGGCGGAAGGTGGCCTGGACGATCGCCACTTCCGTCAGGACGGCGTCGCTCTGCGCGTTGATGAGGCGGGTCTCCCCGGACAGCACATCAAGCAGCGAACGTCGGCCGGCCTCGCGTTCCTCGCGCGCCAGTTCCAGGAACTTGGCCGCGATTTCGATCTGCGCCGTACGGACCTCGTGGTTCTGGCGCGCCGTTTCCAGATCGGCCCACGCCTGGCGGATGTTTTCCTCGATGGTGCGCTGGGTATCCGCGGCACGGTCGATCGAGGCCTTGTAGTCGCTGCGCGTGGCGTCAACCGAATCGAGGGAGGTAAAGCCAAGGTTGAAGGGGAAGTTGAGCTCGACCTTGGCGACCTGTTCGTTGCGTTGGCCGATGGTGCCGTCCAGGTTCTTCTCATGGCTGGTTTCGACGACCGCGTTCAGTTCAGGATAGAATAGGTCCTGACGGGTCCGCGAGACGGTGTCCTTGGCGATGTCCGACGCCAGCCGGTCGATGCGAAGCTGAAAATTCTCCTTGAGCCCGATCTCGATGGCTTCCTCCAGGGTCCGCGGCATGAGCACTTCGGGAAGGGCGGGCAGCTTGAACTGGTCGATTCCCCGCGGCATGTCACGGTACAGCGCATGATAGCGCGACAGGGCGTTGCGCAGGGTGCCCTCGGCGACCACGCGCCGCGACTGCGCCTCGGCCAACTCGGTCTTGGCCTGCAGGACGTCGGTCGAGAAGCCGGCTCCGCCCGCGACCCGCGCGTCTTCCAGTTCCGTCTGCTTCTTGATGTTGTCTTCCGACTGGCGGGACAGCTTCAGGCGGCGGTCGGCGCTGTAGACCTGGATGTAGGCGACGATGCCCTCGAGGACCAGGTCCTGGCGAACCCGATGCAGGTTGATCGCGGCCGATTCCCGATTCTTGCGGGAAATGTCGATGTCCGAGTTGGACTTGCCGAAATCCCACAACAGCTGGGTGACGCTGACCGTGGTCTCGTTGAACCGCTTGGTGGTGTCCTGGGTCCCCGGGTTGGCGCGCTTCTGGTAGCCGTTGTTGAAGTCGACCTCCAGTTCGGGAAACCAGGCGCCGCGGGTTACGCGAATGCGGCTGGTCGCGGCGTCCAAGGCGTTCTTGGCCGACTTGATCCGGTCGTGGCTTTCGATCAGGTTCAGCAGCAGATCGGGCAAGGAGGGGGTCTGTGCCTGCGCGCTGACACCCCCCGTCAGTGCGCCGAAGACGGCCGCGACTGTTAACCCCGCCTTGAGAAGGCTACGCAAAGTCTTTCCCCGATAACCCTGCCGACATTGACGCCTAAATTTGCACAATCGGACATTAATTGGAACAAAATATATATTGTCGGGCGTGTCCGCCGCGGACCGGTCGGAAATCACGGATTCCATACATAAGTGCATGAGAAATAGAATAAATAATACGCGGGTAAATTTATGGAGAACCCGCTCCGGGATTGTCGGCCCGCCGGGCCGTGACCGTGACCCCGAAGGCTCGCCGGCGATTCGCCATACCGTCGACGGCGCCCAGGCTCTATGTTCGTGCAACGCCGCGCCGGCCCGCCCGGGGGGCCGCGCAAGACCAGGTGAGGAAACGTGACCGACGAACTTCCCAGGAACGAAGCCGACCTCGTGGCCGCCGCGGCCGAGTTCGCCGCCAGTGAAGTGCGGCCGCATGCCGCAAAATGGGAGAAGGCGCGGGCCCTTCCCGCGGAGGTTTTCCAACGGGCGGCGGCGGCCGGCCTGACGTCGGCGATCCTGCCTCCGGCGGCCGGCGGCGGCGGCGTCAGCATGCTTTGCGCGGCGCGCATGGCGGATGTCCTTGCCCGGGCCGACTTCGGCTTCGCCTTCGCGCTCAAGGTCCACGCCAACGCGGCCAACGCCGTGGCCCGGCGCGGGACCGACGACCAGTGCTCCCGCCTGTTGCCGGATATGATCGGCGGGCGCCGGATCGGCGCCTTCTGCCTGACCGAACCGGGGGTCGGCAGCGATGCCACCGCGATTGCCTGCGCGGCGCGCAAGGAAACCGGCGGCTGGACCGTAAGCGGCGAAAAAGCCTGGGTCACCAACGGCGTAATCGCCGATGTCCTGAGCGTCTATGTCCAGACCGATGCACGGGCGGGATGGCGGGGCATCGCCAACCTGTTGGTCGAGGGTGGTTCGCCGGGCTTTACGCGGGGCGCGCCCTACGACCTTCTGGGCGGGCATGCCGCCGGGCTGTGCGGCCTGACCTTCGACGCCTGCCGGGTGCCGGACGCCAATCTGCTGTTGCCGCCGGGCGAGGGCTTCAAGGCCGCCATGGCGGGAATCAACATGGCGCGGATGTTCGTCGCCGCCTTGTGCTGCGGAATGCTGGCCGACAGCCTCGATCGGGCGCTTGAGTACGGCGCCGCGCGCATGGCCTTCGGCCGGCCGATCCTGGCGAACCAGGGTCTGCAATGGGAACTGGCCGACGTCGCGACGGACCTTGAGGCCTGCCGGCTGCTGACCGACCGCGCGGCCTGCACGTTGGATGCCGGCGAGGCGGGCATCGCCGAATGCGCCCATGCCAAGAAGTTCGCGACCCGCGCCGCCGTGCGCGGCATCTCCGCCTGCATGCAGGCGATGGGCGCGGTCGGCCTGCGGGCCGACGAACCCTTCGGCCGCCATTTCGCGGCGGCCAAGATGTGCGAGTTCCTGGACGGCACGACGGAAATCCAGAACGTCGTGATCTCCCGCAGCCTGCTGCGACCGTTCGGTCTGGACGCGTCCTAGCGTCCTGGGGGCCGGTTCGGTCAGCCCCGGTCACCCGCCTGCGCCCGCGGGTCCGCACCGTCCGCGTCCGCGGCAAGCACGTTCGCCAAGGCGCCGCTCACCTCGTTCAGGGCCCGGGTGAGTTCCGACAGGTGAACCTCGACCTCCGGCGCCTCCGGGTCGATGCGCAGCTGGTCGTCCAGGGCCTTGACCGCCCGGTACACATGTCCGGCCCGGATGTTGCCGCTGACACCCTTGAGCGTATGGGCCGTGCGTTTCGCGGCCTGGAGGTCGCCGGCCGCCAGAAACGCGGTGATGGTGTTCGCCTGATCCATGTACCCGGCGTGGAAGTCGCCCAGCAGGCGGCGCAGAAGGACGTCGTTGCCGCGCAGCATCTTGCGGGCTTCGGCCATGTCGATCCCGGCGATGTGGTCGGGAAGCGTCTCGTGCGCCCCCTCGGCGGCGGGCTTGTCCGTTGCCGTCTTTTTCTTGCCCTCCTTTGCCGTCGTCATACGGGTCGGGCGGGAAACCCATGACGCGAGGACCGCATACAGCCGATCCGGGGCGACGGGCTTGGTGACATGGTCGTTCATGCCGACCGCCAGACACCGGTCCTGTTCCGACTTCATCGCATGGGCGGTCATGGCGATGATCGGAATATCCTTGCGGCGCGTGTCGGCGCGGATCATGCGCGTCGCTTCGTATCCGTCCATCACGGGCATCTGCACGTCCATGAGGACGACGTCGTAGTCGGTCTCGGCAATCATCTCCACGGCGACCCGGCCGTTCCCGGCGATATCCACCAGCGCGCCGGCGCGGACAAGAACTTCCCGCGCGACCTGCTGGTTGATCTCGTTGTCTTCCACCAGAAGAACCCGCATGCCGTCGATCCGCTCCAATATCCTGTCGGGCGGGATAGTGGGCACCCGGGAGGCCGGCGCCCTGTCGCCGTCAGCGACGGCGTCGGTCGTGACCGTGAACCAGAATGTGCTGCCCTTGCCCTCGGTGCTGTCGACGCCGATCATGCCGCCCATCATGGTGACCAGGGTCTGGCTGATCGCCAAGCCAAGGCCCGTGCCGCCGAACCGCCGGGTCGTCGAAATGTCGGCCTGTGCGAACGGCCGGAACAATTTTTCGATCTGCGCCGAGGACATGCCGATGCCGGTGTCCGTCACCTCGATGCGCAGGGTTACCGTGCCGCCGGAGATACTTTCGCACGCCGCCTTGACGACCACGTGGCCCTTCTCGGTGAACTTGATCGCGTTCGACGTCAGATTGAGCAGAACCTGACCCAGACGCAGGGGATCGCCCCGCAGGTTCCGGGGAACCTCCGGGCTCACGTCGAACAAGATTTCGATCGGCTTGGTGCCCACCCTGGCGGTCGTCATTGTCGCCAGGTTTTCCATCACCTCGTCCAGGCGGAACTCGACGGCTTCGACGTCCATCTTGCCGGCCTCGATCTTCGAGAAATCGAGGATGTCGTTAATCAGGCCGAGAAGCGCATGCGACGAAACGTCGACTTTGGTCAGGTAGTCCTTTTGTTGTTCCGTCAACTCGGTCTTCAACGTCAGTTCCGTCAGGCCGATGACGGCATTGAGCGGCGTGCGGATTTCGTGGCTCATGTTCGCGAGGAACGAGCTTTTCGCCTTATTGGCCTCTTCGGCGGCAAGCTTTGCCTCGATCAATGCCTGCTCCGCGCGTTTCTGCTTGGTGATGTCGGAATAGGTGGTGACGAAACCGCGTCGGTCGGGCAGGGGATTGCCGCGGACGTCGATGACCATGCCGTTGGGGCGGGTGCGTTCGAAATTGTGCGGTTCGAACTTGCGGGCAAGCTGAAGGCGGCTTTCCACCAGTTCCTCGACGTCGCCCGGGCCGTATTCCTCACGTTCGGCGTTGAACCGGAAGAATTCCCCCAGGTTCGTGCCCGGCGGGAACCGGTCCTTCGGGAATTGCAGCAACTCCATGAACTTGCTGTTGCAGGTGATCACGTTCAGGTTTTCGTCGAACATGGTGATGCCCTGGTCCATGGCTTCCAGGGTCGTTTCGAGAATCGCCTTTTGGTGGGCCAATTCGCGTTCCGCCTGTTTCTGCTCCGTGATGTCGGTCAGGGCCGTGCCGACGCCCGTGATCGTGCCGTCGCGGTCGCGCACGGGGAATTTAACGAGACGGTAGATGGTCGGGCGGCCGTCCTCGCCGCGATTGAGGGAGGATTCCGCCTCGAGGGTGATGACCTCGCCGCTTTCGATGACCTTCCTTTCCAGGGCGACAACCTCATCGGCGCGCTCTTTCGGTACCAGGGCGTGGATGGTCTTGCCGACCAACTCCTCGGCGGTCGTCTTGTGCCATTCGGCGAAGATCCGGTTGGCGCAGAGGAAGCGGCCGTCTAGGCCCTTGAGCGCCAGCATGATCGGGACATTCTCGGTAATCGCATGCAACCGGGCCTGCGCTTCCTCAAGGGCGATCTGCGCTTCCTTCTGCTTCGTTACGTCGTCGAACACGCCGACCAGATACCCCCGGTACCAGTCGCCGTAGCGGGCATAGACCACGCGCCCATCGGCAAGGGTTACCTCGCCGTTGGCGTTGCCGTCGTGGATGGTCTGTATCCTTTCGACCGCGGCCCGATGCGGATGTTGGTTGCCGAAGTCTCCCCGTCCTGCCAGGAAATTCGCCGTTTCCCAGGCGCTGGTTCCGACCTGGACCCGGTCCGGGTCAAGTCCCCAGACTTCCGAGAATTGCCGGTTGAAGGTGATGTAGTTCATGTTCTCGTCGAACACGCACAGTCCGCTCGGCATGTTGTCGAGCGTCATCTGCAGGATGGCCGATTGCAGGGCGATCTTCTGTTCCGCGGTCTTGCGCTTCGTGACGTCCAAGGTCCATGCAATCTGGGCCTCGCGGCCTTCGAAATTGATCGGCCGCCAGGTCGCCAACGACCACCATTTGGTGGCGCGGTCGAGGTGGTAGCGTTCGGCCTCGAAATTGTCGACGCGGCCGTCGCGCTCGAACATCGCGCGCATTTCCTCAAGCTTCGTCGGATCGACGAAGGTTTGCGAAACGTCGTGTTGCAGCACCTCCGCCAGGCTGTCGGCGTCCAGTATCGCGGCCAGGCGCGGATTGCCGAACAGGCGCTCGCCCGTCTTGCGGTCCGTGATGGCGATCGCGATGGGGCTTTCTTCCAGGATCTGGCGGAATCGTGCCTCGCTTTCCGCCAGGCGCTCTTCCGTCCGCTTGCGTTCGGTGATGTCGGTGAACACGCCGACGACGTAGCCGGTGGTCCATTGTCCGTAACGGACTTCGAGCACCCGGCCGTTGCTCAGGTGCTGCTCCATCGTGCCGCCGCCGCGGTGGATCATCTCCTTTCGCTCCCTCATGGCGGCGTCCGGATCCTCGATCCCGGCGAATGCGCCTTTTCCGTGAAGCCGGCGGAATACCTCCGGCAACGTCGCTCCGGGCGCGATGGCGTCGTCTTCAAGGTCGTAAAGGTCCAGGTAGGCCTGATTGAAGCTGACGTAGGTCAGGTCTTCATCCAGCAGAATCATGCCGTTCGGCATGTTGTCGAAGGCGAGATGACGCTGCGTCTCGACGGCGCCCGACATTTTCTCCACGCGGTCGGTGAGCGGGCTGAGCATAAGGAACAGGCCGCTCATGCCCAGCAGCACGAGGCCCAGGACGCCGACTGCGGCATAGATCAGATGGTCATTGAACCTGCCGAAGATTTCATCGGTGTCCCGGCGAAGGATAAGAATCCAGTCCTGGCCGACCTGCGAATAGGCGAAGATATGGCGTTCGCTCGTCACGAACCGGGTGTCCAGCGGCTGCGCCGAGGTGGCGATTGCGTCGAATATCTTGGTGTCTCCGACGGCGTCCGCGTCGACCAGGTTGCCGCCGTCCGTCACGGACATCACTTGACGTGTGCCGGGCGGTCCGAACACCAGGAAGGCGCTGCCGGTCCGGCCCATGCCAGCCTGGCCGGTGAACAGGTGCAGCAGCCTTTCCATCGAGAACGTGATGATGTCCGTGCCCAGGCGCCGGCCGTTTCCGTCGATGATGGGGGAACTGACCGCCAGATAATACGATCCGTGCAGGGGAACCGGCCCGGCGGACAGAAGAGCGTCCTCGGCCGCCCAGCCCGCGGGCCAGGTGTCCCGGGGCAGTTCGGCGCCGGTCTTGAAGATGGCCGTGCCGTCCGCGTCCACGCGGGTGATGCCGACGATCTCGTCCGACGAATGCATGGCGTCGTCGAATACCTGCTGGGTGCCGGTCTCGAACCGATCCTTGCCGACGGCACCCGCGGCGAGCCCTTCCAGCAACTGTCGGGCCGTCAGGCGGCTGGACATCTGGGCGGAGACGCTTTTCGCGCGATCGAGGATCTGGACGATCGCCTCGGCCTTGGAACCGGCGGTCTGTCCCAGGTGCGTGACGGACGCGTTGCGAAGCTCGTTGTGCATGGGGATCATGACGAACGCCGCCGTCAGCACCGCGATGAGCACGGCTCCGGCGAGCGAATAGTGCAGCACGTTCCGCTGCACGGACTTGATGTCGCCGATATGTTTTTGGGGCACCTTCATTCCCGATCCTAGCGCATATCCCGCCCGTCGTCGGCGGGCGTGGGGTCCCAAGCCTTAGGATAAAAGCAGAAATCGGATGTTGGTTCGATAGAGCAAGAGGATAGGGTCGCCCGATACCATCCCTTCGGGGTATCGGCGGGCCGATGGACGCCGGGCGCGAATGCCGATACTTTGGTACCGCTTGGGGTTGCCCGCCGCCGCCGCGTGACGGGCGTGAGAGCCTGTCATGGTTGGATTGAACCATGACACTCTCCAGGAGAATGCAATGGCCGCAATCCTTGTTATCGAGGACGACGAGTTCTTCCAAAGCTACCTTGACCTCGTGCTGTCGGGCGAGGGCCATGAGGTGCGCATTGCGGTCGACGGCGACGCCGGCCTTGCCGCGGCCAGCGCGATGCCGCCCGACCTGATCCTGTGCGACATGAGCATGCCGAAGATGACCGGCTTCGAGGTCATCCGGGCCTTGAAGCGGCTCGATCACGTCAAGGACGTTCCGATCATCGCCCTGTCGGCCCATGATACCACTGCCGACCATAACGAAGCCTTCGCCGCCGGCGTCACCGCCTACGAGACGAAGCCCGTCGAGATGGACCGTCTGATCGACAGCGTCAACGACGCCCTGGCGGGCCTTTCGCCCGGCGGCGCCTGAACCGCCGGACCCGGGTCACGGCCAAGCCGTCTCCAGCGCGCCGAGCAGGCGCGCGACGTCCTCCTGCGACACGTAGACATGCGGCGCCAGGCGCAACCGCCCGCCGCGCAGCGACGCATGCACCCCGCGCGCCGCAAGGGCCGCGATCATGCCGGCGGGCGGCGGGCTGTCCTTGCCGAGCGCGGTCATGTGGGCGACCCCGCGCCCGGCGGCGGGCGTTGCGTAGCCCATGTCTCGCGCGGCGTTCAGGATAGTCTCCATGACCGGGCCGAGGGTGCCCCGCACGGCCTCCGGCGTCCAGGCCGCGACCTGTTCCAGCGCCGCCGCCGCCATGGGCAGCAGCACTTGGTTGTAGGTCTGGCCCACATCGAAGCGGCGGGCCCCCGGCGATAGCGCGGGGTCGTAGACCAGGGCGCCCTCGATGCTCGCACCCGTCGCCGGGTGGTTGTAGTCGTGGTGTTCCAGCGGGCGGCCGCCCTGATGCGCCGGCGCGGCATAGAGGAATGACAGGCCGTTGGGGCAGAGAAGCCATTTGTAGGCGGCGGCGACCAGGAAATCCGGCCGCACGCGCGCGACGTCGAAGGGCATGGCGCCGATCCATTGCGTGGCGTCGACGACCAGGGCGGCGCCGAGGTCGCGGCATCTGTCGCCCACGGCCGCCAGGTCCACCACCGTGCCGTCGACCCAATGGCAGGGCGGCAGGGCGGCGACGGCCGTGTCGCCGCCGAGGTGATCGAGCACCGCCGCTGTCCAGTCGGCGTCCGCCGGGCGCGGCACGGTGACCACGCGGGCCCCGGCGTCCCGCGCCTTCTCGATCCACACGAAGACGTTGGACGGGAACTGGTCCTCCAGCACCACGACGGTCTGCCCGCGCGCCACGCCCAGGTTCGCGGCCGCCGTCGCCAGGCCATAGCTGGCGGCCGGCTGGATCGCGATGTCGTCGGCCTTGGCGCCGATCAGCCCGGCGACCCGCGCGCGCAGGCGCTCCGCCTGGTCGTGCAGCGCCTGCGGGTCTAGGGTCCAGGGCTGCGTCCGCGTGCGCATGGCGGCCTCACCCGCCGCCGCCACGGATTTCAGGAACGGCGTGCGCGAGGCGCAATTGAACCAGGCGACGTCGGCCGGAATGTCGAACAGGTGACGCTGGCAGGCGAGCGGTACCATGGCTTCATTCCTCGGTCTTGGCCGCCTTGGGGGAAACGGTCGTGCGCACGCCCGGCGGTCCGGCGACGATCCCGCGCGTCCGGCCCAGCCGGTGCTCGCGGTAGGCGATATAGGCCGTCGAGCCCAGGATCATGGCGCCGCCGATCCATACGAACAGGTCCGGCATCTCGTCGAAGATCACATAGCCCAGCGCCGTGACCCACACCAGGCGCACGAAGTCGATCGGCCCGACCACGTGGGTGTCGGCCAGCTTCAGCGACTGCGCCATGGAAAGCTGCGCGCCGCCGCCGAGACAGCCCAGCGCGATCAACAGGCCCCATTGCTCCAGGTCCGGCCACTGCCAGACGAACAGCGACGGCACCAGTAGGATCGGCATCATGACGAGCGACATGTAGACGGTGATGGTGGCGCTCGATTCCGTCTCGCTAAGTTTCTTGATGATGATCAGGCAGCCTCCCCAGATGAGCGACGAGATCACCACCAGCACGGGCCCCAGTTCGATGCCGACGACCCCCGGGCGCAGGATCACCAGGGTGCCGGCGAAGCCCAGCAGGATGGCGGTCCAGCGCCGCAGACGGATGACTTCGCCCAGGAACAGGACGGCCAGCACGCTGGCGAAGATGGGGGCGGAGAATCCCAGGGCCGTGACCTGGGCCAGGGGGGCGATGGCGAGCGCCGTGAAGTAGCACATCATGGCCACCGAATTGAGCGTGCCGCGCAGGGTGAGGAGGCCCAGGCGCTTGGTCTTCAGCGGCTTCAGGCCGTCCTTCACGAAGAACGGGATGATCGGCAGCATCCCGAACAAAAGGCGGAAGAACGCGGTCTCGAAGGGATGGATGCCGGTCTGCGCGACCTTCTTGATGACCGCGTGCATGCAGGCGAAGCACAGACTGGCCAGAACCATCCACAGGATCCCCCGGACGGAGCTGGAAAGTCCCGGTGCGGGGGCGTCGGGGGCCGGGGCTGGATCCATGGGCGGGCTTTCGGTCTCGGATCCGGCCATTCTATACAGGCTTCGCGCGGCGGATAAAGTGCGCCCGGCGGAAGACCGCTCCGATTGCCGCCCCGTCGCAGTTGACAGGGCAGGGTCGTTTGGGTAGTTTCCGCCGCTTCCGGCCCTCGGCCGGACCCGAATTCAGCCCTTCGAACGGCCCGCACACGGAGCTTGAGACCGATGAAAGTTTTGAATTCCCTTAAGTCCGCCAAGACGCGCGACAAGAACTGCCGCGTCGTGCGCCGCAAGGGCCGCGTTTTCGTCATCAACAAGAAGAACCCGCGTTTCAAAGCCCGCCAGGGTTGATCGCAAAACCCGAACCGGCGCCCGTCGGCGACGGTTGTTTTGCGTGCAAAGAATAAGGCGGGACAAGGGAGCGCCCCCAAAGGTGCCCTTGGATTCATTCCAGCCGCGCCGACCTGAGCGATCAGGGGCGCGGTTTTTTGTTGCGGACCGCATTGGAAATGGCGGAAACAAACCCATGACCGCCGACAAAGTCGCCGCCCATTACACCCACGGCAGCCTGATGGAAGTGATCCTGGGCAAGCTGGAAGAGGCCGGGGTCGCCCTCGACGGGCTTACAGCCCACGACCTAGCTTCCTTGGACCACCTGCACGGGCGCGGGCGAGAGGCGACGGACGAGATGATCGCCCGCCTGCAGCCCGAGGCGGGCCGGCACGTCATCGACATCGGCTGCGGCCTGGGCGGGCCGGCGCGCTACGTGGCGACGGTCACGGGTGCGCGCGTGACGGGCATCGATCTGACACCCGAGTTCATCGAAGTGGCGCGGGCGCTGGCCGATATGACCGGCCTTGCGGACGTGACCGAATTCACGGTCGGCAACGCCCTGGACCTGCCGTTCGCGGACGCGGCCTTCGATGCCGGATACACCCAGAACGTTTCCATGAGCGTGCCCGACAAGGCGCGTTTCTTCGCCGAGGCGGCGCGTGTCCTCAGGCCGGGGGCGCGCTTCGTCGCCGGCGAGGTCGCGCAAGGGCCCGGCGGCGACATCCTCTACCCCGTGCCCTGGGCCATGACGGCCGAGATCAGCCACCTTACCACGCCCGAGGAGACGGCGGCGATCCTGGAGGACGCGGGGTTCCATGTCGAGGCCCGGCACGATTCCACGGACAAGGCGCTGGTCTACAACCAGGCGGCGCGGGAACGGGCCAAGGAACATGGCCCGCCCATCCTCAGCCCCCTGATCGTCCTGATGGAGCAGGGGCTGGAGCGCATGCGCAATTCTGCCCGCAACGTGGAGCAGCACCGCGCCATTCCCATCGAATTCGTCTGCATTCGGGCTTGACAATCCGGTCCCGGCACCCGACGTTTTCGGAAATCGTTCCGTATCGTGAAATTGTCCGCCATCGCGCGGCAAGGTCCGGCGCGGGACGCCGTGAAACATAAGAACGCAGGGAAACGATCCATGGCAGAAACCGCCGCCCGTCCACGGACCCGGGGCCGCACCCGCACTCGCCCGCGCGAGGACACGGGCGGTCAGGTCCAGTCCCTGGCTCGCGCCATCTCCATCCTCAAGGCGCTCGCCCGCGCAGACGACGGCATGACGCTGACCGACGTGGCCCTGACGGTCGGCCTGCCGCCCTCGACCACCCACCGCCTGCTCACCACCATGCAGCACGACCGCATCGTGCGTTTCGACCAGGCGACGGCGTTGTGGCACGTCGGCGTCGAGGCCTTCGTCATCGGCAACGCCTTCATCCGCTCGCGCGACCTGGTCGTCATGGCGCGGCCGATCATGCGCCGGCTGATGGAGGAAACGGGCGAAACCGTGAAGCTGGCCATCCAGGACGACGGCGAGGTGATCTATCTGGCCCAGGTCGAAAGCCGCGAAACCATGCGCGCCTACCGCGCGCCGGGCACGCGCGTGCCCATGCATTGTTCCGGCGTGGGCAAGGTCTTGCTCGCCAACCAGTCCGAGGAAGAGGTCAACCGCATCCTGCAGCGCCACGGCCTGACCAAGGTCACGGACAGGACGCTCGCCACGCCGGTGCGTTTCCGCGAGGCGCTCGGCCAGATCAAGCGCCAGGGCTACGCCATCGACGACGAGGAACATGCCATCGGCCTGCGCTGCATCGCCGCCGCCGTGTGCAACGAACACGACGAGCCGATCGCCGCGATCTCCGTCTCGGGCCCGTCGGCGCGCATCTCGGACGAGAAGATCAGCGGCCTGGCCGGCCTGGTCACCCGCGCCGCCAAGGCCATCGCCAGCGAACTGGGCAGCCGCGAACCCTGACCCTGCGGGCACCGCTTTTCCCTTACCGGAACCGTCTCTTCCGGACGGCGCGTCGCCGCCCGCCCGCCCGCGCGTCGATGCGGTGAAGACGTTGTTTTCCAAAAAATAATATTTGTTATTCATATGATATTAAAAGATAAAAATCACATTTATCGAATTGCGGAATAATTTCCAAAAGTGTTGAATGCACGCCGACGGGCTGTCACCCTTAAGGTCGATATTGAAGCCAGGGGGTACACGATCATGGCGCGCATGACGGCGGCGGAAGCAGCGGTCCGGGTTCTGGAGAAAGAGGGCGTTTCGGCCGCCTTCGGCGTCCCGGGGGCGGCCATCAACCCGTTCTACGCGGCGATGAAGAAGCGCGGCTCCATCGATCACGTGCTGGCCCGCCATGTCGAAGGGGCAAGCCACATGGCCGAGGGCTTCACCCGGGCCAAGGCGGGCAACGTCGGCGTGTGCATCGGCACCTCGGGGCCGGCGGGCACGGACATGATCACCGGCCTCTATTCGGCCCAGGCCGACAGCATCCCGATCCTGTGCATCACGGGGCAGGCCCCCCGCGACAAGCTGCACAAGGAGGATTTCCAGGCCGTCGACATCGAATCCATCGCCAAGCCCGTGACCAAATGGGCGGTCACGGTGCGCGAGCCCGCGTTGGTGCCGCGCGTGTTCCAGAAGGCTTTTCACCTGATGCGCTCGTCGCGTCCGGGGCCGGTGCTCATCGACCTGCCGCTCGACGTGCAGCTTGCCGAGATCGAATTCGACGCCGACACCTACGAGCCCCTGCCGGTGTTCAAGCCCGCGGCCTCGCGACGCCAGATCGACAAGGCCGTGGAGATGCTGGCAACGGCCGAGCGGCCGGTGATCGTCGCCGGCGGCGGCATCATCAACGCCGACGCCCAGGATCTGCTGGTCGAGTTCGCGGAACTGACCGGAATCCCGGTCATCCCGACCCTAATGGGCTGGGGCGCCATTCCCGACGACCATCCCCTGATGGCCGGCATGGTAGGGCTGCAGACCTCGCACCGCTATGGCAACAAGACGTTCCTGCGATCCGACTTCGTGCTCGGCGTCGGCAACCGCTGGGCCAACCGGCATACGGGTTCGGTCGGCGTCTACACCAAGGGCCGCACCTTCGTGCACGTTGACATCGAGCCGACGCAGATCGGCCGCGTGTTCGAACCGGACTACGGCATCGTCTCCGACGCCCGTGCGGCGTTGGAGCTGTTCGTGCAGGCCGCGCGCGAGTTGAAGGAGGACGGCCGCCTGCTGGACTGGTCCGGCTGGGCCCAGGAATGCGCCCACCGCAAGCAGGTCATGCAACGCCGCTCGCACTTCGACCAGGTGCCCCTCAAGCCGCAGCGCGTCTATCAGGAGATGAAGGAGGCGTTCGGCCGAGACGTCTGCTACGTCACCACCATCGGCCTCAGCCAGATCGCCGCCGCGCAGTTCCTCAACGTCTACGGGGCGCGCAACTGGATCAACTGCGGCCAGGCCGGACCGCTTGGCTGGACCCTGCCGGCGGCGCTCGGCGTGCGCAAGGCCTACCCGGACAAGGAGATCGTCGCGGTTTCCGGAGACTACGACTTCCAGTTCCTGATCGAGGAACTGGCCGTGGGCGCGCAGTTCAAGCTGCCCTACATCCACGTGGTGCTCAACAATTCCTACCTGGGCCTGATCCGCCAGGCGCAGCGCGGCTTCGACATGGACTACAACGTCCAGCTTTCCTTTGCGAACGTGAATGCGCCGGACCTGGGCGACTACGGCGTCGACCATGTCGCCGTGGCCGAGGGCCTGGGCTGCAAGGCGATCCGCGTGCGCAGCCCCAACGAGTTCAAGGAGGCCTTCGCCCGCGCCAAGGACCTGATGGCCGAGCATCAGGTGCCCGTGGTCCTGGAATTCATCCTGGAGCGCGTCACCAACGTGGCCATGGGCACGGAGATCGACGCCGTCAACGAGTTCGAGGAAATCCTTTGCCTGGATCCGACGCTGGATCCCGACGGCACGCCGTCGCGCAAGACGGCCAAACAGTCGCAGCGGGACATGATCCCCGCCGAATGAGGTCCCTGCGAGGAGGGCGGGAGGCGCCTGACGCCGGCACCCACTGCCGGTTGCCTCCCGCCCGACCTCGCCGCTAACCTTGCATCCCGAGCAGACACCACCGCAGGAGACACCCCATGCCCCGTTTCAACGCCAACATCACCATGCTGTTCCAGGAAGTGGAGTTCTTGGACCGCTTCAAGGCGGCCGCCCAGGCTGGCTTCAAGGGCGTGGAATACCTGTTCCCCTACGACTACGCGGCGGCGGACCTGGTCGACGCGCTGAAGTCCAACGGCCTGATCCAGGTCCTGCACAACCTGCCGGCGGGCGACTGGGCAGCGGGCGAGCGCGGCATCGCCAGCCTGCCGGACCGGGTTTCCGAGTTCCAGGACAGCGTCGGCCGCGCCATCGACTACGCGACGGCCCTGGGCTGTCCGCAGGTGAACTGCCTGGCCGGCATTCCGGGGCCGGACGTGGCGCCGGAAAAGGCCCACGAGACCTTCGTCGAAAACCTGATGTTCGCCGCCCCGCGGTTCGACGATGCGGGCGTCAAGCTGCTGGTCGAGGCCATCAACACCCGCGACATCCCGGGCTTCTTCCTGTCGACCTCGGCCCAGGCGGAAAAGGTCCTGGCCGACGTCGACCACGACAACCTGTATTTCCAGTACGACGCCTATCACATGCAGATCATGGAGGGCGACCTGTGCCGCACGGTCGAGCGGCTGCTCGACCGCATCCCGCACATCCAGATCGCCGACAACCCGGGCCGCCACGAGCCGGGCACGGGCGAGATCAACTATCCGCACTTCTTCCGCCACCTGGACGCCATCGGATATCAGGGCTGGGTCGGTTGCGAATACGTGCCGGCGACCAAGACGGTCGAGGGCCTGGGCTGGCTGCGCGCCGCCGAGGCTGCGTCCAAGGCCGCCTGACGCAATTCCAAGCGGCGGAAAAATCCACGTTGCCCCATTGGTTTTTGCCGCGTTCGCGGTAAAACGTGTGCAACCATTCCGCTTACGCAAATCCAATCCACCCAGGAGGGGACATCAACCATGGCTACCATCGGATTCATCGGCCTCGGCATCATGGGCGCACCCATGGCCGCGCACCTTCAGAAAGCCGGACACAAGATCGTCGCGCTCAAGCGCAAGAAGCCCATGCCCAAGGACCTTGCCAAGGGCGGGGCGGTGCTTGCCGCGACGCCCAAGGACGTGGCCGAGAAGTCCGAGGTCATCATCACCATGGTTCCCGACACGCCCCAGGTCGAGGAAGTCCTGTTCGGCAAGGACGGCGTGGCCTCGGCCAAGCTGAAGGGCAAGCTGGTGATCGACATGTCGTCGATCTCGCCGCTGGCAACCAAGGAGTTCGCCAAGAAGATCAAGAAGGCGGGGGCCGGTTGGGTCGACGCCCCCGTGTCGGGTGGCGAAGTGGGCGCCAAGGCGGCGACACTGACCATCATGTGCGGCGGCGCCAAGAAGGACTTCGAGCGCGCCAAGCCGCTGTTCGAACTGATGGGCAAGAACATCACCCTGGTCGGCGGCGCCGGCGACGGGCAGACCTGCAAGGTCGCCAATCAGATCATCGTCGCCCTGAACATCGAGGCGGTGTCGGAGGCCTTGCTGTTCGCATCCAAGGCGGGGGCCGACCCGGCCAAGGTGCGCGAGGCCCTGATGGGCGGCTTCGCCAACTCCAAGATATTGGAAGTCCATGCGGAGCGCATGATCAAGCGCACCTTCAACCCGGGCTTCCGCATCGAACTGCATCAGAAGGACCTGAACCTGGCGTTGTCCGGCGCCAAGGAGATGGGCCTGTCGCTGCCCAACACGGCGACGGCGCAGGAACTGTTCAATTCGTGCAAGGCCAACGGCGGCGCCGGCTGGGACCACTCGGCCATGGTGCGTGCGCTGGAAATCATGGCCAACCACACGGTTAGGTAGGCGGCTCCCGCGCGGCCCCGGTTGCCGGGGCGCGCAAATCGCTTAGAATGCGGGAACAGCAGCGGCGCCCCTTTTCAGGGGTCGCCGTCCCATGGGAGTGTGCCGTCCATGCAGATGCCGGAACCGGATCAGGGTGTTATCGACCGGCGCGCCGAGATCGTCGCCGCCATGCGCGCCATCGTGCCGGGCGAGGGCGTGATCGCCGACGACGCCATGCTGAAGGCCTTCGAATGCGACGGCCTGATGGCCTACCGCCAGTTGCCGCTCATCGTCGTGCTGCCCGAGACCACGGAACAGGTCAGCCGGATCCTGAAATATTGCCACGCCAACGGCGTGAAGATCGTGCCGCGGGGGGCGGGCACGGGGCTGTCCGGCGGGGCGCTGCCGCTCGCCGACGCCATCACGCTCGGCCTCACCAAGTTCAACCGGGTGCTCGAGATCGATTATCCCAATCGCCTCGCCGTGGTGCAGCCGGGGGTGACGAACCTGGGCATCACCAGGGCGGTGGAGGCCGACGGCTTCTACTACGCCCCCGACCCGTCGTCGCAGATCGCCTGCTCCATCGGCGGCAACATCGCCGAGAATTCGGGCGGCGTGCACTGCCTGAAATACGGTCTGACGACCAACAACGTGCTGGGCGTGGAAATGGTGCTGATGGACGGCACCGTCCTGCGTCTGGGCGGCAAGCATCTGGACTCGGGCGGCTACGACCTGCTCGGCGTGCTGACGGGCTCCGAGGGCCTGCTCGGCGTCATCACGGAAGTCACCGTGCGGATATTGAAGAAGCCGGAGACGGCGCGGGCGGTCCTCCTCGGCTTCAATTCATCCGAGGACGGGGGCGACTGCGTCGCCGCCATCATCAACGCCGGCATCATCCCGGGCGGCATCGAGATGATGGACAAGCCCGCCATCCACGCGACCGAGGAATTCGTCCACGCAGGCTATCCGCTCGACGTCGAGGCCCTGCTGATCGTCGAACTTGACGGGCCGAAGGTCGAGGTCGACCACCTGATCGAGCGGGTCGACGAAATCGCCAAGGCGCAAGGCGCCGTCTATGCCCGCATCAGCAACAGCGAGGAGGAACGCGCCGCCTTCTGGTCCGGACGCAAGAACGCCTTTCCCGCCGTGGGGCGGCTGTCGCCCGATTACATCTGCATGGACGGCACCATCCCGCGGGGCAAGCTCGCCCATGTGCTGCAGCGCACGGCGGAAATGTCCAACAAATACGGCCTTCGCGTCGCCAACGTGTTCCACGCGGGCGACGGCAACCTGCACCCGCTGATCCTGTTCGACGCCAACCAGCCGGGCGAATTGGACCGGGCCGAGACGTTCGGCGCCGATATCCTTAGATTGTGCGTCGAGGTCGGCGGCGTGCTCACGGGCGAACACGGCGTCGGGGTGGAGAAGCGCGACCTGATGGGCGAGATGTTCACGGAAGACGATTTAAAACAGCAGCAGCGCCTGAAATGCGCCTTCGACCCCAACCATCAGCTCAACCCGGGCAAGGTCTTCCCGATGCTGCACCGTTGCGCCGAACTGGGCCGCATGCACATTTCGCGGGGCCAGGTGCCGTTCCCCGACATCCCCCGGTTCTGAGCCGATCCTGATGACCGAAACCTTGAAGCCGGAAAACGCCGACCAGGTACTCGACGCCGTCAAATGGGCGGTGTCGGAAGCGACGCCCCTGGAGGTCCGGGGTTCGGGCACCAAGGAGGGCTTCGGCCGCCCCGTGCAGGCGGGCCGCGTTCTGGACCTGTCCGGCCTGGCCGGGATTTCCGCCTACGATCCCGGCGAGCTGGTTCTGACCGCCGGGCCCGCGACCTCCATGTTCGAGATCGAACAGGCCCTCGACGCCGCCAACCAGGAACTGGCCTTCGAGCCCATGGACTTAGGATCCCTTTACGGCCTGGGCGAGGGGACGGGCACGCTCGGCGGGGTGATCGCCGCCAACCTGTCCGGCCCCCGGCGCATCAAGGCGGGGGCGGCGCGCGACCATTTCCTGGGCTTCCAGGCCGTGTCGGGCCGGGGCGAGGTGTTCAAGTCCGGCGGCAAGGTCATGAAGAACGTGACCGGCTTCGATCTCTCCAAGCTGATGGCTGGATCCTTCGGGACCCTCGCCGTGATGACCGAGGTCACGGTGAAGGTCCTGCCGCGTCCGGAAAAGACCCGGACGGTCCTTCTTTTCGGTGCCGACGATGCGACGGCGGTCGGCGCGCTGTGCCACGCCCTGGGCTCCAGTTTCGAGGTTGCCGGGGCGGCGCATCTACCGGCGGCGGTGGCGGCGCGTTCCAATGTCGGCTATGTGCGTGATGCCGGAACCTCGGTGACCGCCGTCCGTGTCGAAGGGCCGGGGCCCAGCGTCGAGCACCGCTGCACGGCGCTGCGCGATCTGTTCGGGAAATTCGGGCCCGTCGAGGAATTGCATTCCATGAATTCGGCGGCCCTGTGGCGCGAAGTGCGCGACGCCAGTTTCCTTGCGGACGACTGGATCGAAAAACAGGTGTGGCGCGCCAGCGTGCCGCCCATGCAGGGCGCGGGTGTCGGGGCGAAGTTGCGCGCGGCCCTGGGCGGCGAGGCGTTCTACGACTGGGGCGGCGGGCTAGTCTGGTTCGCCCTGGATCCCCGCGCCGACGCGGGCGCGGCCGAGGTGCGCGCCGCCATTAATGACTGCGGCGGCCATGCGACCCTGGTGCGCGCGGCGGCCGACGTGCGCCAGGCGATCGAGGTGTTCCAGCCGCAACCGGGTCCGCTGGCGGACCTGTCCAAACGGGTGAAGGAGGCCTTCGACCCTGAAGGCATTCTCAATCCTGGACGCATGACGGCGGGGGTATAAAGGGTCATGCAAACCACCTTCACCCTGGCGCAACTGGCCGACCCGCATATTCAGCAGGCCAACGACATCCTGCGGAAATGCGTGCATTGCGGCTTCTGCACGGCGACCTGCCCGACCTTCGTGCTGCTCGGCGACGAACTGGACAGCCCGCGCGGGCGCATCTACCTGATCAAGGGGCTGCTGGAGGAGGGGGTGAAGCCGACGCCGCAGCACGTCACGCACATCGACCGCTGCCTGAGCTGCCTGTCGTGCATGACCACCTGCCCGGCCAGCGTCGACTACATGCACCTGGTCGACGACGCGCGGGCCAAGATCGAGCGCGAATACAGGCGCCCGCTGATGGACCGGGCGCTGCGCCGCCTGCTGACCCTGGTGCTGCCCTATCCCGGGCGGTTCCGCCTGATGCTGGTCGGCGCTTGGCTGGCCCGGCCGTTCGCGCGCGTCGTGCCGGGCAGGCTGGGCGCCATGCTGGGCCTGGCGCCCGGGCGCGTCCATGGCCCCGCCGACGTCGACCGGCCCCAGGTGTTCCCGCCTCAGGGTCCCCTGCGCAGGCGCGTGGCCCTGATGACCGGCTGCGCACAGCAGGTCCTCAACCCGGCCATCAACGAGGCGACGGTGCGGCTCTTGACCCGCCACGGCTGCGAGGTCGTGGTCGCCGAGGGACAGGGCTGCTGCGGCGCCCTGGTCCACCACATGGGCAAGGAGGACCTGAGCCATGCCCAGGCCAAGGCGAACATCGAAGCCTGGGAGCGGGCCGAGGCGGCGCTGGGGACGATCGACGCCATCGTCGTCAACGCATCGGGCTGCGGCACCACGGTCAAGGACTACGGCTGGATGTTCCGTCGCGATGCGGACATGGCCGGCCGCGCCAAGGCGATCGCCGGCAAGACCCGCGACGTTACCGAAGTGATGATGGACCTGGGGATCGACACGGGCGCCCTGACGGCCGGGGACCGGCCCGTCGTCGCCTACCATTCCGCCTGCTCCATGCAGCACGGCCAGAAGCTGACCGCGCCGCCCAAGGCGCTGCTGGCCCAGGCCGGGTACGAAGTCCGCGAGCCGGCCGAGGGGCACCTCTGCTGCGGCTCCGCCGGCACCTACAACATGATGCAGCCCGAGATCTCGGCGCGGCTCAAGGAACGCAAGGCCGCCAACGTGAAACGTACGGGGGCCCAGGTCATGGCCGCGGGCAACATCGGCTGCATGGTCCAGCTTCAGGACGCCGTCGGCATGCCCGTGGTGCATACGGTCGAACTTCTCGACTGGGCCACCGGCGGGCCGAAGCCCGCGGGGTTAGAATAGGGACGTGGCGGGCCGAGTCGCACATAGTGCGTAAGTTATATCGCACTCTGTGCGCCTTTCGTGGTATGCTCGCCGCATCGCAGCCGCGAAACGCCTCGCGGGGCACGTTGGATGGGAAGGAGCCCTCGCATGAGGCCGATCACACGGACCCTCGGGCAGGCCATGCTCCTGGCGGGCTGCGCCCTCGTTCTGGCCCTCGCCCCGGCCGTTCGGCCCGCCGCCGGTGACGACGCCCGGGCGAATTCGACCCTCGACTGGCTGTCCGCCGAGCCGGTCACCCTCATGGACCTGGGCATCATCCGCCTGAAGCAGGACCTGCTGCAGGTTGGCCAGCGCCTGCTGGAAACCGGGTTCCTGCCCGTGGCGCCGACCACGGGCGCCTATTTCGACTGGCGGGAAAAGAAGATCGTCGTGTTCCTGACCGCGCGGGAACGGTTCGCGGCGCCGTCCGAGGGCATGTGCCTGGAACTTTATGGGCGGGTCGCCGAGCACCTTGCGTCCCGCAGCCGGGGCCACAAGGGCGATCCGGGCTGGTACCTGGAGGAGATATTCACCCACGACGGCTGGGGCAATTTCACCCGGCCGGCGCAGATGCGCGAGGATCTGCTGCGCACCGTGCGGCTGGAGGTTACGCTGCTGCCGCCCAGGCCCATGGGGCCGGAACGCACCCTGCATTGCTCGGGCGGCCTGGACACGAAACCGGGCGAGGTTTCCGTCACCACGTCGTGACGCCTCCGGCCCCGGACCGGCCATGACGCGCTTGTGAGCGGTCGTCCTCTTGGCTTGGACCGCGTGGAGGCCTATCTTTCCATAATGAGAGCTTGGCACCGTATCCTTGCCGCGGGGCTTCTCGCCGCCGCGCTGACCGCATCCCAGGCGCTGGCCGACCAGAGCGATCCGGTGCTGGACGCCCTGTTCGACGCCCTGGCCGCGACCAAGAGCCCCGAACAGGCTCAGGAGATCGAGAAACGCATCTGGCAGACCTGGGCCGTTACCGGCAAGGAACTGGTCGACAGCGCCATGGCGCGCGGCGTCATCGCCATGAACAACGGCGCTTATGCCACGTCCCTCAAGTATTTCAACGACGTCATCAGCCTTGCCCCCGACCATGCCGAGGCCTGGAACAAGCGCGCCACGGTGTACTTCCTCATGGGCCGCTATCCGGAATCGGTGCTCGACATCCAGCGCACGCTGGAGCTTGAGCCGCGCCATTTCGGCGCCCTGTCGGGCCTCGGCCTGATCTATGCCGAGATGGGCCGGAACAAGGCGGCGATCCGCGCCATGGAAAAGGCCCTTGCCATCAACCCGCACATGGATACGATCCGCAGCCAACTGCAGGAACTGAAGATCCAGGTGTCGGGGAAACCCATCTGACATGAGCATTCCATCCGCCACGGCGGGCGCCAAGGCGCCTGGTTCGGTCGACGACGGCCTTCTCGACGTGCTGGCGCAGATCGTCGGTGCGGGCAACCTGTCGACCGCCGACGCCGTGCGCGAACAGCACGGGCGCGACGAATCCTACCATCCCTCGGCTCCGCCCGACGCCGTGGTCTTCTGCATCTCGACCGAGCAGGTTTCCCAGGTCGTCAAGGCCTGCGCCGACCGGCGGGTACCGGTCATCCCCTTTGGCACGGGCACGTCCCTGGAAGGTCACGTGGCGGCCCTTTCCGGCGGGGTGTGTATCGACCTGTCGCGCATGGACAGCATTCTCACCGTCAATGCCGAGGACATGGACGTTACGGTCCAGGCCGGCGTGCGGCGCAAGGCGCTGAACGACTACCTGCGCGACACGGGTCTGTTCTTCCCCATCGACCCGGGGGCCGACGCCTCCCTCGGCGGCATGACGGCAACCCGCGCCAGCGGGACCAACGCGGTGCGCTACGGCACCATGCGCGAGAACGTTCTGGGCCTCACCGTGGTGATGGCCGACGGACGGGTCATCCGCACCTCGCGCCGGGCACGCAAATCGGCGGCGGGCTACGACCTGACCCGCCTGTTGGTGGGCTCCGAGGGCACGCTCGGCGTCATCACCGAGGTTACGCTGCGCCTTTACGGTATCCCCGAGGCGATCCTCGCTGCGGTTTGCCCGTTCCCGGACCTGGAAAGCGCCGTCAACACGGTCATCCTGACCATTCAGTCGGGCATCCCCGTGGCGCGCATCGAGCTTCTGGACGAGGCGCAGATGGACGCGGTGAACAAGTACTCCAAATTCGATTATCCGGTGCAGCCGACGCTGTTCTTCGAATTCCACGGCTCGGACGCCGGGGTCCGCGAACAGGTCGAGAACGTGAAGGCCATCGCCGCAGACTTCGGGGCCGACGATTTCCAATGGGCGACCCGGCCGGAGGACCGCACGAAGCTGTGGCAGGCACGGCACGACGCCTATTACGCGGCCATCGCGCTGCGCCCCGGCTGCCGGGGCATAGCCACGGACGTCTGCGTGCCGATTTCCCGGCTCGCCGAATGCATCCTGGAAACCCGCAAGGACATCGACGCCTCGGGCCTGTGCGCGCCCATCGTCGGCCATGTCGGCGACGGCAATTTCCATATCATCTTCGTCGTCGATCCGGACGACGCGGAGGAGATGGCGCGCGCCGCCGACGTGAACGAGCGCATGGTCATGCGCGCCATCGCCATGGACGGCACCTGCACGGGCGAACACGGGGTCGGCTACGGCAAGATCGACTTCCTGACCGCCGAACACGGCGAGGCCCTGGTCGCCATGCGCGCCATCAAACGGGCCCTCGACCCCCTCAACATCATGAACCCGGGCAAGATCGTCCGGGTTTAACCCTGTCGGCTGTCGCTGACGATGGTGCCGTCGACCAGTTCGACGCGGCGGTCGGCACGCGCGGCCAGGGCGAGGTCGTGGGTCACGACGACCACGGCGCGGCCCTCGTCGCGGGCCAGGCGCTGGAAGATGTCGAATACGGCGGCGCTGTTGCGGGAGTCCAGGTTTCCTGTCGGCTCGTCGGTCAGCAGCACCGCCGGATCGTTGGCCAGGGCGCGGGCGATGGCGACGCGCTGGGCCTCGCCGCCGGACAGCTGGTCCGGGCGCTTGTCCTTGAGCGAAAGAAGGCCGAGCGAGTCCAACAGGTCCTCGGCCCGCGCCCGCATGGCGTCCTCGTCGAGCCTTGCCAGCCGGCGCATCGGGATCAGCAGGTTGTCGAGGGCCGAGAATTCGGGCAGCAGGAAATGGAACTGGAACACGAAGCCGAGCCGTTCCAGGCGCAGGCGCGCCAGGTCGTCGCTCGAAAGACTCGCGGTGTCGCGGCCGTCGACCTCGACCCGGCCCCGCGTCGGCCGGTCGAGCAGGCCCAGAAGGTAGAGCAGCGATGATTTTCCCGACCCCGACGGCCCGGTTACGGCCACGGCCTCGCCGCCCGTGACTTCCAGGTCGATGTCGTGGACCAGGGTCACCGGCACGGCGGCGGGCAGGATGCGCGTTACGCCCCGGGCCGCCACCAGCGGTCGGCCGTGCGTCGTCGCCGTCACGCCGCACCCCGGATGATCTCGACCGGATCGACGCGCGCCGCGCGACGGGCCGGGAAGAAGGCCGCCAACGCCGCCGCCGTCACCGCGAACACGGTCGCGATCAGGTAGTGCCAGGGCGAGTAGTAGAGTGGCAGCTGGGTCATCTCGGTCGCGAAGCGCACCTTGAACTCGATGCCCTCCATGATCCGGCACAGGCCGAAGCCGAGCCCCCAGCCGAGGATCGATCCCGCGGTGCCCGCGATCAGACCCTGCAGCACGAAGATCCAGCGGATGTCCCGTTCGCTGAAGCCCATGGATTTCAGGATCGCGATGTCGCGCAGCTTCTCGAACGTGATGGTGGAGACGACGTTGAAGATGCCCATGCCGGCGACCAGCAGGATCGCCGCGACCACCGTGTACATGATGACGTTGCGCACCTGCAGGGCTTCCAGGATGTCCTGGTTGGCTTCGTCCCAGCTTTCGGCCAGGTAGCCGAAACGCGCCTCTATGTCGCGCGCGCGGGCGAAGGCGCCGTAGACGTCGCCCGTCTTGACGTACAGACGGTTGATGACGTTCTGGCGGTCCTGCAGGACCTGGACCTTTTTCAGAAGCGCGTAGACCTCGCCCTCGTCCAGCGAGATCACGCCCGTGTGGAACAGGGCCACGATCTTCATCTTGAACACCACGCCCACCGGCGAGGACACGGTCACGGTGTCGCCCAGCTTGGCCCCCAGCTTGCGCGCCAGGCCGTCGCCCACGATCAGGCCGTTGGCGGCCGCGTGCAGGTCGTCCAGGCGGCCCTCGCGGATGTCGCCCGCAAGCTGCGAGACGCGGCGGTGGCGGTCCGGTTCGATGCCGGCGATGGCGGCGGCCTCGTCCTTGCCGAAATAGCGGATGACCACTTGGCCTCGCAGGACCGGCGAGACGGCCAGATCCGGCTGGTCCTCCAGGATGGCCAGCTTCCGGCGCGCGCCCTTGATGCCGCGCAGTTCCTCGGTCGGCTTGGCGCCCACGATGGCGACGGCGGCATCGGGAAAGCGGCGCGCGGCGGGCTGTTCGTCGGGATGGCGGAACTCGTCCTTGACGGTGATGTGGGGTGTGGCGTCGATGATCTTGTTGATGAAATCCAGCTGCGAGCCCTGCATCAGCGCCGCCATGGCGATGGAGAACCCGACGCCGGTCGCGACGCCCAGGAGTGACACCAGGGTCTGGCGCGTGCGGGCGCGCAGGTGCGTCAGGGCGATGCGCAGGACGAGCGGCATCAGCCGGGGCCGCCTTCCTTGAGACGCACCTTGTCCCCGGGCCTGAGGCCGGCGGGCGGGTGGCGGATGACCTTGTCCGGAAGGGCGCCGCCTTGCGCCGCGACCTCGGCCTTGCCGTTGCCGTGGATGCCGACGCTTACCTGTACGGCCGTCGCGCGTCCGTCCGTGACGGTCCACAGGCGGCCTTCCTGGACGGCCGTCTCCGGAACGAGAGCGGCGTCCTCGTGCCGTTCGACGACGATATTCAATTCCGTCGTCATGCCGATCATCAGTGGCGTGTCGTCGGGCAGGGCCACGCGGACCCGGTAGCTTTTGTTCACCGGATCTCCCTTGGGCGTGATCTCGGCGACGGTGCCGAAGATATCCCGCCCGGGGAAGGCGTCGGCCTTGATCAATGCCGTCTGGCCGACGGCGACGCGGGCGATGTCCTCCTCGTCGACCTCGGCCTCGATGCGCAGCGGCCGGGGTTGGCCGATCCAGTACATGACCGAAGTTGTGTTCACGACCTCGCCGATTTCGCCGTCTCGGCGCAGCACCACGCCGCCGATCGGCGCGCGCAGGACGTAATGATCGCGCCGGGCGTTGGCGGCGGCGATGGCGGCCAGTACCTGCTGATATTCGGACAGCGCCAGTTCATAGGCCTTTTCCGTGCCGTGGCCCTTGGTCAGCAGGGCGCGGGTGCGTTCGACCTCATGCGCCAGATAGTCGCGCCGAGCTTCCAGCTCCTTGACCGTGGCGCGGATTTCCGCTTCGTCCAGGCGGGCCAGCAGCTCGCCGGGGGCGACCCGGGCGTTCTCGAACGCGAAGATTTCCTCGATCCGGCCCTGAACCAGGGGGGTGATCCTGGCCCATTGCACGGGCTCCACATTTCCGGTGGCGTAGACGGCGCGCACCGCCGGGCCCCGTTCCACGGGCGCCAGGTCGACCACGGGGCGCCAGACGTGGGAAATCCCCCACCAGGCGCCGGCGGCGGCCAGAGCGGCCGCGATCAAGAACAGGGCTTTGCGCATCTCCCCTCCGATACAGGAATTTGGTGGCCCCGGACTTGACGGGTGTCAAGGCCCCCACGATGCGGAAAAACGACGAGGGAATTTGTACATCCCGAAAAAACCCCGAATCCGGGGTCTCCACGCTTTACAGGCACAGCGGCCGTGCCGTAACCAGAACCGGCATTGGGAGGCACGACGTTGGAACCTGAAACCCTGCTTCGCGACATGTTCGCCGCCGCCGTCGCAGCGGCCCAACCGGACAAGCGCGTTCCCCTGTTCCTGCCGGAGCCGCCGAACGGCGGGCGCACCCTGGTGATCGGGGCGGGCAAAGCATCGGCGGCCATGGCGAAGGCCTTCGAGGACCATTGGCCGGGGGATCTCACGGGCCTGGTCGTCACCCGCTACGGCTACAACGTGCCCTGCCGACGCATCGAGACGGTCGAAGCCGCCCATCCCGTGCCCGACGCGGCGGGCGAGGCGGCGGCCCGGCGCATGCTGGAAATGGTCCGGGGCCTGAACGAGGAAGACCTGGTCGTCTGCCTGATTTCCGGCGGCGGGTCCGCGCTGCTGTCGGCACCGGCGCCGGGCCTGACCCTGGCCGACAAGCAGGCCGTCAACCGCGAGCTTCTGCGCTGCGGCGCGACGATCCACGAGATGAACTGTCTGCGCAAGCACCTGTCGGCGGTCAAGGGCGGACGCCTGGCCGCCGCCGCGGCACCGGCGCGCGTCGTCAATCTGCTGATCTCGGACGTGCCTGGAGACGACCCGGCGGTCATTGCATCGGGCCCGACGGTGCCCGATCCGACCACCTTCGCGGACGCCCGGTCCATCGTCGCCAAGTACGGCATCAGGCTGCCGGACGCGGTCAGGGCCGTGCTGGACGCGGGGGCCGACGAGACGCCCAAGCCCGACGATCCCGCTTTCAAGCGGGTGGAGACGCATCTCATCGCCCTGCCGCAGGCAAGCCTGGAGGCCGCCGCCGAAGTGGCCCGCGCCGCCGGCGTGACGCCGGTGATCCTCGGCGACGCGCTGGAGGGCGAGGCGCGGGACCTGGGCGCCGAACACGCGGAACTTGCCCGCGCGACAGCGGCAGGGAAAGGTCCGGGCAAGCCGCCCTGCGTACTGTTGTCGGGCGGCGAGACGACGGTGACCATCCGCGGCGACGGCGGCCGCGGCGGCCGCAATACGGAATACCTTCTGAGCATGGCGGTGACGCTGGACGAGGCCGCCGCCATTCACGCCATCGCCTGCGACACGGACGGCGTCGACGGCTCGGAGGACAACGCCGGAGCGGTAATCGGGCCCGACAGCCTGACGCGCGCGCGTGACGCCGGATTGGACGCACGGGCGCTGCTCGACGCCAACGATGCATACGGCTTCTTCCAGGGCGTCGGCGACCTGGTCGAATGCGGGCCGACGCGGACCAACGTCAACGATTTCCGGGCGGTGCTGGTTCTGTCGTGACGCGATAACGGCAATCGGCGACACTGGACCCGCCCGATACTGACCCGATACTGGAAAGTCGTCCAACGGTTCCATGTCTCCACCGCCCCCCGATCACATGCCCTGGCATGCGCGAACCTGGCAAGACGTCGCCCGAATTCTGGAAACGGACGCGGAAACCGGCCTGCCGGGTGACGAAGCGGCGGCGCGCCTGGAGCGCTACGGCGCCAACGACCTGCCGCGGCCCAGGCCGCCGGGCCTGCCGATCCTCTACCTGCGCCAGTTCGTCAATCCGCTGATCTATCTGCTGGCCGCCGCGGCCGTGGTCTCGGTCGCCATCGGCGAGGCATCGGATGCGCTGTTCATCTTCGCCGTGCTGCAGGTCAACGCCCTGATCGGCACCTATCAGGAATACCGGGCGCAGAAGAGCGCCCTCGCCCTCGACAGCCTGATCCGCGACCGGGCGACCGTGGTCCGCGGCGGCGCCGTGCACACGGTCGACGGCCGCGACCTTGTGCCCGGGGACGTGATCCGCCTGGAATCCGGCGGTCACGTCCCGGCCGACGTGCGTCTGGTCCGGGCCGACGCCCTGCTGGTCGACGAATCGCTGCTGACCGGGGAGTCGGAGCCGGTGGTCAAGGACGCGGACGCGGAAGTCGTGGAACAGGCCGCGACCGGCGACCGAGTGACCATGCTGCACGCGGCGACGGTGGTGGTCAGCGGCCGGGGGCTCGGCATTGTCGCCGGCACGGGCACGCAGACGTCCATCGGCCGCATCGCCCAGCAGCTTGCCACGCGGGACGCCGTGCCGGCGCCGTTGGTCTTGCGCCTGGAGCGCTTCACCCGGATGCTGGGCGTCGTCGTGGTGGCGGCCATCGCGCTTCTGGCCACGGCCATGGTGATGAAGGGCGCGCCGGTTGTGGAAATCTTCCTGGTCGCCGTGGCGCTGGCCGTCGCGGCCCTGCCGGAAGGCCTGCCGGTCGCGATCACGGTGGCACTCGCCGTCGGCTGCCACCGCATGGCGGCGAACAACGTGATCGTGCGCTCCCTGCCCGCCGTCGAGGGCCTGGGAGCCTGCACCCTGATCGCCAGCGACAAGACGGGGACCCTGACCTGCAACGCCCTGACCGTGAAACGCGTCGTGGTGCCGGGCCTGGGCGATTTCCGCGTGACCGGCGAGGGCTACAACGACGACGGCGCGGTGACGGCGGCCAGCGGAGCCATGAGCGACGCCGACTGGCACGGCGTGCGCCGACTGGCCGAGGCGGCGACCCTGTGCAACGAGGCCGAACTGGTCCGCCGCGACGGGCATTGGGAGCATTTCGGCGATACCGTCGACGTCGCCTTCCTGGCGCTGGCGGCCAAGGCCGGGCTGACCCGGGCGGGGCTGCTCGCCCGCTTGCCCCAGAAAGCGATGATCGCCTACGAGCCGCAGCACCGCTACGCGGCGTCGTTCAACGGGACGGAAGAGGGCCCTCGTGTCCACGCCAAGGGCGCGTTCGAGGTCATCCTGCCGCTGTGCCGGGACGCCGACCGGGCGGGCCTCACCGCCGAGGCCGAGGCCCTGGCGGCCGAGGGCTATCGTGTGCTGGCGGTGGCTTCGGGCAGGGTGGCGGCGCCCGTGGCGGACCTTTCGGCGGTGACGGACCTGGAGTTCCTGGGCTTCGTCGGCCTGATCGATCCCCTGCGCCCGGAATCCCGGGACGCCGTCGACCGCTGCCGCCGCTCGGGCATCGACGTGCGCATGGTTACCGGCGACCATCCGGCGACGTCGCTGGCCATCGCCCGCGACCTGGGCATCGCGGCGGCCGGGGAGGGAGCGGTGACCGGCGTCGACCTGCAGGCCCTCGCGGACGACCCGGCGGCCTTTTCCCGCGCGGTTGCCGAAGCGCCCGTGTTCGCGCGGGTCGATCCCCTGCAGAAGCTCGACATCGTCAAGGCGCTGCGCGACCTGGGGCATTTCGTCGCCGTCACGGGAGACGGAGTCAACGACGCGCCGGCGCTCAATGCCGCCGACATCGGCGTCGCCATGGGAGCCGCCGGGACGGACGTGGCGCGTGACACGGCGGACCTGATCCTGACCGACGACAACTTCGCCTCCATCGTCAACGGCGTCGAACAGGGACGGCTCGCCTACGACAACGTGCGAAAGGTCGTCTATCTGCTGGTCTCGACGGGCGCGGCCGAGGTCGCCCTGTTCTTCTTCGCGTTCCTGGGCGGTTTGCCGCTGCCGCTTTACGCCGTGCAGCTTCTATGGCTGAACCTGGTGACCCAGGGGCTGCAGCATACGGCGCTGGCCTTCGAGGGAGCGGAGCCGGGACTCCTCGACCGGCCGCCGCGTCCGCCGAAACAGGCCATCTTCGACCGCGTGATGATCTCCCAGACGGTCGTCTCGGGCCTGTTCATGGGGGCCGTCGCCTATCTGTTCTTCGCCTGGATGCTGGATCAGGGCTGGGCCGAGCATCAGGCGCGCAACGCCCTTCTGCTGTTGCTGGTGCTGTTCGAGAACGCCCACGTGTTCAACTGCCGCTCCGAGACCCGGTCCGTGTTTCGCGTGCCGCTGTCCGCCAACTGGCTGGTGGTCGGCGCCGTCGTCGTCAGCCAGGGGGCGCATATCCTGGCCATGCACCTGCCCGGGTTCAGCGCGGTCCTGCGGGTCGAGGCGGTGGACGTCGCAACCTGGCTGATCGTTGCCGTTGTCGCGGCCTCGGTCATCCTGGCGATGGAATTTTTCAAGGTCGTCCAGCGCGCGGTCCAGTCGTCCGAATCAGGCCCACGGCCCGCCCGAAACGGCAGTTTTTCACGGAAATAGGGCCGTCCGGCCTATGGCAATGGCGGTCCGTTCGCCCTACACTCTGCATCGAACGGCCCCGCCCGCCGGGACCCCCACCGCCACCGGACGTATGGGATCCAAGCGTTGAAGAAGCTCGCCATCGGCCTGTCGGTCTTTCTTGTCCTCGTCATCGGCACCTTGCTGATCGGCCCGGGACTGGTGGACTGGAACCGATATACCGATCAGATCGCCGATCAGGTCGAGAAGGTGACGGGGCGCAAGGTGGTGATCGGCGGGCCGGTCACGGTGCAGGTGCTGCCGAGCCCACGCCTGCAGGTCGCCGACGTCCATCTGGCGAACATCGCCGGCTCCAAGGACGCGAGCATGGCGTCGCTGAAGTCACTTGAAGTCCGAATCGCGGCGGCGCCGCTTCTGGGCGGCAACGTGCGGGTCGAAACCGTGCGTCTGGTGCGTCCCGTGGTGCTTCTGGAACGTCTTGCCGACGGTCAGGTCAATTGGGATTTCGGCAAGCCGGGGGCGGAACCTGGAGCGGCGGCGTCCGCGGCCGACAAGCCCGCCGTCGCGGCCGGCAAGCCGGCGTCCGCCGTCGGCACCGGTGCGGCAGGCCCCGATATCGCGGTCGACAATTTCACGGTCGAGGACGGTATGATCGTCTATCGTGACCATCAGCGCGGGCGCGAGGAAACCATCACCGACATCGACGCCCGTATCGCCGCCGCCAGTTTGAACGGTCCCGTCGAAAGCGAAGGCAAATTGACCCTGGGCGGGCGGCACCGCCTGGCCTATTCCCTGAACGTGGCCGAGATCGTCCAGGGCCGGACCATCCCCCTCGTGTTCAACCTGAAGCTGGGCGAAGACACGGTCATCAAAATCGACGGCGGCGTGGTCAACGTGCCCGAGAAGCCGCGCCTGCGGGCCAAGGTCACGGGCCAGGGTCCCGACGTGGCACGGGCCATCGCCGCCGCCGCCGGGCCGGTTGACCTGCCCGTGAATCTGGCCAAGCCGTTCTCCCTTATGGGCAATCTGGAGGCGAGCGTCGACGGCGGACACGTGGAGGACCTTGAGGTCAAGCTCGACACCATGGAGTTCCGTATCGCCGCGAACGTGACGACCGGCGACAAGACCGTCGCGTCGCTTGCCCTCAAGTCCGGCTGGGTCGACCTCGATTCCCTGCTGACCCCGGCGCCGCCACCGGCCAAGTCCGCCGAACGCGCCAAGGGAGCGGATGGCAAGACGGTCCAGGCCGCCAAGCCGCTCGTCCCGGCGAAGCCGGCCACGCCGCCGCCGGCGATCTTCGATTTGCCGAAGAATGTCCAGGCCAACCTGTCCGTGCAGATCGATTCCCTGATCGTAAAGGGCAAGCCGGTAGAAGGCGTAACTCTCAGCGCCGACCTGGCCAACGGTGAATTGACCCTTAACCAGGCGACCGCGCAGCTTCCAGGCGATGCCGACGTCGGATTGTTCGGATTCCTCAGCGCCCGTGCCGGCAAGCCCCGCTTCGAGGGGCAGATCGAGACCCGCGCCAAGGATCTTGGCCCCGTGCTGGCCTGGGTAATGCCGGGCACCAAGATGCCGGCGGCGGCACTCAAGGATTTCAGGTTCAAGACGCCGCTGATCGTCGACGGTGACTACGCGCAGCTTACGGGTATCGACGCCGCCGCCGGTGGTTCGCGCCTGACCGGCGCGGTGACCCTTGCCATGCAGGCGCGGCCGTCCTTCGGCGCCAACCTGACGCTCGACAAGATAGACCTGGACGCGCTGGCGCCGGCCGCCAAGG
>PFFW01000121.1:0-9134 GCA_002781745.1 Rhodospirillales bacterium CG15_BIG_FIL_POST_REV_8_21_14_020_66_15
CCCGGCCCTTGGCGATGTCGTGCAGCAGCACCGAAACGTAAAGCGCCTCGCGCGACTGGATTTCCGAGATCACCTCGCAGGCAACGGGATGGTCCGCTTTCAGTCGTCCCGTCTCGATCCCTTCCAGCAGGCCGATGGCGCGGATGGTGTGCTCGTCGACCGTATAGACGTGGTACATGTCGTACTGCATCTGCGCCACGACGCGGCCGAAATCGGGGATGAAGCGGCCGAACACGCCCGCCTCGTTGAAGCGCATCAGGGTGATGACCGGATCCTTGCCCGTCAGCATCTCCAGGAACAGGCGGTTGGCCTCCTTGTTGCGGCGCAGCTTGGCGTCGACCAGCTTGAGGTTCTGGGTCACCAGGCGGAGTGCTTCCGGGTGGACGTCGAGCCCGTGCTTCTGCGCCGCGTGGAACAGGCCGATCAGCTTCACCGGGTCGTCGGCGAAGGCCCGTTCGCCGTCGACCGTCAGGCGGCCGCCGTCGACCTTGAAGCCGGGCACGTCCGGCTGGGAAAAGCGGAAGAAGGGCAGGCGGAAGCGCTTGGCCTGTTTCTTGTGCTGGTGTTCCAGCACGGCGCAGAGGATGCGGGTGATGTCGCCGACGTCCTTGGCGATCAGGAAGTAGTGCTTCATGAAGCGCTCGACGCCCGCCGTGCCGGCATGGTCGCGGTAGCCCAGGCGCCCGGCGATGTCCTTCTGCACGCTGAAGTTCAGGCGCTCCTCGGGCCGGCCCGCCAGGTAGTGCAGGTGACAGCGCACGGTCCACAGGAAGTTCTCCGCCTTCTCGAACAGTTTCATGTCGTCGCCCGTGAACACGCCCTCGGCGACCAGCTGCTTCATGTCGGTGACGCGGTAGAGATACTTGGCGATCCAGATCAGGGTCTGCAGGTCGCGCAGGCCCCCCTTGCCTTCCTTTATGTTGGGCTCCAGCACGTAGCGGGTGTCGCCCATCTTGTCGTGGCGGGCGTCGCGCTCGGCCAGCTTCTGCTCCACGTAGGCCATGCCCGAGCCCTCGGCCACGTCCTCCCAGAACGCCTTCTTGAACTTGCCGAACAGCTCCTGGTCGCCCCACAGCCAGCGCGCCTCCAGCAGCGACGTGCGGATGGTCAGGTCGTCCTTGGCGAGGCGCACGGCCTCGTCCACCGAGCGCGTCGCGTGCCCGACCTTGAGGCCCAGGTCCCACAGCATGTAGAGGATGAATTCGACGATCTGTTCCGTCCGCGGCGTCATCTTGTAGGGCAGCAGGAACATCAGGTCGATGTCCGAGAAGGGGGCCAGCTCGCCCCGCCCGTAGCCGCCCGTGGCGATGATGGTCAGCGCCTCGCCCGTCGTCGGGTTGGCCGAGGGATAGACCCATCTGTCGGCGAAGTCGTGGATCGTGCGGATAAGCTGGTCCATCAGGTGGGCGTGGGCCCGCGTCGCCTCGGGCCCGGTCAGCCTGCCCGCCTCGAAGCGGCGCCTGATCTCGTCCCAGCCGTGGGCGTGCGCCGCCTTGAAGACGGCCAGCACCTCGCCCTGGCTCTTGGGCGTATAGCCCGACCAGCCGGCAAGCTCGTTCAGCGTCCGGGTCAGCGCCTTGCGGTCGATGATGCCGCGCGGGTCGGCGATCTTGCTGTGTTCACGGGCGGAGTCGCGGGTCATGGCGCCCTTATACATCAGGCATGGTTGCGAAACACCCGCGCCGTTGGAAACGTGGCGATGAAAGTCCCTCCGCCCGTCAGTCGCCGCGCGGGGCCAGGTTCTTCAGATCATATAGGAAGTCGAGCGCCTGTTTGGGCGTCATTTCGTCGGGGTTGATGCCGGCGACCGCCTCTTCCACCGGCGAGGGCCCCTTGCGGCCGCCCGCCCCGGCCGGGCGCACCGGCGCCGCCGAGAACAGCGGCAGGTCGTCGGCGAGATCCGCCGCGCGGGGGCTGCCGTCGCCGGCCTCCAGCTTCTCCAGCACCTGTTCGGCGCGCGCCGTGACGGCGGCGGGCAGGCCCGCCAACTGCCCGACATGGATGCCGTAGGAGCGGTCGGCCGCGCCGGGGGCGACTTCGTGCAGGAACACCACGTCGCCCCGCCATTCCTTCACCCGCATGGTATGGGGCGCCAGTTCGGCGAGGCGCCCGGATAGCTGGGTCAGTTCGTGATAGTGGGTCGCGAACAGGCCGCGGCATCCGTTCACGTCGTGCAGGTGTTCGACCACGGCCCAGGCGATGGACAGGCCGTCGTAGGTCGCCGTGCCGCGCCCGATCTCGTCCAGGATGACCAGGGCGCGGGGCCCCGCCTGGTTGAGGATGGCGGCCGTCTCGACCATCTCGACCATGAAGGTGGAGCGTCCGCGCGCCAGGTCGTCGGCGGCGCCGACGCGCGAGAACAACTGATCCACCGCGCCGATATGCGCGCTTGCGGCGGGCACGAAGGCGCCCATCTGCGCCAGCACGGCGATCAGGGCGTTCTGGCGCAGAAACGTGGACTTGCCCGCCATGTTGGGCCCGGTCAGCACCCACAGGCGCCCGCCCTCGCCCCCCTCGGCTTCCTCCGACGGCGTCAGGTCGCAGTCGTTGGCGACGAAGGCGGCGTCGCCCTGGCGGGCAAGCGCCGCCTCGACCACCGGATGGCGGCCGCCTTCGATGCGGAACACGCGGCTGGCGTCGACCAGCGGGCGCACGTAGCGGCGTTCCGAGGCCAGCGCGCCCAGGGCCGCCGCCACGTCGAGGCGCGCCAGGGCGTCGGCCGCCAGGGCGATCTCGCGGGCCCGGCCCGTGACCTCGTTGCAGAGGTCCGTGAACAACTCCAGTTCGAGGGCGAGCGCCCGGTCGGCGGCCTTGGCGATGCGGGATTCCAGGTCGGCCAGTTCCACGGTCGAGAACCGCATGGCGTTCGCCATGGTCTGGCGGTGGATGAACGGGCTGTCGCCGCCGTCGTCCGTCCTGCCGGTCTTGATGCGGTCGGCCTGCCTGGCCGCGACCTCGATGAAATAGCCCAGCACGTTGTTGTGCTTGATCTTGAGGGCCGGGATGCCCGCCTGTTCCGCGTACCGCGCCTGCAGGCCGGCGATCAGCTTGCGCGAGTCGTCGCGCAGCCGGCGGTGCTCGTCCAGCGCCGGGGCGTAGCCCGGACGGATGAAGCCGCCGTCGCGGGCCAGCAGCGGCAGGTCGTCGGCCAGGGCGCGGGCGAGGCGGTCCGTCAGCGCTGCGTGCTCGCCCAGGTCCGTCATGGTCCGGACGATGCCGGCCGGGGCGAGGCCCCTGGCGTCCCGCAGCAGGCCGCGCAGCGCCGCCGCCTGCACCAGGCCGTCCCGCACGGCGGCGAGATCGCGCGGCCCGCCGCGGCCGAGCGAGATGCGCGACAGCGCGCGGGCGACGTCCGGCACTTGCGACAGGGCCGCGCGCAGGTCGTCGGTCAGGCGGGCGTCGTCATGGAAGAATTCGACGGCGTCCAGGCGCTCGGCGATCGCCGCCGGATCGGTCAGGGGGGCGGCGAGCCGCGCCGCCAGCAGGCGCGCCCCGGCGCCGGTCAGCGTGCGGTCGATGACGTCGAGCAGCGATCCCCGGCGTTCGCCGGTCAGCGTGCGGGTCAGTTCAAGATTGCGGCGCGTCGCCGCGTCGATGCCCATGACGGCGCCGGCGTTCATCACGCGCGGCGGGGCGAGGCGCGGCACCTTGCCCTTCTGCGTCAGCTCCACGTAGTCGACCAGCGCCCCCGCCGCCGCCAGTTCGGCGCGGGTGAAGGCGCCGAAGCCCGCCAGCGTGCCGACCCGGAACAGGTCCTTCAGGCGCCTCTCGCCGTTGGCGCTGTCGAACCGCGCCGAGGGCAGCGGCGTCAGGCGGTCCTTCCAGTCGGCGAAGGTCTCGTAAAGGTCCGGCGTGTCGAGAAGGCGGTCGGCGCACAGCAGTTCGCCCGCGTCGATGCGCGCGAGCGCCGCGCCCAGACCCGCCGCCGGAATCGGCTGGGTCAGGAAATCGCCCGTCGACATGTCGATCCAGGCCAGGCCCAGGTCCGCCTGGGCCGCCGCGACGGCGCAGAGGTAGTTGTGCGACCGCGCGTCGAGCAGCGTGTCCTCGGTGATCGTGCCGGGGGTGACGATGCGGGTGACCGCGCGGCGCACCACGGACTTCGCACCCCGCTTCCTGGCCTCGGCCGGGTCCTCGGTCTGTTCGCAGATGGCGACCTTGTGGCCGGCGCGGATCAGGCGCGTCAGGTAGCTTTCGTGGGAATGCACGGGCACGCCGCACATGGGGATGTCGTCGCCCAGGTGCTTGCCGCGCTTGGTCAGGGCGATGTCGAGGGTCGCCGAGGCCTTCACCGCGTCGTCGAAGAACAGTTCGTAGAAGTCGCCCATGCGGTAGAACAGAAGGGCGCCCGGATGGGCCGCCTTGATCTCCAGGTACTGGGACATCATTGGTGTCACGCCGGCTTCGCCGGCAAGGGGGGTCACGCCGGCCTCGCCGGCAGCGGCGGACGCGCCGTCCGTTTCCGTGTCCTCGTGCTCGGGTGCAGGCGCGATGTCGTCGGGAGGCATGGTCCGCCAGATCACTCAATCATTTCAGCGCCCAGGATGCGGCGAGCCTACCACATCAGGCCCGCCCGGAGGCAAGCAAAGGGCGCGGGCGCCTGTGGAAATCCGGGCCGCGAATCGGGCGGTCCCGGACGGTGCCGGGAAAATGAACACGATACTTTCAAATTTGATCTTGCAAATGTAATTAAATTGCGCAAAAACCGCATAAAGACCATAACGATCAGGGAGCACTCTGGGTAACCCGGGGCGGACCTGCGGGACCGCCGTCCCCGTCACGACAACCGAAACCGGCCGCCGGGCCGCCGTCCCTTTCAGGGGCCGCGGCACGGCCGGATGCACGCCGGACGCACCCGGCGGCAGGACAGCTTGGGAAGAGAAACACGCGCCATGAAGAAACAAGCCGACGACATGATGTACCAGGACGCGCTGCGCATGCACGCCACGGGCCGGCCGGGCAAGATGGAGGTCTCGGCGACCAAGCCGCTGACCACCCAGCGCGACCTGACGCTCGCCTATTCGCCGGGCGTCGCGGCACCCTGCCTGGAAATCCAGAAGGACGAGGCCAAGGGCTACGAGTACACGGCGCGCGGCAACAAGGTGGCGGTCATCTCCAACGGCACGGCGGTCCTCGGCCTGGGCAACATCGGCGCCGCCGCCGCGACCCCGGTGATGGAGGGCAAGAGCGTCCTGTTCAAGCGCTTCGCCGACATCGACGGCATCGACCTGGAGGTCAACACCGAGGACGTCGATGAATTCGTCAACTGCGTGCGCTACCTGGGCAAGGCCTTCGGCGGCATCAACCTGGAGGACATCAAGGCGCCCGAATGCTTCATCATCGAGGAGAGGCTGAAGGAGCTTCTCGACATCCCCGTGTTCCACGACGACCAGCACGGCACCGCCATCATCACCGCGGCGGGGCTGATCAACGGCCTGCACCTGACCGGGCGCGACATCAAGGACGTGACCATGGTGGTCAACGGCGCCGGCGCCGCCTCGATCGCCTGCGTCGAGCTGTTTCAAAGCATGGGCCTGCCGGCGGGCCAGGTGACGCTCTGCGATTCCAAGGGCGTCATCTTCGAGGGCCGCACCGAGGGCATGAACCAGTGGAAGTCCAAGCACGCGGTCAGGACGGATGCGCGCACCCTGGCCGACGCGCTGAAGGGGGCCGACGTGTTTCTTGGCCTGTCCGGCCCCGACACGGTGAAGAAGGAGATGATCGCGGCCATGGCGCCCCGGCCCCTGATCTTCGCCATGGCCAACCCGGTGCCGGAAATCTGGCCCGAGGAGGTGCGCGAGGTGCGCGACGACGCCATCATCGCCACCGGGCGCTCGGACTACCCCAACCAGATCAACAACGTGCTGGGCTTCCCCTACATCTTCCGCGGCACGCTCGACGTGCGCGCCAGCACCATCAACGAGGAGATGAAGATCGCCGCCGCCAGGGCGCTCGCCGACCTGGCGCGCGAGGACGTGCCCGACGAGGTCGACGCCGCCTATGCGGGGTCGCGCCTCAGCTACGGGCCCGAATACCTGATCCCGACGCCGTTCGATCCGCGCCTGATCTGGGCCGTGCCCAGGGCCGTCGCCCAGGCGGCCATGGACAGCGGCGTCGCCCGCAGGCCGATCGCCGACATGGAGGCCTACGCGGCGGAACTGCGGGCGCGCCTGGACCCCACGGCCAATTCCCTGCAGAACATCTTCGACGCGGTGAAGGCCAGCCCCAAGCGCATCGCGTTCGCCGAGGGCGAGGAGGAGAAGGTCATCCGCGCCGCCTATTCGTTCCTGAACCAGGGCTACGGCACGCCGATCCTGGTCGGCCGCGAGGACGCCATCCGCCGGAAGATCGCCGACCTGAGCCTGCCCGACCCGGACGGCATCGAGATCGCCAACGCGCGCCTGTCGGAAAACAACGACGCCTACACGGACATGCTCTACCGCAAGGAGCAGCGCAAGGGCGCGCTCAGGCGCGACGCCCAGCGGCGCGTGCACAACAACCGCAACGTGTTCGCCGCCTGCATGGTCGAGGCCGGCGACGCCGACGGCATGGTGACGGGCCTGACGCGCCACTACATGGTGGCGCTCAAGGACATCGCGCGCGTGCTCGAGGTCGGCGGCGGCAAGCCGGTGTTCGGCGTCTCCATCGTGCTGACGCGCGACGGCCGGGCGCTGTTCATGACCGACACGGCGGTCAACGTGGCGCCGACGCCGGAGCAACTCGCCGATTTCGCCCAGGGCGGGGCCATGGTCGCCCGCGCCATGGGCCACGAACCGCGCGTCGCCCTGATCTCCTTCGCCAACTTCGGCAACCCGGACCTGCCGCACGCCGAGACCATGCGCGACGCCGTCGGCGTGCTCGACCGCCGCGACGTGGACTTCGAATACGACGGCGAGATGAGCGCCGGCGTGGCCCTGAACCCGGACCTCATGGCCAACTATCCGTTCTGCCGCCTGTCGGGCCCGGCCAACGTGCTGGTCATGCCGGGCCTGCATTCGTCGCGCATCTCGGCCCGGCTCCTGTCGGCAGCCGGCGGGGCGACGGTGCTGGGGCCGATCCTGCTCGGCTTCTCCAAGCCCGCCCAGGTGGTGCAGATGGACGCCTCGGCCTCGGACATCACGACCATGGCGGCGATCACGGCGCACCAGGCGAACGTCGGATAGCCGCAAAACCCGATCCCGGGCCGCCCGGCGCCTTTGGCGCCGTCCTGGCGGCACGCGGACCCTGCGGATGCGGGCCGGGCCGCAAGGCCGAAGGTCGTTTTGCGCGAAAACAAAGGACCGAACCGCCGGGCCTCGCGCGGGCATCGAGTCATGCAGGTTTCACCGGCCGGTCATCGGCCTGTCGCCGCGCGTGCGCAGCATGGCGGGAGTTGAGACGGTTCCCGCCGCGGCCGACGCGGCGCGTCCGCCACACCCCCCGCCGCTGGGACGCAATGCATCAGCGGCTCTCCCTTGAAGGCGGACCCCAGGGCCCGCCTTCTTTTTTCTTCATAAATGTTGCTTCTGAAGATAGGTCTTCATATTCTCTATTTACAATGGAGAACTAGAATGCGTTTGCAACCAGGAGGAATCGATATCTTTTACATCGATGAGTCCCACGACGATCAACTCTTCGTCGTGACCGCAATTGCTGTCCCATTTCTAAGAAACGTTGACGGAATTTGGACCATTACGTGGGGCAGCCATTTGGATGCTGCCAAAGAGTGGCGTCGAGGGATATACAGAACTCATAAAATTCCTGCCGCCAAAGAACTACACGGTGTAAAGCTGGCGTCTGGCAGAGGGCAATATTTTCATGGAAAATGGCGGTTTGATCGCCCCAAGGCGGGCGCGGTCTATCGAGACATTCTATCTCGGATTGACTTCATCCCTGATGGATCGGTTCTCTCTGCGGCGACTATTGCCGGCAGAAATCTCTACGGAAGTGCGCGCCTGGAAGCTGCTCTTCACGCTCTCTTCCAACGCATGCGCAAACAGTGTGCTGCGCGTTCCGTAAATGCCCTGGTATTTTTTGATGAAGGCCATCCAGAATATAGGTCTTACTACCGACGAGCGCAGACGTTTCTCCCCACGGGAAGCATGCGCGGCGGCTGGGGGCCAGGGGCAGCCAGCAAAAACCTTCCGCTAGATATGTTTACCAAGGACGCAAACATTAAGCAGTCTTGCGCCTGCTTCTTTACTCAGGCCGCTGACTTGGTTGCTTACTCGGCATTTCTCAAAATCAAGTCCGAACAAGGCCAGCTCACTGATTGGCAGAATGCGAACAATCTCGAAAATCTGTACGACCATTTGCCCATCGCAAAAATCAACATCCGGGCAACGAATGCACAGCCAAGAGACGGTATCGTTCGGATAATTTGAAAAAGAGACTGCCACCCTTAAAGGGCGGCAGCTCTGGCAATTACTCCCCCGCCTCAACGGGCGGGTTCGTCAATTGCAGATTAATTGATACAATTTATTGGAGTCTTTGTCAATCATGTCGCGCGTATATTGCAATGAGGGCGCTTTAAATTGGTCTTCTAAACATGGGTGATCGCTTCACGGTGTAACCCCGCGCTCTCCGCCCCGAAGCAGCAGAACACGACCCGGTCGGGCAGCGCGTTTTCGGCCAGGAACGCGGCCACGGTCCGCACGGCGATCGCGGCGGCGCGCTCGGCCGGAAAGCCGAAGATGCCGGTCGAGATGGCGGGAAAGGCGATCGACGCGAGGCCGTTGTCGCGGGCCAGGATCAGGGAATTGCGGTAGGCCCCGGCCAGCAGGCCGTCCTCTCCCGCGCCGCCGCCGTGCCACACGGGGCCGACCGCGTGGATCACGTGGCGGGCCGTCAGGCCGTGGCCCCGGGTGATCCGCGCCTGGCCCGTGGGACAGCCGCCGACGCCCGCGCATTCGCGGGCCAGCCCCGGGCCGGCGGCGCGGTGGATGGCGCCGCACACGCCGCCGCCGGGCGCCAAATGTTCGTTGGCGGCGTTGACGACGGCGTCGACGTCGAGGGTCGTGATGTCGGCCTCGACCACGGTCATGCGGTCTGAAGAGATCATGGCCCCAGTCTAGCAGGGGCCGGCGGCGGCCAGAAGACGGTCAGGCCTTGCCCTTGTTCCTGGCCCGCTCCATGCCGTCGCGGATCAGGTCCAT
>PFFW01000121.1:9176-13491 GCA_002781745.1 Rhodospirillales bacterium CG15_BIG_FIL_POST_REV_8_21_14_020_66_15
CGGCCTCGCCCCAGCCCTTGATCTTGGCCCACTTGCCGCGCTCCAGGTCCTTGTAGTGCTCGAAGAAATGGGCGATCTGGTCGAGCATCACCGGGCGCAGGTCGCGGTAGCTGCCGACGTTGCCGTAATAGGGATGCAGCTTGTCGACGGGCACGCAGAGGATCTTCTCGTCGATGCCGCCCTCGTCCTCCATCATCAGCACGCCGATGGGGCGCGAGCGGATGATGACCCCCGGCTGCACCGGCACCTGGCCCAGGACCATGGCGTCCGTGGGGTCGCCGTCCTCCGACAGGGTGTGCGGGATGAAGCCGTAGTTGGAGGGGTAGTACATGGCCGTGTGCAGGAAGCGGTCGACGAACATGGCGCCCGACTCCTTGTCCAGCTCGTACTTCACCGGATTGCCGCCCATGGGAATCTCGATGATGACGTTGACGTCGTAGGGCGGGTTTTCGCCCACCGGAATCCTGTCCATGTTCATCCGCGCACCCCTTCCTCGGCCGGTTCGTTCGGTTAAGAGGGGCGGGAGTATATGTTGCAGTGCAACAAAAGACAAACGGCAATTGGCCGGACGCGGCCCGCGGCGCCTGGTGTGGTGGTTTTGAAGTTCGTCACATTATCCGGAGCGCCCTCCGAAACGAACTTCAAAACCAATGCCACACTAGACTCGTTATGTCAGCTAGTGTCGGCCTGATTCCGAAGTTCGCCAATCGCCTGCTCCAGATATGATGCGAACTTCGGAATCACGACACTAGGACTTGGTCTCGGGCTGGTAGCCCACGGTACCGGCGTATTTCTCCAGCTCGGCCGGATCGAGGTAGGCTTCCTCCCACTTGCGGATCTGGTCGAAGCCGGCGAACGAATGGAAGTCGCCCGCCGGATGGCCCTTCAGGCTGTCGAACAGTTCGGCCTCGACCAGGGGGCCGCGCGCCTTCATCTGCGTCATGACCTCGTAGACCGCCTTCATGGTCGCGCGCATGCAGACGCCGGGGAAGATGGTCAGCGCGATGCCGAGCTGGTTCATCTCCTCGGCCGTGAGGCGCGGCGACACGCCGGTCTGGTTGTAGAGCACCGGGCCCTCGACCTCCTCGCAGATGCGCTGGACCTCGTCCCGCGTGGTCGGGCCCTCGACGAAGGCGACGTCGGCGCCGGCCTGCAGATAGGCATTGGCGCGCTCGATGGCGACGCCGAGCGAGCCGCCCACCGCGCCCCGCGCGTCGGTGCGCGCGATCAGCACGAAGTCGGGGTCGTATTCGTCCCGCACGTCCCTGGCGGCGCGGTACTTGCCGACGGCCTCGGCCATGGGGATGACCTGGCGGCCCGCCACGTGGCCGCAGCGCTTGGGGATTGCCTGGTCCTCGATGTGGATGGCGGCGACGCCGGTCTGGATGTAGTCGCGCACGCAGCGGACGACGTTGATCGCGTTGCCGTAGCCGTTGTCCGAATCGGCGATCACCGGCACCTTCACGGCGCCCGCGATGTAGCGCGCGTTGAGGTGCATCTCGGTCATGGTCGCGAGGCCCGCGTCGGGCATGCCCAGGAGCGCCAGCGAGGTGCCGTAGCCGGTCATGTAGGCGGCGGGGAAGCCGACCATCTCGACGATCTTGGCCGTCATGGCGTCGTAGCAGCCGGGGACGATGAGGGTTTCCTTGGCTTTGAGAAGTTCGCGCAGGCGGGTTGTCGGGCGCACGGGATTATTCCTCCGGGTTGGGTGGTCTTTGCATCTGGTCCCGGATTTTGGCCGCTATTGGATCGGGAGTCAGGCGTTTTGTATACAAAATGCGCCCGGGCCATCGAAGGGTCACCGGAAATGCCGGTCCTTCTTCATCAGCCACAGCAGGACCAGGAGCGCCGGCAGCGCCGCCAGGGTGGTGGCGATGAAATACGCCTGCCAGCCCAGGGCCTGGGCCGCCTCGCCGCCGCCGGCCACGAAGATCTTGCGCCCCAGCGCCGCGAAGGCCGACAGGAGCGCGTACTGCGTGGCCGAGTAGGCGCGGTCGCACAGCCCCGAGAGGTAGGCGACGAAGGCAGCCGTGGCCATGGCCGAGGTCAGGTTCTCGAGCGCGATGGTCAGCGTCAGCGCTGGGATCGACGGCCCCTGCCCCGCCAGCCAGGCGAAGGCCAGGTTGGCCGCCGCCTGCATCAGGCCGCAGGCGAACAGGGCGCGCAGCAGGCCGAACCGCGCGACCAGCAGGCCGCCCGCGACGGCGCCGGCCAGGCTCATGGCGAAGCCCCAGACCTTGGTCACCAGGGCGATGTCGGTCTTGGTGAAGCCGATATCGAGGTAGAACGGGTTGGCCATCACGCCGAGCAGCCCCTCGCCGTACTGGAACAGGGTGATGAACACCAGCACCATGGCCCAGTTGCGCCGGGTCATGAAGTCGCGGAACGGCTCGACCAGGGCCGCGCGGAAGGGTGCTTCGGCCGCCAGGGGCGGGCGCCGGGGCTCGGGCGCGGTCAGCGTGGTCAGAATGCCCACGGCCATGAGCGCGGCCATGGCGCCATAGGCCGGCGCCCAGCCCCATTGGTCGGCGATCAGCAGCGCCCCCGCCCCCGAGGCCAGCACGCCGACGCGGTAGCCGTTGACGAAGTTGGCCGTGCCGGGGCCTTCCAGGTCGCGCGGCAGGCTGTCGATGCGGTAGGCGTCGGCGACGATGTCCTGGGTCGCCGAGGCGGCGGCCAGGACCACCGCCCAGAAGGCGGTCGTGGCGAGGTCGGCCGCCGGGTCCGAGGTGCCGAGGCACAGGATGGCGAGGGCCACCGCCCCTTGCGACAGCAAAAGCCACGACCGCCGCTGGCCGAGCCGCCGGGTGAGGAACGGGATCGGCGCCTGGTTGACCACCGGCGCCCAGGCGGGCTTGAACACGTAGGCCGCGCCGGCCAGGGCGAACCAGCCGATGGCGGCCACGGACAGCCCCGATTCGCGGAGCCAGGCCGACAGCGTCGAGAACACCAGCAGGTAGGGCAGCCCGCTGGAGAAGCCGAGGCAGAGCTGCACCAGGGCCGGGCGGCGGACATGGCCCCTGAGGGCGTCGGCCCAGCCGGGACGCAGGGCCCGGTTCATGATCTCACGTCCTTGCCCCGCACGCGGCGGCGCTCAGCCGACGGGCTCGAACTTGCCCTGGGCGCCGTCGTAGACGGACAGCCGGCCCTCGGCGATGTCGATGTACCAGCCGTGAAGCTGCAGCTCGCCGGCCTCGACCCGTTCGCGCACCCAGGGGAAGGTGGTCAGGTTCTCGAGCGAGACCAGCACCGCGTTCTGTTCGCAGGCCCGGGTGCGCGTCTCCTCGTCGGCCCCGGACATGGTCGCCAGCACGCGGCGGTGGGCGGCGGCCAGCATGGAAACCCAGTGCGTGACGAAGGTGAACTGCCCGCCGTCCGTGTCGGCGGTCATCATCGCCTTGATGCCGCCGCAGTGGGCGTGGCCGAGGACGACGACGTGTTTCACGCCGAGGCCCTTGACCGCGAATTCGAGCGCCGCCGAGGTGCCGTGGAACTTGCCCTGCTCCTCCAGCGGCGGCACCAGGTTGGCGACGTTGCGAATCATGAACAGGTCGCCCGGGTCGGTCTGGAACAGGGTCGCCGGCTCGACCCGGGAATCCGAACAGGCGACGACCGCGACCTGCGGCCGCTGGCCGCGCGCGACCAGGTCCTGGATCAGCGGTTTGGAGTCCTGGAAGGCGCCGGCGCGGAACCGGCGGTACCCCTCGATCAGCTTGTCAACGCCGGCCGCCACTTTTCGCGGGATCCTTTCGCCGTTAAGCGGATTCGGCCTCGCGGCGCTTTTCCGCCTTCTTGCGCTCGTTGGGGTCGAGGATCGCCTTGCGCAGGCGGATCGCCTTGGGCGTGACTTCGACCCGTTCGTCATCGCCGATGTAGCTGATGGCCTGCTCCAAGGTCAACCTTCGGGGCGGCGTCAGGCGGATGGCGTCGTCCTTGCCGGCGGCGCGGATGTTGGTCAGCTGCTTGGCCTTGAGGGGATTGACCTCGAGGTCGTTGCTGCGCGCGTTCTCGCCGATGATCATGCCTTCGTAGACGGCCTCGCCGGCGCCGATGAACATGGACCCCCGCTCCTCCAGGTTGGCCAGCGCGTAGGCCACGCTCTGGCCGCTCGCGTTGGCGATCAGCACGCCGTTGCGCCGGCCCGGCACGGTGCCCCGGTAGGGGCCGTAGGAATGGAACAGGCGGCTCATCACGCCGGTGCCGCGTGTCTCGGTCAGGAAGTCGCCGTGATAGCCGATGAGGCCGCGGGTCGGCACCAGGAACTCGAGCCGCACCTTGCCGCCGCCCGAGGGCCGCATGGCGAGAAGCTCGCCCT